>NZ_JBEAFH010000045.1:0-154941 GCF_040061575.1 Klebsiella sp. CB_Kp196
CTCGCGACCCCGACCTTGGCAAGGTCGTGCTCTACCAACTGAGCTATTCCCGCATACTTCTGGCCATATTTCTATGGCGTCGTGATTTGCATTTCTGCTTCGTCACGGGAGGCGCATTATACGAGAATTCGATTTACCTGCAACCCCCCTGAGCGCAATTTTTTTCGTTTTTGGTTTAAGTGACCACTTTATCACCACACACCGGCCTGAATTGTCTAAATAACCAGCAAATGCGGCAAAATCACTTTTTCCGGGCCCGCTAAAGGCGCAAAATCGCTCAAGTTTATAGGCGGATATCGCCCGCTGACGGTCAACAACGATGACAACCAGGGAAATAAAATGAAAAAAGCGCTTACCGTCCTGCTGCTGGCCACGCTTGCCACAGGAACAGCATCGGCAACAACGCTACATTTTGGGACAACGACGGCCAATCCGCCGTATGAAACCGTCAATGGTAAAAATCAGCCCACGGGTTTTGATATCGACCTGGCCAACGCGCTGTGCAGGCAGATGCAGGTCGAATGCAAATTCACTCCCCAGGGGTTCGATACCCTCATCCCGGCGCTGCGCTTTAAGAAATTCGACGCCGTGATTGCCGGTATCGAAGTGATTCCGATGCGAGAAAAGCAGGTTGCGTTCAGCCATCCCTATCGTCAGGCGCTGTCCTGCGTAGTTGTCACAGCGAAAGACGCCGCCCATACCTTTGCCGATCTGAAGGATAAAAAAATCGGCGTCGTGAAAGGCACCCTTCATCAGCACTATCTGCGGGACAAACAAAAAGCCGTGCATGCGGTGCCTTACGACAGCGACGAAAGCGCCCTGAGCGCGCTGAAAGAAGGCGTGATTAGCGGCGTGATGGGCGATCAGGAGACGTTAACGAAATGGCTCCAGGATAACCCCGACTACGCCATGATGGACGAACGCGCCACGGATCCCGGCTACTACGGTAAGCAGTACGCCATTGCGGTACGTAAAGACGATCCTGAGCTGCTGAATAACATCAATGCCGCTCTGGATGTCGTAAAAGCCTCGCCGGAGTTCCAGGCCATGGAACTGAAGTGGTTTAAATAGTCGGGGGTATGACCGGGGAGTGTTGGCCCCGGCACGGGCGTTAAAGCTTAATAAAGTGTTCGCGATAGTAGGCCAGTTCCGCGACCGATTCGCGAATATCGTCCATCGCCTGATGGGTTCCTTGTTTCTTAAAGCCGTCGAGAATTTCCGGCCTCCAGCGACGAGCCAGCTCTTTCAGCGTGCTGACGTCCAGATAACGGTAGTGGAAATACGCTTCCAGCTCAGGCATATATTTAAACAAGAAGCGGCGATCCTGGCCGATGCTATTGCCGCAGATCGGCGACTTACCTGCCGGTACCCACTTTTTGAGGAATTCGATAGTCGCCAGTTCGGCTTCACGATCGCCCTGGGTACTCGCCTTCACCCGCTCCACCAGCCCGCTGCCGGTATGGGTACGCACGTTCCACTCGTCCATCAACGCCAGCTGCGCGTCTGACTGGTGCACCGCAATGGTCGGCCCTTCCGCCAGAATGTTCAGATTCGCGTCGGTCACCAGGGTGGCGATTTCGATGATGCGATCGCGCTCCGGATCCAGCCCCGTCATTTCAAGATCGATCCAAATCAGGTTGTTTTCATCTGCACTCATGTTATTTTCCACCCTTCTTACGTCACTATATTCATCTAAAATAGCGTGTATCATAGAGGTTTTGCCCGTACAGGGCGACCAGGAGCCAGTTCGATTGAGTAAAAATAAACTCTCCAAAGGCCAACAGCGCCGCGTGAAGGCCAACCACCAGCGCCGCCTGAAAACGACTTCGGAGAAGGCCGATTTTGATGACAACCTGTTCGGTGAGAAATCCGAAGGGACCGTCATTAGCCGCTTTGGCATGCATGCCGATGTCGAATCCGCCGACGGTAGCGTCCACCGTTGCAACATACGCCGCACTATCCGTTCGCTGGTCACCGGCGATCGCGTGGTCTGGCGGCCTGGCAAAAGCGAAGCTGACGGCGTCAACGTCAAGGGCATCGTCGAGGCCGTCCATGAACGGACCTCCGTACTGACGCGTCCGGATTTCTACGACGGCGTCAAACCCATCGCCGCCAATATCAATCAGATTGTCATTGTTTCCGCGATCTTGCCTGAGCTTTCTCCGAATATTATCGACCGCTACCTCGTGGCCTGCGAAACGCTGAACGTTGAGCCGCTGATCGTGCTCAATAAGATCGACCTGCTGGATCAGGCGAGCATGGACTTCGTCAACGAGCAAATGGACATCTATCGCCATATTGGTTACCGCGTACTGATGGTCTCCAGCCGCACGCAGGATGGCCTGAAGCCGCTTGAAGAGGCGCTCACCGATCGTATCAGTATCTTTGCCGGGCAGTCAGGGGTAGGCAAATCCAGCCTGCTGAACGCGCTGCTGGGCCTGCATGATGACCAAATCCTCACCAATGACGTTTCGGATGTCTCCGGACTGGGGCAGCACACCACCACGGCCGCGCGCCTGTACCACTTCCCGCACGGCGGCGATGTGATTGACTCGCCTGGCGTACGCGAGTTCGGCCTGTGGCATCTCGACGCGGAACAAATCACCCACGGCTTTGTCGAATTCCATGATTATTTAGGCCGGTGCAAATACCGCGACTGCAAACACGACAATGACCCGGGCTGCGCCATTCGCGAAGCGGTGGAGAAAGGCGAAATCGCCGAAAGCCGGTTTGAAAACTACCATCGCATTCTGGAAAGCATGGCGCAGGTACAGGTAAAAACGCGTAAAAGCTTTTCATCAACCGATGACTGACATTTAAGCTGAGCATCGTTAGAATCGTCCCCCTTTTTTCAGGCTCCGCTGCTCCGCGGGGCCAGGAACGACAAATAATGGCCTGGAGGCTACCTTGTTAAACGATCTTAAACTTTCACTGCAATACATTCTGCCTAAACTGTGGCTCACCCGCCTCGCAGGCTGGGGTGCACGCAAACGAGCAGGCTGGCTGACAAAACTGGTCATCGATCTGTTCGTGAAATATTACAAGGTCGATATGAAAGAGGCGCAAAAGCCTGACACCGCCAGCTACCGTACCTTTAACGACTTCTTCGTTCGCCCGCTGCGCGACGACGTCCGTCCGTTAAACACCGACCCGAGCGTGCTGGTAATGCCCGCCGACGGCGTCATCAGCCAACTGGGCGCCATTGAAGACGACAAAATTTTGCAGGCTAAAGGCCATAACTACAGCCTGGAAGCGCTGCTGGCCGGTAACTACCAGATGGCTGACCTGTTCCGTAACGGTAGCTTCGTTACCACCTATCTTTCGCCGCGCGATTACCACCGCGTGCATATGCCGTGCAACGGTATTCTGCGCGAAATGATCTACGTGCCGGGGGATCTGTTTTCCGTAAACCATCTGACCGCGCAAAACGTGCCGAATCTTTTTGCCCGCAACGAGCGCGTCATCTGCCTGTTCGATACTGAGTTTGGCCCTATGGTGCAAATCCTCGTCGGCGCCACCATCGTCGGCAGCATCGAAACCGTGTGGTCCGGTACCGTCACGCCGCCGCGCGAAGGCATCATTAAGCGCTGGACCTGGCCTGCTGGCGATAGCGAAGGCTCCGTCGCCCTGCTGAAAGGCCAGGAGATGGGCCGCTTTAAGCTGGGCTCCACGGTGATTAACCTGTTTGCTCCGGGCCAGGTGAAGCTGGTTGAGCAGTTACAAAGCCTGTCGGTGACCAAAATAGGCCAGCCGCTGGCGCTCGCGCCTGAAGCCGCGGCGCCGGTAGAGCCCGCGCCGCTAGCGGAAGAAGAAGTCCGCGCTGAACACGCCGCCAGCCCGCTGGTTGACGATAAACAAGACGAAGGTTAATTCCTGAAAAAAGGTTACGCCGTGCGCCTGATATACACTTTCCTGTTGGCCTGGTGCCTCAGTTTTGGGGCGTACGCAGCGACAGCCCCGGATGCTAAACAGATAGCCCAGGAGCTGGAACAGGCGAAGGCGGCAAAGCCCGCCCAGCCTGAAACCGTTGAAGTTCTGCAATCTGCCCTGAACGCCCTTGAGGAGCGTAATGCTTCCCTTGAGCGCGCCCGCCAGTACCAGGACGTTATCGATAACTTCCCCAAACTGTCGCAAAACCTGCGCGCGCAGCTCAACAATCTCAGCGATGAGCCGCGCCAGGTCTCCACTACACTCTCCTCCGATGCCCTGAACCAGGAGATTCTCCAGGTCAGCAGCCAGCTGCTGGAAGCCAGTCGTAAAGCCCAGCAGGAGCAGGATCGCGCCCGCGACATCGCCGACTCCCTCAACCAGCTGCCGCAGCAGCAGAGCGATGCCCGCCGCCAGCTGAATGAGGTTGAACGCCGGGTCGGCGCGCAAAGCAGCAATACCCCGCTGGCACAGGCGCAAAATCTTGGTCTGCAGGCGGAGTCCGCGCGGCTGAAAGCGCTGGTCGATGAGCTGGATCTGGCGCAGCTTTCCGCCAATAACCGCCAGGAGCTCTCACGGTTGCGATCCGAGCTGGCGCAGAAAGAGAGCGAGCAGCTCGACGCCTGGCTACAGGCGCTGAGAAATCAGCTCAATAACCAACGGCAGCGCGAGGCGGAGAAAGCGCTGGAAAGCACCGAACTGCTGGCGGAAAACAGCGAAAATCTGCCGCCGGATATCGTGGCGCAGTTTAAAGTTAACCGCGAGCTGTCGCAGGCGCTCAACCAGCAGGCGCAGCGGATGGATTTGATCGCCTCGCAGCAGCGCCAGGCGACCAATCAGACCCTCCAGGTGCGTCAGGCGTTAAACACCCTGCGCGAGCAGTCCCAGTGGCTGGGCTCTTCCAATCTGCTTGGCGAAGCCCTGCGCGCGCAGGTGGCGCGGCTGCCGGAAATCCCGCGGCCGCAGCAGTTGGATACCGAAATGGCGCAGCTGCGCGTGCAGCGTTTACGCTATGAAGATCAGCTCGGCAAACAGCCGCAGCTAAGACAAATTCGTCAGGCCAGCGGTGAACCGCTCACCGCGGAACAGAACCGTATTCTGCAGGCCCAGATGCGCACGCAGACCGAGCTGCTCAACTCCCTGCTGCGCGGCGGCGATACGCTTATGCTCGAACTGACCAAGCTGAAGGTCGCCAACGGTCAGCTAGAGGATGCGCTTAAAGAGATCAACGAAGCGACCCACCGCTATCTGTTCTGGACCTCGGACGTCAGCCCAATCGGCTTCTCATGGCCGCTGGAGATCGTTCAGGATCTCCGCCGCCTGATCTCGCTCGATACCATGAGCCAGCTCGGTAAGGCCAGCATGATGATGCTGACCAGTAAAGAGACCCTGCTGCCGCTCTTCGTCGCGCTCATTCTGGTGGGGTTCAGTATTAGCTCACGCCGCCATTTCACCAGCTTCCTTGAGCGCTCCAGCGCGCGCGTCGGTAAGGTTACGCAGGATCACTTCTGGCTCACCCTGCGCACGGTGTTCTGGTCCATACTGGTGGCCTCGCCGCTGCCGGTGCTGTGGATGACGCTGGGCTATGGCCTGCAGGCCGCCTGGCCTTTCCCGCTGGCCGTGGCGATTGGCGATAGCGTCACCGCCACGGTACCGCTGCTGTGGGTCGTGATGATTTGCGCCACGTTCGCCCGCCCTAACGGCCTGTTTATCGCCCACTTTGGCTGGCCGCGCAGCCGCGTCAGCAAAGCGATGCGCTACTACCTGATGAGCATCGGGCTGATCGTGCCGCTGATTATGGCGCTGATTACTTTCGATAACCTCAACGATCGCGAGTTCTCCGCCTCGCTGGGCCGCCTCTGCTTTATGCTGATTTGCGGCGCGCTGGCGATGGTGACCCTGAGCCTGAAACGCGCCGGCATTCCGCTGTATCTCGACAAAGAAGGCAGCGGCGACAATATGCTGAACCGGCTGCTGTGGAATATGCTGCTCGGCGCGCCGCTGATAGCGATGCTGGCGGCGGCGATCGGCTATCTCGCCACGTCGCAGGCGCTGCTCGCCAGGCTTGAAACCTCGGTCGCCATCTGGTTCCTGCTGCTGGTGGTTTATCACATCATACGCCGCTGGATGCTGATCCAGCGGCGCCGCCTGGCGTTCGATCGCGCGAAGCACCGCCGGGCGGAGATCCTCGCCCAGCGCGCCCGCGGCGAAGAGGAAGTCCAGCATACCAGCAGCCCGGAAGGTTCGATGGAAGCTGAGGTCAGCGAGGTCGATCTTGATGCCATCAGTACCCAGTCGTTGCGTCTGGTGCGCTCCCTGCTGATGCTGATCGCGCTGGTGTCGGTTATCGTGCTGTGGTCAGAAATCCACTCCGCGTTTGGCTTCCTGGAGAATATCTCGCTGTGGGACGTCACCTCCACGGTACAGGGCGTTGAGAGCCTGGAGCCGATTACCCTCGGCGCGGTGCTGATAGCCATCCTGGTGCTGATTATTACTACCCAGCTGGTGCGCAACCTGCCCGCGCTGCTGGAGCTGGCCATCCTCCAGCATCTGGAACTGACGCCGGGAACCGGCTACGCCATCACCACCATCACTAAGTATCTGCTGATGCTGATCGGCGGTCTGGTCGGCTTCTCGATGATTGGGATTGAGTGGTCCAAGCTGCAGTGGCTTATTGCCGCGCTCGGTGTGGGTCTCGGTTTTGGCCTGCAGGAGATCTTCGCCAACTTTATCTCGGGCCTGATTATCCTGTTTGAGAAACCGATCCGCATTGGCGATACGGTCACCATTCGCGATCTCACCGGCAGCGTGACGCGTATTAATACCCGCGCCACCACCATCAGCGACTGGGACCGTAAAGAGATTATCGTACCGAACAAGGCGTTCATCACCGAACAGTTCATCAACTGGTCGCTGTCGGATTCCGTGACCCGCGTGGTGCTAACGGTGCCTGCTCCGGTAGATGCCGATACCGAAGAGGTGGCGCAGATCCTGTTAAATGCCGCGCACCGCTGTTCATTGGTTATCGATACCCCGGCGCCGGAAGCGTTCCTCGTTGATCTGCAGCAGGGGATCCAGATTTTCGAGCTGCGTATCTACGCCGCCGAAATGGGTCACCGGATGCCGCTGCGCCACGAGATGCACCAGCTGATTCTGGCCGGATTCCGCGAGCACGGTATTGATATGCCGTTCCCGCCGTTCCAGATGCGCCTGGAGAGCATCGATGGCAGAAAAAGCAGCAGGGCGCTGACCTCGGCAGGGAAAACCAGCCGCACGCCCGGCAGCCTGTAAGAACGGCCTTGCCTGAACGCAGGCAAGGCCAGCGTTTTAGCTCTCCTGGACCATCAGCTGCACCGCCGTACGCCGGCGGTAATTCTCATAGATCCCCAACGCCAGCAGCGAAAAGAAAGCCGGTCCGCCGACCATCCACAGCGCGCTGCTCCAGTCACCCGCTTCCATCACCGGCTCAATCACGGTAAAGATATTGGCAAATGCCACCACCAGTACCACAACGGCGGTCGCCAGCAGCGTCGAGCCGCGGTGTTTAAAAATCACAAAGGGGCGATCGAGATCCTGCTTCGCCTTAAAAAAAGGAAATGCCAGCGTTAAAAACAGATACGGCAGCGTCATAGAGACATTCGCCATCAGCGTCAGTTTGTTATAAAACGCCGACGCGGTATCGCCCCCAAAGGAAACCAGCAGAATAAACACGCTCACCAGCAGGCACTGCCACCACATGGCGTTCGCCGGCATACCGTTAGCGTTAATTCGCGTCATTGCTGAAGGCCAGAGCGCTTTTGGCGTGCCCTGAATAATCGCCTTTAACGGCGAGTAGCTCAGGGTAAAGAAAGCGCCGGTATAAGCGAGGAACATGGCGAGTCCGGTGATTCTGGCAAACCATAATCCGCTCAGGGCGGCGACGGCGGGCGGCAGATGCATCGCATTAGCCAGGGTGGCGCCAAGGCGGGTCATCAGCACGTAGGTGATATTACCGAGGTTCGTGGAAGGGTTGCTCAATACCTGCTGCCAGTTGGCGCTCACGCCCCACAGAACAATCGCCAGCGAATAGCCAACAGAAATGACGACCGCCGCGATAACAATGCCTTTGGCAAAATTCTTTTCCGGCTGCTCGGTTTTATCCACCAGACCGCCAACCGCTTCGATTCCGCCGTAGGCAAAGATGGCAAAAACCACGAAAGATAGCATCGCCAGACCGGACTGATAGCCTGGATTAGGCGAGGCCGTGAAATCCAATGGTTGGGCAAAATGGCCGCCGTTGAGCAGTAAAATCACCAGGCTCACCAGCAGCAGGACCAGATTAAGGCCCATGACCGCGATCCCGCCGACGGCGGTAATTTTGGCGATTTTGTGCATGCCTTTTACCGCGACAAAGGTCACCAGCAGCATCCAGCACGCGGCAAGAATACCGACCGTTTGCGTGGAGGTCAGTCCGGCCAGCGCCCAGGATTGCGTTTTATCCGCGCCGAATAAGAATGTGGAAAACGGCACCCAAATTTTAGCCGCCGTGCTGACCATCCAGACCACATAGGATGAAAACCACATAAAGGCCCCCATAAACGCAAAGCGCGGGCCGACGCTATGATTCATCCATGAATAGATCCCGCCCTCCTCCTTACGATAGGCCGCTCCCATCTCCGCCATCATTAGCGCAAAAGGGATAAAGAAAAACAGAGCGGAGAAGAGATAAAACGGCATCGCGCTGTAGCCCATCAGGTAGAACGCAGAGGGGCTGTTTGCAAAACCAAATACCGAGGTGAAGATCATTAATATCAGCCCAATCAGGCTCATCTTCTTTATTTGCTGGTGCATAAATCTATCCAAACGCGGTATCGCGGCAGAGGATGCCGGATAGCCAAAAAAAATGAGCGCGGATAGTAGCAAAAACCCAAACGGTTCTTGTGGGTATTAGGGCTAAAAGGCGGGCTTCCCTTCCATCATCGAAAGGGAAGCTGAGAGAGGATCAGGCGCGGTCGACGGTGAAAGAGAGAACCTCACCGATGCTTTCTGCCCCCAGGGCCAGCATCACGACGCGGTCAACGCCCAGCGCCACGCCGGAACAATCCGGCAGCCCGGCTTCGAGAGCGGCCAGCAGATGACGATCGATTGGCTGCTGCGGCAGGCCGCGAGCGGCGCGCTTGCGGTTATCCTGCTCAAAACGCTGCTGCTGTTCGCGCGCATCGGTCAGCTCATGAAAACCGTTCGCCAGCTCAATGCCTTTGTAATAGACCTCGAAACGTTCCGCCACGCGGTGATCTTCGGTGCTGATTTGCGCCAGCGACGCCTGGCTTGCCGGGAAGTGATAAATAAACGTCGGACGATCTTTACCGATGTGCGGCTCGACGCCCATGGTAAAAAGTAGCTGAAGCAGCGTATCCCGGTCCTCTTCCGTATCGGCGATATTGCTCAGATCCAGCTTCGCCGCCACTTCACGCAGCTGCGTTTTATCCGCCGACAGCGGATCGATTTCCAGATGACGCTGGAAGGCTTGCTGATAGGAGAGGCTTTCGGCTGGCTGGCAGTCGAGGACCTGCTGGAGCAGATCGTCCACTTCATTGATCAGCCGGTACATGTCATAGCACGGACGATACCACTCCAGCATGGTGAATTCCGGGTTATGGTGGCGCCCCATCTCTTCATTGCGGAAGCTACGGCACAGCTGAAAGACCGGGCCGCAGCCGGCCGCCAGCAGGCGCTTCATGTGATACTCCGGGCTGGTCATCAGGTACAGGTTCAGCCCCTGAGAATGACCAGGACCGACGAAACGCGTCTCAAACGGGACCATATGAATATCCGTCACCGTCGCCTGACTCATGCAGGGCGTCTCCACCTCCAGCACGCCGCGGTCGGTAAAGAAACGGCGAATTTCCGCCATGACCGCTGCACGTTTTAATAGATTTGGAATGGATGCGCTCGGCTGCCAGGTTGCCGTTTCGCTCATGGTACGTTCTCCGATTTGAAACAAGGGCACGAAGTCTACTCGTAACTGGCGGATGAAACAAATTTTGTGCGAATACGTAAACGCGTTACATACACTTAATTTATTGATAACCCAAAAACATAAAGCAATGAGATAAACGACCGCACAGAACGATAAAAAAATCGAACACGTCAATTTTCCCTCATAACCCTACGGCTATACTCCTTACCTATAAAGGAGCAGTGATACGTTTTCGCCAGCCCGGCGGCGAAATAAACAAAAACTGGAGGAATGTCGTGCAAACTTTTCAAGCCGATCTTGCCGTAATAGGCGCAGGCGGAGCAGGTCTTCGCGCCGCAATAGCCGCCGCGCAAGCTAATCCAAATGCAAAAATCGCTCTAATTTCAAAAGTCTATCCTATGCGCAGCCATACCGTTGCTGCTGAAGGGGGTTCCGCTGCCGTCGCGCAGGATCATGATAGCTTCGAGTACCATTTTCACGACACCGTTGCCGGCGGCGACTGGCTATGTGAGCAGGACGTCGTTGACTACTTCGTTCATCACTGCCCGACGGAAATGACCCAGCTCGAACAGTGGGGATGCCCGTGGAGCCGCCGCCCGGACGGCAGCGTCAACGTCCGGCGATTCGGCGGTATGAAGATCGAACGAACCTGGTTCGCTGCCGATAAAACCGGCTTTCATATGCTGCACACCCTGTTCCAGACCTCGCTTCAATTCCCGCAAATCCAACGCTTCGACGAACATTTTGTTCTGGATATTCTGGTCGATGATGGGCAGGCTCGCGGTCTGGTCGCGATGAATATGATGGAAGGTACGCTGGTGCAGATCCGCGCCAACGCGGTAGTTCTGGCTACCGGCGGCGCTGGACGCGTGTATCGCTACAATACCAACGGCGGTATCGTCACCGGCGACGGGATGGGTATGGCGCTCAGCCACGGCGTACCGCTGCGCGATATGGAGTTCGTGCAGTATCACCCCACCGGCCTGCCGGGCTCCGGTATTCTGATGACGGAAGGCTGCCGCGGCGAAGGCGGTATTCTGGTCAACAAGAACGGCTACCGCTACCTGCAGGATTACGGCATGGGTCCGGAAACCCCGCTGGGCGAACCGAAAAATAAATATATGGAGCTGGGTCCGCGCGATAAAGTCTCCCAGGCTTTCTGGCACGAATGGCGCAAGGGCAACACGATCCCTACGCCGCGAGGCGATGTGGTCTATCTCGATCTGCGCCATTTGGGTGAGAAAAAGCTGCTTGAACGTCTGCCGTTTATCTGTGAACTCTCGAAAGCCTACGTTGGCGTCGATCCGGTAAAAGAGCCGATTCCGGTGCGTCCAACCGCACACTACACCATGGGCGGGATCGAAACCGACCAGCAGTGTGAAACCCGTATCAAAGGGCTGTTTGCCGTTGGCGAGTGTTCTTCTGTGGGTCTGCACGGCGCCAACCGCCTTGGCTCCAACTCCCTGGCGGAGCTGGTGGTCTTTGGTCGTCTGGCCGGTGAGCAGGCCATGCAGCGCGCAACCGAAGCGGGCGAAGCCAATAGCGCCGCGCTGGACGCGCAGGTCGTCGATATCGAGAAGCGCCTGAAAGATCTGGTTAATCAGGAAGGTAACGAGAACTGGGCGAAGATTCGCGACGAAATGGGTCTGTCGATGGAAGAAGGCTGCGGCATCTACCGTACGCCGGAGCTCATGCAGAAAACGGTCGATAAGCTCGCCGAGCTGCAGGAGCGCTTCAAGCGCGTGCGGATCACCGACACGTCCAGCGTGTTCAATACCGACCTGCTGTACACCATCGAACTGGGCCATGGTCTGAACGTCGCCGAATGTATGGCGCATTCCGCCCTCGCGCGTAAAGAGTCCCGCGGCGCGCATCAGCGCCTGGATGAAGGCTGCACCGAGCGCGACGACGTCAACTTCCTCAAGCATACCCTCGCCTTCCGCGATGCCGATGGTCACACCAGTCTGGAGTACAGTGATGTGAAAATCACCACTCTGCCGCCGGCAAAACGCGTGTACGGTGCGGAAGCGGAAGCAGCCGAGAAGAAGGAGACGACGAATGGCTGAGATGAAAAACATGAAAGTCGAAGTGGTGCGCTACAACCCGGAAGTGGACATCGCACCGCACAGCGCTTTCTATGAAGTTCCCTATGATGAGCAAACCTCGCTGCTTGATGCGCTGGGCTATATCAAAGACAACCTCGCGCCGGACCTCAGCTACCGCTGGTCCTGCCGCATGGCGATTTGCGGTTCCTGCGGCATGATGGTGAACAAGGTGCCAAAACTGGCCTGCAAAACCTTCCTGCGCGAATACACCAAAGGCATTAAAGTCGAGGCGCTGGCTAACTTCCCGATTGAGCGCGATCTGGTGGTCGATATGACCCACTTTATTGAAAGCCTGGAAGCGATTAAGCCGTACATCATTGGTAACCCGCGCACGCCCGATCAGGGGCCTAACACCCAGACCCCGGCGCAAATGGCCAAGTACCACCAGTTCTCCGGCTGCATTAACTGCGGCCTGTGCTACGCGGCCTGCCCGCAGTTTGGTCTTAATCCGGAGTTTATCGGCCCGGCGGCGATCACCCTCGCCCATCGCTACAACGAAGACAGCCGCGACCACGGTAAAAAGGAACGTATGGCGCAGCTTAACGGCCAGAATGGCGTCTGGACATGTACATTCGTGGGCTACTGCTCCGAAGTCTGCCCGAAACACGTCGACCCGGCGGCCGCGATCCAGCAGGGCAAGGTAGAAAGCTCGAAAGACTTTCTTATCGCCACCCTGAAACCACGCTAAGGAGTGCAGTATGACGACTAAACGCAAACCCTACGTGCGGCCGATGCCGTCCACCTGGTGGAAAAAGCTGCCGTTTTATCGCTTCTATATGCTGCGTGAGGGAACAGCGGTACCCACGGTCTGGTTCAGCATCGTGCTGATTTACGGATTGTTCGCACTGAAGCACGGCGCGGAGAGCTGGGCCGGGTATATCGGTTTTCTGCAAAATCCGATTGTCGTGATCCTGAACCTGATCACGCTTGCAGCCGCGCTGCTGCATACCAAAACCTGGTTTGAGCTGGCACCGAAAGCTGCCAATATTATCCTTAAAGGCGAGAAAATGGGGCCAGAGCCGGTTATTAAGGGGCTTTGGGTCGTCACTGCGGTCGTCACCGTGGTGATCCTGTTTGTCGCGCTGTTCTGGTAAGGAGGCTGGAATGATTAATCCCAAACCAAAACGTTCTGATGAACCGGTATTCTGGGGGCTGTTTGGCGCTGGCGGCATGTGGGGAGCGATTGTCGCCCCCGTTATCGTGCTGCTGGTGGGTATTATGCTGCCGCTCGGACTGGCGCCCGCGGACGCCTTCAGCTACGAACGCGTGCTGGCTTTCGCCCATAGCTTTATTGGCCGCGCATTCATTTTCCTGATGATTGTGCTGCCGCTATGGTGTGGACTTCACCGTATTCACCATGCGATGCATGATTTGAAAATTCACGTACCCAACGGTAAGTGGGTCTTCTACGGCCTCGCGGCGATTCTGACCGTCGTCACTCTGGTCGGCATATTGTTCATCTAAAGCGCTCGCCGGAGGCCGCTTTTACCTCCTCGGCGATAAGCCCGGTAGCATTATGTTACCGGGCTCGCTTCTCAAGAAAATTCTGCCGCATTTTTCCTGCCTGAATCTACACTTAGCTTAAAACTGGCAAGGAAAACATTATGCGTCTGCTACCCGTTATTGCGGTTGTTGCCGCTTCATTTCTGCTTGTAGCCTGCAGCGCGCCGACGCCACCTTCTGGCGTAACCGTGGTCAGTCCGTTCAACCCTCAACGCTATCTTGGCACCTGGTATGAGATTGCCCGCTTCGATCACCATTTTGAGAGCGGTTTAGAAAAAGTTACCGCAACCTATAGCCTGCGCGACGATGGTGGGCTGGACGTGGTCAATAAGGGATACAACCCCGACCGGGGGATGTGGCAGAAAACCGACGGCGTGGCTTACTTTACCGGGGAGCCCACGCGAGCCGCGCTGAAAGTGTCGTTTTTCGGCCCCTTCTATGGCGGCTATAACGTGATTGCGCTGGACAAGGATTATCGCTACGCGCTGGTTTGCGGACCTGACCGGGATTATCTCTGGCTACTGGCGCGAGCGCCGAAAATCCCGCCAGAAGTGAAGCAGCAGATGCTGGATATCGCTACCCGGCAGGGATTCGACGTCAGCAAACTGCTGTGGGTCAATCAGCAGTATTAATGCGCGCTCATTTTCAAGCCAATGATACCAATCACAATACACGCCAGGCTGGCAATGCGCATCGGGCTGGCGGATTCGCCTAGCAGGATAATCCCCGTCACGGCTGCGCCGACCGCGCCAATTCCGGTCCAAACGGCGTAAGCCGTCCCCACGGGTAGCGTTTTCATCGCCCACGACAACAGCGCCATGCTGATGACCATGGCGGCAATCGTTATCACGCTTGGCACCAGGCGGCTAAACCCATGGGTATATTTCAGGCCGACAGCCCAGACGACTTCCAGCAGACCCGCGATAAACAGAATAAACCAGGACATATGGCTCCTTTGATGGGGCCGTCCCCAGATGTGAAACGCTTACAGGCCGTCCCGTAAGGTAGATGATATTCCGCAGGAATTATACACGACGTGGCAACGGTGAGGAAGAACGGTACGACCAACGGCCGTACCGCCATGGTCTATTGCTGAGCTTTGGTCGCGGCGCCCGAAATCGCGCTACCGCCTTCTGAAATATCCTGACCTACACCGCGCGTGGTGTTACATGCGGTCAGTACAGAGGAAAGTGCCAAAACCGTAAAGAACGCTGCAATCGCTTTTTTTACCATAATGTCATCCTTATTAACCAGTTTTAGTTATCGTGCTCTATAAGCATAGACAAACTGGTCCAGGATGAGGGAAGCGAGACGATTTTTAAGAGAAAAAGAAGTGAAGAAAGTGAATCAGATAGAGCGTGAGTATATGAATAAGAATTGCCTGATGAAATAAGATTAGCTGACCGCGTGAGAAATAGCATGACCCAGGCTCTGGATATCCTCGCCCACGCCGCGAGCCGTATTGCACCCGGCAAGCAGAGAACCGCTCAGCAATAACAGTAGCAACAGTTTCAGTGTAGGACTCATCTTCCTTGCCTGCGGTTTCAACCTGTAGAGGCGCAGCATGGCGCTGCGCCAACTCTTTCGCCGCCTGAATTACTTCACGCGGGAGACGTATTCGCCAGAACGAGTATCGACTTTGATGACTTCGCCAATCTGTACGAACAGAGGAACTTTAACCACTGCGCCAGTGGACAGCGTTGCAGGCTTGCCGCCGGTACCCGCAGTATCGCCTTTCAGGCCTGGATCGGTTTCAACTATTTCCAGCTCAACAAAGTTTGGCGGGGTGACGGAAATAGGCTGACCGTTCCACAGGGTCACGATGCATTCAGCCTGATCCAGCAGCCACTTAGCGTTATCGCCAACGGCTTTAGCATCAGCGGCCAGCTGTTCGAAGGTAGAGTTGTTCATAAAGTGCCAGAACTCACCGTCGTTATACAGGTAAGTCAGGTTCATATCGACAACGTCCGCACCTTCAGCAGAATCGGTAGACTTGAAGGTTTTCTCAACGCGAGTACCGGTCAACAGGCGGCGCAGCTTAACGCGCGCGAAAGCCTGGCCTTTGCCGGGTTTAACGAATTCACTGGCTTCAACGGCATAAGGTTCGCCGTCCATCATGATTTTAAGACCGGCACGAAAATCGTTGCTATAGTAAGTCGCCATAAGGCCCTCTGAAATTTTGTTAATTGGTAGCTAAGCCACAAAATGGCGCATATTGTAACCCTAAATACCCCATCCAGAGAAGATTGGTTAACGCAACTTGCCGATGTTGTGACCAGTCCTGATGAACTGCTGCATCTTTTAAATGTAGACGCAGATGCGAATCTATTGGCAGGACGTGATGCTAAGCGCCTGTTCGCACTGCGTGTTCCGCGGGCGTTTATTGCCCGTATGGAGCCAGGCAATCCCAACGATCCTCTTCTACGTCAGGTACTTACCTCCCAGGAAGAGTTTATTAATGCCCCAGGATTCTCTACCGATCCGCTGGAAGAACAGCATAGCGTGGTACCCGGTCTGCTGCATAAATACAGCAACCGTGCGCTACTGCTGGTGAAAGGCGGCTGCGCGGTAAATTGTCGTTATTGCTTCCGTCGTCACTTCCCCTATGCTGAAAACCAGGGCAATAAGCGTAACTGGCAGCAGGCCCTGGAGTACATTTCGGCACATCCACAGCTGGATGAGATCATTTTTTCCGGCGGCGATCCGCTTATGGCCAAGGATCATGAACTCGACTGGCTATTGACGCAGCTGGAATCTATTCCGCACATCAAGCGCCTGCGTATTCACAGCCGGCTGCCCATTGTGATTCCTGCGCGTATAACTGATACGCTGGTTGCCCGTATTGCTGCATCATCGTTACAGGTACTGCTGGTAAACCACGTTAACCACGCCAACGAGATTGATGCGGCGTTTCGTGCGTCCATGAAAAAACTGCGTATGGCTGGCGTGACCTTATTGAATCAAAGCGTGCTGCTGCGCGGCGTAAATGATAACGCCAACACGCTTGCCGACCTGAGCAACGCGCTATTCGACGCCGGCGTCATGCCTTATTATCTGCATGTGTTAGACAAAGTGCAGGGAGCGGCGCATTTTATGGTCAGTGACGAAGAGGCCAGAGCGATCGTGCGCGAATTGCTGACGCTGGTGTCCGGCTATTTAGTACCAAAACTTGCGCGGGAAATCGGCGGGGAACCCAGCAAGACGCCCCTCGACTTGGGGTTAAAGCAGCAATAGTCAATCCGTCTGCCGGGCATGGCCAGGCAGACTGCCTATTTGCTATTACTCACTGGTATATAAATACTACTGCTTAATCATTTTCGTAAAACCAGCCGTTATCCTTTCTGAAAGAAAGTAAAAGCAAATATAAAAGCAAGCTGTTAACCCATTCATTAAAGCTACAAGAAAAGAGAAAGAATGTTTGCTGCGGTCATAACCAATAGCAGGGGTAAAATCCACTTTGGTAATTTGAACTCTGTTGCTTTATTGTCATTGAAACTTTTTTGCGCATCTTCCTGAATGGCTAAATTATGAGTCACATTGTTCTCAACCGGAGGCGAAGATGTGCTCGCGGTGATCTGCACATTTTCAGGGTTTTCTGGCTCTTTTTCGTCCGTTCGGAAGAATGACGCGATATTTGATCCTGCGGCGAGAACAAATCCCCGCTGCCTTACTGTGACAATAATATCTTGCGATAATCCTGCTTTCAGTAATGATTTTCTTAGCAAGGAAATGTTCTGATAGAACGTATTCTGAGAAACAACAATCCCTCTATTTTTCCACACTATATCCAGAAACTCCTCCCTGGATATAATCTTCCCGTTGCTTTCGAGCAAAAGTTGCAGGCAGCGTGCCGTTGGCACATTGAGGGTCACGCTGTCCCCATTCTCTCCTACAGGCTGTAGCTCATTCATATTTACATTAAAAATAACTTCATTATTAATGATATATTCATTGAATATCATAATCCCAATCCTCTCTCACCATTCCATATGAAACAAAGATGAATTAAATTCAAATTCACCTTTAGCAAACACAACACATCCCTTTTAGCCTGCCAGATTAGATAATTTCAAGGATAAATTCCCGCTCCTCCCAGAGCAAAGATAATATTATCATGATATTTGAACCAAATGGAAGACTGATTTACAACTATACGTTCCAGATACGCTCATTATTATCTACGAAGTCTACTTGTGAATTTGCAACCTTCAATAAACAAGCTTTAAATTCAAGCAGAATTCACATGCATTTTATCTACCCTGCACTTAGATTTGTTACCGCTCCGGCACAATACGCGCTGATTTGTACAATAGTGGCGGCAGGAGAAAGATAACGATAGCGCTCAGGCAGCATAGCGGAATGCTAGTTATTACTATTCATACTAATTAACATCCACGCCATGACGCTATTCAGGACTTTAGTATCTCTATATGGATTAAATAAATGAAAAAAACAATTGTAGCTGTAATGGTCGCTGCTTCAGCAGTTCTGAGTGCCCAGGCTTTTGCGGCAGGAAACAGTTCTAATCTGACTATTCTGGGCAACGTAACCGACACCGGCGAATCCTGTAACGTAACGCCGTCCGCGATGATTTCAGGCGGATCTTTAACGCTGGATGATGTAAAAGCATCCGTGCTGGAGGCCCTGGCTGTCAACGCACCGTATATGTCTACAGCAAAAGATATTGAGTACAAAATCGAAGACTGCCAGAAAGGCGCTAAAGACTTTAGTGGCAATATCAACGTCACCGTAACAGGCGACTATATCAGCGGCCAGGATGACGTGCTGACCAACTCCGCGGCCAGCCCGGCGACTAACGCTGCGGTTACCGTGGTTAATACCGATGGAACTCGCGTAAGCTTCACCGGCACTACGCCTAAGGTTATTGCATATACTGCGGGTACGCCTTCTTATCTGCGTTATAAAGCCGCATACGTTAAAACCGCAAATGGCGTTACCGATGGTGCAGTTAAGGGTGTAGCAATCTTTACTATTAGCTACTAATAAGCATGCCGGGGTTTACCTGAGGTAAACCCCATTCTTATATTCAGGGAATGAATTATGCTGAAGTCATTATTAAGGCTAACTACACTTTCTTTTATTACCATCAGCTTCGTAGCCCACAGCGGAGTCGTGGTGGATTCAACCCGTCATCTTTATAAAGAAGGCGCGCGAGAAATCAGCGCAAACATTGAAAATAAAGATGATACGCCATATCTTATTAAATCCTGGGTAGAAGCACCTGAAGGAACGAAAGACAGCTTTTTTATGGTGACGCCTCCACTTTTCCGTCTGGAGGGAAAGCAAACGAATACGGTGCGTGTTTTTCCTAATGCGTATATATCCAAAGCACCAAAGGATCGTGAAACCGTCTACTTCTTTAACGTTATGTCTATCCCGCCAACCAGCGATAGTGAAGCCGATAAAAACAAGCTACAGCTCGCCGTTCGCCACAGAATGCGCCTCATCTATCGTCCACGCGCTATTCAGGATATGAATATTACTACTGAGGCCAGAAATCTGCAGTGGCGTAAGTCCGGTAATAAAATAACGTTAAAAAACCCGACCCCATTCTTTATTTATTTTAAAACAATAACAATAAACGGCAGGGATATTACTAGTTCAGTTAATAACATTGATGCTTTTTCCAGCAAAGAATTTACTTTGCCTGCAGGTATAAATGGTTCAGAGATCGTATGGAAGGTGGCTACGGATAATGGGGGCTCGGGCCCAGCTAACACCTCATCGATTTAAATTCTTTTTCATTGGCCAGGGTGAAAAGTATGTCTATTTCAATAAAAAAGATGGGAGGGGCGCTATCCGGAACCTACCACACATTTTTCGTTCTCGTTCCGGCGCTCGCTCTCGGTTTAAGCGCTAATGCCCTGGCACGTGATTTTTTTGATCCCGCTTTTATAAAATCAGTAAATCAGGGCGATCCATCCTCAATACCGGACCTGTCCCTGTATTCAACCAGGGATGCACAGGCACCAGGGGTGTACCGCATTGACGTTATTTTAAATAATAGTCTGCAAGAAACGGCCGATCTTCGCTTTGTTGACAAAAAAGATCCGGCGACTGATGCCTTAAAACTCGCGCCATGTTTAAGCATTGCTAAATTAACCACCTATGGTTTACGTTCAGATGCATTTCCAACATTAAAAGAGGATGCTAACGGCTGTGCTGATACGAGCATCATCCCGGATTTCACCACCGATTTTAACTTTAATACTCAACAGCTGCTGATATCCATACCGCAGGCAGCCCTGTCGACGATAGCTCAGGGATTTGTTTCTCCCGATGAGTTTGATGACGGTATTAACGCCTTGCTGACCAACTATCAGTTTAGTTCGGGCAAAGACTATGAAGCGGACAATGAGTATTACAATCTTAACCTACAATCCGGCCTGAACATTGGGCCGTGGCGCCTGCGCAACCTTAGTACCTGGAATAAATCAGCAGGCACGAAGAGTGACTGGGATTCCGTCTATCTCTATGCGCAGCGAAGCATTGTGTCGTTGAAAAGCACCTTAGTCATGGGTGAAAGCACCTCTCTCTCCAGCATTTTTGACAGCGTGCCCTTCACGGGGATTCAGCTGGCAACCGATACGGACATGATTCCTGAAAGCCTGCGCGGCTTCGCGCCTGTTGTTCGTGGTATTGCCAGGACCAACGCTCGCATCGTCATTAAACAGAATGGCTATCAAATCTACCAGGCCTTTGTCGCTCCGGGCGCTTTCGAAATCACCGATCTCTACTCGACCGGCGGCAACGGTGACCTTTACGTCACCGTCGAGGAGTCCGATGGTTCCCAACAGAACTTCGTCGTGCCTTACGCCTCTCTGCCATTAATGCTCAGAGAAGGCCAGATGGAGTATGAGATCACGAGCGGTAAATATCGCCCATATGACGGCAATATAGATGAAAAACCGTTTACGCAGGCTACGATCGGCTACGGTGTCTTAAGCAACACCACTTTCTATACCGGTTTGCAGGCGGCATCCAACTATCAGGCGCTCGCTTTCGGAGTCGGGCAAAACCTTGGCGATATTGGCGCGGTTTCCGCAGACGTCACGACAGCCTGGTCCCACAAGAAAGATGAAGATAAAACGTCCGGCCAATCCTGGCGTATCCGCTATGGTAAAAATATTCTTGAGACCGGCACCAATATTACCGTAGCCGGCTACCGCTATTCGACCTCCGGGTACAATACGCTAAGCGATGTGATGAACACCTATAGCAACAGATACGGCGGCTATACTCCACGCTCTCTGCGTAACAGAACCAATATTACCGTCAGCCAAAGCCTGGGGGCCGGGTTAGGTAGCCTTTCTGTATCCGGTATATTCGAGGATTACTGGGACAGCAAGCGCCACAATAACTCGCTGAATATTGGTTACAACGGCGGGTTCCGCCGCTTTAACTATTATGCCGGCTATAGCTATAGCCGCTACAGCTGGGGAAATAGTGGCTCCGGCCGTTATGTAGAGGATGACCATGTCGTTTCATTTAATATCTCTATTCCTTTAAGCGAGTGGTTGCCTAATGCTTATGCGACCTACAACGTCACCAACAGCAGCCCGGGCTCGACCGATCAGTATGTTTCTCTGAGCGGGGTGGCGCTGGAAAATCATAACCTCGACTGGAACGTACAGCAGGGCTACAGCAATCGGGAGGATGCCAGCGGCGGCGTCTACGGCAACTATCGTGGTTCAACGGGTTCAGTTAACGCCGGCTACAGTTATGCCAAACATAGCCAGTTGATTAACTATGGTCTGAGCGGCGGCGTATTAATGCATGCCGACGGTATTACCCTGGGTCAGGAAATGTCTGAAACCGCCGTACTGGTTAAAGCACCCGGGCTGAAAAATGTACGCCTGGAAAACGACGCGACTATCGAAACGGACTCCCGCGGCTACGCGATTATTCCGTACGTTACGCCATACCATCGGACCAACGTAACCTTAGATAGCACGACTCTGGGGAATAATATGGAATTGCCAAATACGACGCAAAAAGTCGTGCCTACACGTGCAGCCGTGGTACGGGCGAACTTCGCGGGTAATATTGGCCGCCGCGCATTCCTTATCCTTAAGAGAGCATCAGGCGAAAACGTGCCGTATGGCGCAACGGTAACGTCAACTACCGATAAAAATGCCCAGGCCAGTATCGTGTCTGATGGTGGGATGGTCTACATGTCCGGTCTAAAAGATAACGGTGAAGTCTATGCCCAGTGGGGTTCAAAGACTGGCCAGCAGTGTAAAGCGGCTTATAGTCTGGCCAGGGAAATCGAAGGCATCGCGCAGACGACTGCGGTTTGCCACCAACAGGGAAAGTAATACTATGAAATGTCTTTTTTTATTATTAGTTTACTCAGCATAAGCTTACAGGCGGTGGCTACCTGCTCATATAGTAAAACGGGTGGCGGTGCGATTACCGTTAGTTTTAACGGTTCTGTCATCGCGGATTCCACATTACCTAACGGTAGCATATTAGCGTCGGCAAGACGTGGAAGTGTAAATCCCAAAACATTTTCATCGTGTAGTTCCAGCGATGTTTATGTCG
Organism: Klebsiella sp. CB_Kp196; assembly: GCF_040061575.1. Classification (NCBI taxonomy): domain Bacteria; kingdom Pseudomonadati; phylum Pseudomonadota; class Gammaproteobacteria; order Enterobacterales; family Enterobacteriaceae; genus Klebsiella; species Klebsiella sp. CB_Kp196. The sequence continues at coordinate 22,060 of NZ_JBEAFH010000045.1, forward strand.
TCAGAACCGTACCTGTCGTAAGCCCATCTAATATTACTAAAATTGGTGGAAAAATAGTTTATGAGACAGGTATCCCCGGTATTGGGTTTCAGATTTCTGATATTACCTTACCATCAGTTAACTATTTTTCCCCTGCAGAAATAGATCAACCAGAAATAGCCAGCAATCATTATTTTTCTAAAGCGTCTGGACAGGTCATGGTCTGGTTAGTGAAAACCGGCCCCATAACGAAACAAAAGGGAAACAAAACGGCGGTTTATTTTATGGCTGGCCCGCCAAATCAGACCAACACGGGTGCATCGAATACCGCTGAATTATTCAGAATCAATGTGGATTTGACTAACATTACTTTTAAGGAAACTACCTGCGAAATCTCGCCGCGCAATGGAGGTATCGTAAAACTATCAACCATTGATATTTCAGATTTAAATTCCGTAGCTGTCGGTAGTGCCGCAGGCAAGTCCAAAAATATCACCCTCGATATTAACTGCCCGGATTCAGAAATCAATAAAAAATATGTTTACTGGTTTAGCCCTATATCTGTAGCATCAACAAGCGTAAATGGACTATTACTAAATTCATTACCAGACGGCGCTCAAAACATAGGTATCATTCTTAAAAAAAATGGTTCTGCGATAAAATTTAACGATCTGAGTGCCTACCCCTTCGTCAGTACTAAGAGTCAGGATTTAACGCTCACTGCTGACTATTTTAAAATCGCTAAAAATGTCTCTGCAGGCATCACTGGGGAGATAAAAACAGATTTAGAGGTCATCCTGCAGGAGGAATAATTCCCCTGTGAGCAAGGATATAAGCATATACCAGCAAGTTTTACATAGACTTAATGATGAATAAAAGCAAAAACGTTATAAATCCAAAATTATTCGAGTGGTGAGTGAGAGAATACCTGGCAGTTTACTGCATTAAGTGGCTGGGCTGAGCGCGCTCAGCCAACGCTCAGGCAGCCTGAAGTGTGGCGGTTAAAATGCCTGTCGTTATCAATCCGTTCTCTCACACACAATCACGCCATCAATATTAATTCACTAAAGCTGATACATGAACCGCTAAAAATTCACTAATCAATCATCAACACGGACATTGAAAAATAACAGTCACATATTAGAATCAGCCTCGAAATACCACCTTGCACCTTCGTGTATTTCATTTTCTAAAAATGTCAAAATAGATTTTGACTTGTTGTTGTTTTCTTAAAGCACTCATATATTAAAGGAATATATAATGAAACAACTCACTGTATTTGAAATGGAAGAGATTTCTGGTGGCTACTCCTGGGACTTCTCATCGATAACTGGAGCCTTAACCAGTATTGTTTTTAATAGCGCTGAAGCTATCGGAGCATCCATTTTAGGCGCCACAGCTGGCGCACTTGCCGGTTCTGCTATGGGCGGCATCTTCGGCGGTAACGGTGGCGGCATTTTGGGTATCGGGTCAATTGGCCAGGCGGTGGGGATGATTTACGGTCTGTGCGTTGGCGGCGTTGGTGGCGCTATTGCTGGTGCCATGGTTGGCTGGGATATCACTCTCGATAAATGTATCGAGATGTTTGATGGATTTGTTGATGGTACGCTAGCCTACTGGTAAGAAAGTTTTCAGACCATAACTTTATGAAGGCTCTGACGAGCCTTCTTTTATCTTAATTCTCTATCTCAAAGCTGATAACAATGTTAAAAAATATCTATCGCAAGGAAGCGATTGAGTACAAAAAAATTCACTGGAAAGGGAAAGCATTATTGTTAGCAGGCATCCCGGCATGGTTGGTTACCTTGTTAGCATCACTTTTTCTTATTGCTCTTGTATTATCTCTCATATTTTGTACCTTCACTCAGCGCATTGATGTGCGTGGCGAAGTCATTACGCTCCCCCACTCCGTGAACGTCTTCGCACCACAGCAAGGTTTTGTTGTTAATCAGCACGTAAAAGTGGGTGATATCGTAAACAAAGGCCAACCGCTTTATGAGCTTGACGTTTCGCGTAATACCATTAATGGGAATGTGAGCGCAGCCCAAATTGAAGTGATTAATGAAAAAATTGCTAATGCGGAAGATATTATAAGCAAACTGACGCGCAATAAAGCTGAAACATTAACCGCCCTTGATAAACAGCTTAAAACTACCAGCGCCTCACTGGCTGAAACTAATCGCATGCTGGCGACGACTCAGGTAGGCTTAAACAAAATGCATACCAACTTATCCAGCTATGATAAATACCTCAAGGATGGTCTGATCACTAAAGACCAGTATAACTATCAGCATTCTTTATATTTTCAACAGCAAAGCGCCTATCAATCCCTGGTTACCCAAAAAATGCAGCTGGAATCTCAGCTCACGCAAACCAATAGCGATAAAATAACCAAAGCAGCAGACTTTGATAATCAGATCTCCAGCCAGCACAATCAAATCAATGATTACAAAAATCAGCTGGTAGAATCCAACGCGAATGGTAATCTCATTATTAAAGCAACGACCAATGGAAAGATTGAGTCGCTGGCCGTGACTAAGGGGCAGATGGTTGAGAACGGCAGCAGCCTCGCACAGATCAAACCCACAGGGGATATTGAGTATTATCTCATCCTATGGTTACCCAATAATACTATCCCTTATGTGAAGCCAGGCGACACGATTAATATTCGCTATGATGCTTTTCCTGCGGATAAATTTGGGCAATTTCCAGGAAAGGTTATTTCTATCTCCTCGGTTCCAGCATCACGCCAGGAGATGGCTGAATATACCAACGTTAATAACGGCACTAGCCAGCAGGAGTTGGCGCTCTATAAAGCCATTATAAAAATTAAAGACAAGACTTTTAACTACAACGGAAAAACGCTCACGCTCTCTAACGGCCTGAAGGCTCAGGCGGTAGTTTTTCTTGAAGAGCGTCCGCTTTATATGTGGATGTTTACCCCTTTCTATAAGATGACGCAAAGCGTGAGTGGCCCGATCGATGCATAAAGAACTGTTTAAAACGATTACCGATAAGCTAAATTTTTCGCTCCGCCATAAAACGCCGGTGATATTACAGTCGGAGGCTGCCGAATGCGGTATCGCCTGTCTGGCGATGGTTTGCGGCTTCTACGGGCTCAATATCGACCTGTTCAACTTCCGCCATCGCTACGGCAGTCCTTCTCAGGGCGTTACGCTCATGTCGTTGAGCAAAACGGCGGAACATGCCGGGTTGAAAAGCCGCGCGCTATCCCTCGACCTGGATGAAATCAAGCAGCTAAAGCTGCCCTGCGTCATCCACTGGGGTTTGAATCATTACGTGGTGCTCACTAAAGTGCGTAAAAGCAGCTTTATTGTTCACGACCCGGCGCTGGGTAAACGGGTTATTGGCATCCAGGAAATGTCCAATAACTTTACCGGCGTTGCGCTGGAGCTATGGCCGGACCAAAACTTTCAGCAGGAACAGGCGAAATCTCGTCTACGCCTGCTGGACCTGATGCGTAATATTGTTGGGCTGAAATCCGTCCTGCTCAAGATCTTTGCCTTTTCGGTAGTGGTTGAGGCTATCGGTCTGTTGTTACCCATCGGCACGCAGCTGGTAACCGACCACGTTATCATGGCGCACGATCAGAGCCTGCTTTCGGTTATCTGTATTGGCCTGGTTTTCTTCACGCTCTTCCGTACATTTATTAGTATGCTGCGGGCCTGGATCTCATTAACGTTAAATACGCTGACCAATATTCAGTGGAAGACAACGCTGTTCGATCATCTGGCGAGCCTGCCGTTATCCTTTTTTGAGAAGCGCCATCTGGGCGATATTCAGTCTCGTTTCTCCTCGCTGGATACTATCCGCTCAACCTTCACCAATAGCATTGTTACCGGCATTATCGATTCGATTATGACCGTTGGCCTGCTGATTATGCTAACGCTTTATGGCGGCTGGCTGGTTTGGGTCGTGGTGGGCTTTACTTTATGCTACGTCATCATGCGTTTTGCGACCTACAGCTTCTACCGCCGCGTTGCCGAAGAGCAGGTTATCAAGGGCGCCCGTTCCAGCTCGCACTTTATGGAGTCGCTCTACGGTATTTCAACCATTAAGGCGTTGAACTTAAAAGAACGCCGTTCGCAGCACTGGTTAAATATCAACATCGACGCCTGTAATGCCGGCATCAAACAGACTCGGTTCGATATGATGTTTGGCGGTATTAATACCTTTATTACTTCTATCGACCAGGTTGCGGTTCTCTGGCTGGGGGCAATTATGGTTATTGATAACAATATGACCCTTGGCATGTTTATGGCCTTTAATGCCTATCGCGGTCAGTTCTCGCAGCGCGCCTCAAGTTTGATCGATCTGATTATGCAGCTGCGTATGCTGTCGTTACATAATGAGCGTCTTTCAGAGATCGTCTTTAGCGAGCCGGAAAAAGAACTGCCTTCACGACGCGTTTTTGCAGAAAACACGGGCGTTAAACTGGAAGTGAAGAATCTCAGCTACCAGTACGATCCGTTCTCGCAGCCTATTTTTTCTAATTTAAATATTACCGTTGAACCGGGCGAATCCATCGCGCTGGTCGGCCCTTCCGGCGTCGGTAAAACCACGCTACTGAAAGTCATGTGCGGCCTGCTGTCCCCAACCAGCGGCGATGTGATAGCGGATAACCTCGATATTCAGAAAATCGGCATTAACAACTTCCGTCATGGAACGGCCTGCGTTCTGCAGGAAGACAGACTCTTTTCGGGTTCCCTGATCGATAATATCAGCGGCTTTGAAGATAACGCCGATATGGACTTTATCGTTGAATGCGCACGCAGATGTAATATCCATGATGAAATCATGAAAATGCCGATGGGGTACGAAACCATTGTCGGCGAGCTCGGTTTAGGCATCTCTGGCGGGCAAAAACAGCGGCTCTTAATCGCTCGCGCCCTCTATCGAAAACCCAGCATTCTGTTTATGGATGAAGCCACCAGTCATCTCGATCTTAAAAACGAGTCGGTGATTAACCAGTCTATCTCTGGGCTAAGCATTACCCGAATCATCGTCGCCCATCGGCCATCCACCATTGCCTCGGCCGATCGCATCATTGATTTATCACAGCTACGCACGCTGGCACCAGCGTAACCCTCAGGAAAAGGAGATCCGAATGCAAGGCACGTTTATTGGTTTTAATACCGCATCAATTAAATATGAAGACAAATTTTTAGCTTTAATGCTCAAAGTAAAGCTGAGTAATCAACTTTGCCAGTCTTACTATCTTCAGGCCCAGGCGCTTACCGACCTCCTGTTAGTTTTACAACACAGGATGGCCATCGTATTACAGCGCTTAAACGCTGAAGGTGAAAGTTATAAGAGTGAACTGGTCGCTTTTAATGAGCAGCTCATAGAAAACACCCCGGTTATAGATATGCCGGAAGTCCAGCAGCCCAATTCGGAAAGGCGAGTCATATCGATTACGTTAAAACCAGGAGATACCTGGTCAACGCTCATTCTTGTGCTGCAAAACGAGCAAATTGCTACGCTGCGCATTGATGATATGCAGGTTGAAGCGCTGCTGGTTGGAGTTCAGCAATCTCTTAAAAACGCCGGTGATAACGAACTGATTAAAAATTTAACGTCATCACTGGAAAGCCTGATGCTATATGCCCTGGATTTAACGAATAACAAGAATGTTGATTATCAACAGTACATCCAGGATGAGTGGAAGCTCAATCTGTTTTCCCATTATCTGGGCGTGCTGTACTGCTGTGATACGGAGGCAGGACGAAAAATCATCTCCGGCGCGGTGATTAAAACCAACGCCGCCCATCCGTCAGAGCAGGAGAATAGCGTAGTGATGCGCTTAATTGAGAAGAGCCCAAAACTGAAAGAAGTGCACGCAAAGCATCAGCCCTGCCAGATTTTTAGCCAAATTATTCCTTCTCAGCCGGGAAGAATGCTGTCGCTGGAGGAGTGCCTGCGGCCTTTACATGCGTTCTACATGGCGACACAGGCGAAAATCAACGCGCGCTAAAAAATATGCCAGGTGCCTCTATTGGCTCAAGAGAGGCACCTGTTAAATCAATTCGGGCACTTATAAACCTGGCCGTTCATTTGGCTATCGGTCGGGACAAAGCTGGACAACAGATTCTGCGTCGGGCTGCTGACGCCGTAAATCACGTTGCCTCCCATTTCTGCCGCATGGTTACGCAGAGCGTTTGCCGCACCGCGCATAGAGCCGCCTTCATCACCATTCTGCCCGGACAGCCAGTTGCTCTGCGTACCGGTCGCAGTGCCTAACAGCTGGCATTCGGAACCCGGTTTATCCTCAACAAAGCGTACGTTCTGGCCACCAGAGGTCAATTCGTTGCTGGAGCTGCAACCTGCTAACAACAATGCTGCGCCGACAATCCCTGCTAAATATTTTACCTGCATGTTATTCCCCACGATCAATGAGCTGGACGCACTGGCCCGGATGTACAACCTTATACTAAAAAGACGACAAAAAGAAAAACCCCCGAGCATTTCTGCCCGAGGGTTCTTTATTTCTAAGGGGTATAGCGCACGATTACATCATGCCGCCCATACCGCCCATGCCACCCATACCGCCAGCAGCACCTAAGTCAGGCGCGTCGCTTTTCGGCAGGTCAGTAACCATGCACTCGGTGGTGATCATCAGACCAGCAACGGATGCTGCGTACTGCAGAGCAGAACGCGTCACTTTGGTTGGGTCCAGGATACCGAAGTCGATCATGTTGCCGTATTCTTCAGTTGCGGCGTTGTAACCGTAGTTACCCTCACCGGCTTTCACGTTGTTAGCAACAACTGACGGCTCTTCACCGGCGTTGGATACGATCTGACGCAGCGGAGCTTCCATTGCGCGCAGCGCAACTTTGATACCGACGTTCTGATCTTCGTTCTGAGCGGTCAGGCCAGCCAGTTTAGCCGCAACGCGAACCAGCGCTACGCCACCACCGGCAACCACGCCTTCTTCAACCGCAGCACGGGTCGCGTGCAGGGCATCGTCAACGCGGGCTTTCTTCTCTTTCATTTCAACTTCGGTCGCTGCGCCAACTTTGATTACCGCAACGCCGCCTGCCAGTTTCGCAACGCGCTCCTGCAGTTTTTCACGGTCGTAGTCAGAAGTCGCTTCTTCGATCTGCTTACGGATCTGAGTAACGCGGCCCTGAATCGCAGCTTCTTCACCCACGCCATCGATGATGGTGGTGGTGTCTTTGTTGATAACAACGCGTTTCGCCTGACCCAGGTCTTCCAGAGTCGCTTTTTCCAGCTCCATACCGATCTCTTCAGAGATAACGGTACCGCCGGTCAGGGTTGCGATGTCCTGCAGCATAGCTTTACGACGGTCGCCGAAGCCCGGAGCTTTAACCGCAGCCACTTTAACGATGCCGCGCATGGTGTTCACCACCAGGGTCGCCAGCGCTTCGCCTTCTACGTCTTCAGCGATGATAACCAGCGGTTTGCCAGCTTTCGCCACGGCTTCCAGAACCGGCAGCATTTCGCGGATGTTGGAGATTTTTTTGTCAGCCAGCAGGATGAACGGGCTTTCCAGCTCAACAGCACCGGTTTCCGGCTTGTTGATGAAGTACGGGGACAGGTAGCCGCGGTCAAACTGCATACCTTCAACCACGTCCAGTTCGTCTTCCAGACCGGTACCGTCCTCAACGGTGATAACGCCTTCTTTACCGACTTTGTCCATCGCTTCCGCGATCAGTTTACCTACGGTTTCGTCGGAGTTAGCGGAGATGGTACCTACCTGAGCAATGGCTTTAGAGTCAGAGCACGGTACGGACAGCGTTTTCAGTTCTTCAACGGCGGCAACGACAGCTTTGTCGATACCACGTTTCAGGTCCATCGGGTTCATACCCGCAGCAACGGCTTTCAGGCCTTCAGCGATGATAGCCTGAGCCAGTACGGTTGCGGTGGTGGTACCGTCGCCTGCAGCGTCGTTCGCTTTAGAGGCAACTTCTTTCACCATCTGCGCGCCCATGTTTTCGAACTTGTCTTCCAGCTCGATTTCACGCGCTACGGAAACGCCGTCTTTAGTGATGGTTGGCGCACCGAAGGATTTGTCCAGAACCACATTACGGCCTTTCGGGCCCAGGGTTACTTTAACTGCGTCTGCCAGTACGTTTACGCCGCGCAGCATTTTCACACGAGCGTCGTTACCGAATTTTACGTCTTTAGCTGCCATTTTATCTTTCCCTTAAATTCGTATGTTCAGTGTCGTTCGCGGATTACGCTTCAACAATTGCCAGAATGTCGCTTTCGGACATGATCAACACTTCTTCATTGTCGATCTTCTCGGACTTCACGCCATAGCCATCGTTGAAAATGACGATGTCACCAACTTTAACGTCCAGAGGCTGCACGGTTCCGTTTTCCAGGATGCGGCCCTTACCGACAGCGATGATTTCGCCACGAGTTGATTTTGCTGCCGCAGAACCGGTCAGAACGATGCCGCCAGCAGACTTCGTTTCAACTTCTTTACGTTTGACGATCACACGATCATGTAACGGACGAATACTCATTTTGATAGCTCTCCTTTGAGAAAGTCATTATCAGTTATGGATGACGCCGGTCCGCACACGGTTTTCCGGCTAGTGCCCTGAGAGATGGGGATGGGGTTTTACCGCTTCAAGGGGAAACGCAAAAAAAAATTTGTCCTCGTGCTCGGACGCACATAAATTTGCCGTCCTCGCCCGACGTCATAAGCAAAAGCGATTGTGATACCATCCTTTTTTTGCCGGGCGCAAGGTTGAATCATGAGTGGTTTAAAACAGGAGTTAGGGCTGGCTCAAGGCGTGGGATTACTCTCCACGTCATTACTGGGAACCGGGGTCTTCGCCGTTCCGGCACTGGCCGCGCTGGTCGCCGGCGATAACAGCCTCTGGGCCTGGCCGGCGCTGATTTTACTGGTGTTTCCCATCGCTATCGTCTTTGCGACGCTGGGCCGCCACTTTCCCAGCGCCGGCGGCGTGGCGCATTTTGTGAATATGGCCTTTGGCCCGCGTCTGGCGCGCGTCACCGGCTGGCTCTTTTTATCGGTGATCCCGGTGGGATTACCCGCGGCCCTGCACATCGCCACCGGCTTTGGTCAGGCGCTTTTTGGCTGGCACGACAGCCAGCTGCTGCTGGCCGAGCTGGGAACGCTGGCGATTATCTGGTGGGTCGGTTCCCGCGGAGCCAGCTCCAGCGCCAATCTACAAACGCTGGTTGCCGTGCTGATTGTCGCCCTGATCGTCGCCATCTGGTGGCGCGGCGCGATCAATCCCGCGCAGATCCCCTTCCCCGCGCCCGCTGAAATCGATAGTTCGCAGCTTTTCTCCGCGCTTTCCGTGATGTTCTGGTGCTTTGTCGGGCTGGAGGCTTTTGCACACCTGGCCTCTGAGTTTAAGCAGCCGGAACGCGATTTCCCCCGCGCGCTGATGATTGGCTTATTACTGGCGGGTTCCGTCTACTGGGCCTGTACCGTGCTGGTCCTGCATTTTCATGCCTTTGGCGAGGAGATGGCCGCCGCCGCGTCGCTGCCCAATATCGTGGTGCACCTGTTTGGCGTGCAGGCGCTGTGGATTGCCTGCGTTATCGGCTATCTCGCCTGCTTCGCCAGCCTCAATATCTATATTCAGAGTTTTGCTCGCCTGGTCTGGTCGCAGGCGCAGTACAAACCCGAGAGCTATCTGGCCCGGCTGTCGCCGCGACAGATTCCGCGCAACGCGCTGAACGCGGTGCTCGGCTGCTGCGTCATTAGCGCGTTATGCATTTATGCGCTCAATATCAATCTTGATGCGCTGATCGTCTACGCCAACGGCATTTTTATTATGATCTATCTGCTGTGCATGCTGGCGGGCTGCCGTTTGCTTGAGGGACGTTATCGCGCGTTAGCGGCGTTTGGCAGCCTGCTGTGCCTGCTGCTGCTGGCGATGGTGGGCTGGAAGAGCCTTTACGCGTTTATCATGCTGGCGGTACTGTGGCTGTTTTTACCGAAGCGCAGGCTGGCGGAGGGGTATTCCAGGCCGGAGTAACCGGCCCGGGCAATGCATGTTAGTCGCGGCGATCGTCTTTATGATCGAGACGGTCGCGTTCGTCGTCTTTACGCTGGTATTCGCCTTCAAAGGTATCGCCGCCGTCCGTTCCGGCGCTAAACCCGCCGCCCGGCATTCGGCTAAAGCGCAAATGCGGCATCAGTTTTAAGGTCAGATGCTTCTGTACCGGAGGTAACAGCAGCAGCAGCCCCAGGAAATCGGTAAAGAACCCCGGCAGAAGCAACAGCAAACCGGCGATAATCAGCGACACGCTTTTGATCATCTCTGCGGCCGGGCTCTCCCCCGCCGCCATCTTCTGCTGCATCAGCATGAGGTTTTTAAAGCCCTGGTTTTTCACCAGCGATATCCCCACCACCGAGCTGAAGATCACCAGAATCAGCGTCAGCAGAACGCCAAGCACATGAGCGACCTGGATAAAGATCGAGATTTCAATGTAAACGTATAAAAAAACGGCAATTAACGGAATCCAACGCACCGGCGTCTCCTTCATTAACAGACGCCAGCATCGGCGCCCGTAGTCATAGATGTGCTATTCGCATCAGCAAGATGTTGGGCCAAAACGTCACTTTTCAATCGTAAAAAAAGCTTATTTTTTTCAAAATTAGAAAACCGGTGACTCATTTCACAGATTAATAATTCTTATAAGATTCACTACATAATAAGTGATCAGGGCGGCTGATATTCGCTATCATCAGCATATGATCGTGGGCACCGGGCCGATTAAGGAAATAATCTGCGGCCAGAAAATGCGCTAGATCCCATTAATTCTGCGTATTTGGTGAATTCATAGGCAGCTTGAAAGAGAAGGTTCACATGTTAAACAACATTCGTATCGAAGAAGACCTGTTGGGTACAAGGGAAGTTCCAGCTGACGCTTACTACGGCGTCCATACTCTGAGAGCGATTGAAAACTTCTACATCAGCAACAACAAAATCAGCGATATCCCTGAATTTGTCCGCGGAATGGTGATGGTGAAGAAGGCCGCTGCGCAGGCTAACAAAGAGCTGCAAACTATCCCCAAAAGCGTCGCCAATGCCATTATCGCCGCCTGCGATGAGGTCCTGAATAACGGTAAATGCATGGACCAGTTCCCGGTCGATGTGTTCCAGGGCGGCGCGGGCACTTCCGTTAACATGAACACCAACGAAGTACTGGCGAACATCGGCCTTGAGCTGATGGGCCACCAGAAAGGCGAATATCAGTATCTCAACCCGAACGACCACGTTAACAAATGCCAGTCCACCAACGATGCCTACCCGACCGGTTTCCGCATCGCGGTCTACGCCTCCATCCTCAAACTGATCGATGCGATTAATCAGCTGGGCGAAGGCTTCCAGCAGAAGGCCGTAGAGTTCCAGGACATTCTGAAAATGGGCCGGACTCAGCTACAGGATGCGGTACCGATGACCCTCGGTCAGGAGTTCCACGCGTTTAATGTTCTGCTTAACGAAGAGACCAAATGCATTCTGCGCACCGCGGAACTGCTGCTGGAAGTGAACCTTGGCGCGACCGCTATCGGCACCCGTCTGAACACCCCGGATGGCTATCAGCAGCTGGCGGTACAAAAACTGGCGGAAGTCAGCAACCTGCCGGTTGTCCCCGCGGAAGATCTGATCGAAGCGACCTCCGACTGCGGCGCCTACGTGATGGTCCACAGCTCTCTGAAGCGTCTGGCGGTAAAACTGTCCAAAATCTGTAACGACCTGCGCCTGCTCTCTTCCGGCCCGCGCGCTGGCCTGAACGAAATCAACCTGCCTGAACTGCAGGCGGGCTCTTCCATCATGCCCGCCAAGGTTAACCCGGTGGTCCCGGAAGTGGTCAACCAGGTATGCTTCAAAGTAATCGGTAACGACACCACCGTCACCATGGCTTCCGAAGCGGGCCAGCTACAGCTGAACGTGATGGAACCGGTGATTGGCCAGGCGATGTTTGAATCTATCCATATTCTGACCAACGCCTGCTACAACCTGCTGGAAAAATGCGTCAGCGGCATCACCGCCAACAAAGCGGTATGTGAAAGCTACGTCTACAACTCTATTGGCATCGTCACCTACCTCAACCCGTATATCGGCCACCACAATGGCGATATCGTCGGCAAAATCTGCGCTGAAACGGGCAAAAGCGTCCGGGATGTGGTGCTTGAACGCGGCCTGCTGACCGCGGCGGAGCTGGACGATATCTTCTCTGCGCAAAACCTGATGCATCCGGCCTATAAAGCGAAGCGTTATACCGATGAAAGCGAACAGTAGGTTTTCCGATTAAACTAACCACGGGCATGTCAGCAATGACATGCCCTTTTTGTTCTTATTGATTTACTAAATTACAACAACCCAATATCAACTTGTTAATAAAACAAGGAAGGCAAATATGTTTGGTGCAGAACTCGTTATTGTCCTGCTGGCGATTTATCTGGGAGCCAGGCTCGGGGGAATCGGCATCGGTTTCGCCGGTGGCCTGGGCGTCCTCGTCCTGACCCTCGTGTTTCAAATTAAACCTGGCGCGATCCCCTTCGACGTCATCGAAATCATTATGGCGGTTATCGCCGCTATCGCCGCCATGCAGGTCGCCGGAGGGATGGATTACCTGGTCAGCCTTGCCGAACGTATGCTCCGGCGTCATCCCAAATACATCACCTTTCTCGCGCCGCTGGTCACCTGGTTTATGACCGTGCTTGCCGGAACCGGGCATACGGCGTTCTCAACCTTACCGGTTATCACCGAAGTGGCAAAAGAACAGGGCATCCGCCCCTCACGCCCGCTCTCCATTGCGGTGGTCGCTTCGCAGATTGCCATTACCGCCTCGCCGATTTCCGCAGCGGTGGTCTTCTTTGCCGGTATTCTCGAGCCCCTGGGCGTCAGCTACCTGACGCTACTGGCGATCTGTATTCCGGTTACCCTGATTGCCGTCATGCTTACCGCCATCGTCTGTAACTTCCTCGGCTGTGAGCTGAAAGACGACCCGATTTATCAGGAGCGGCTGGCAAAAGGGGAAGTCAAACTGCGCGGCAGCCAGGTTTTTGAACTGAAGCCGCACGCCAGACGCTCGGTATTACTGTTTCTGATCGGTATCGTCGCGGTGATGTTCTACGCCACCGCCATCAGCGATACCGTAGGGCTGATCCAGAATCCGGTCCTGCCGCGTAACGAAGCGATCGTGGTGTTTATGCTGACTATCGCGACGCTGATAAGCATCACCTGCAAAATCGACACCGGTGAAGTGCTCAACGCCAGCACCTTTAAATCCGGCATGAGCGCCTGCGTCTGCGTTCTCGGCGTCGCATGGCTGGGGGATACTTTCGTGAAAGCCCACATCAGCGATATCCAGACCGTGGCGGGCGACCTGCTGCACAACTACCCGTGGCTGCTGGCGGTGGTGCTGTTCTTCGCCGCGACCCTGCTATATTCCCAGGCCGCGACCACTAAGGCGCTGATGCCCGCCGCGCTGATGCTGGGAGTGAGCCCGCTTACCGCCATCGCCTCATTTGCCGCCGTCTCCGCCCTTTTCGTTCTGCCGACCTACCCCACCCTGCTGGCGGCGGTCGAAATGGATGACACCGGCTCCACCCGCATCGGCAAATATGTCTTTAACCATGCCTTCCTGATCCCCGGCGTCATCGCCATTACGCTATGCGTGATCCTCGGGTTTATTTTCGGCGGCATCATGCTGTAAATCTCTTCAAATTCGGGCCAGAACCTGGCCCGTTTCGTTAATCCTCCCTATCTTGCATGCTATAGTGCCTCTTTTCGCTGATACGAGGTTCACGATGACGATGCCTGATGCTGTTGTTGTACTCTGTACCGCGCCGGATGAAGCGACCGCCCAGGACCTGGCGGCCAAAGCGCTGGCGGAAAAACTCGCCGCCTGCGCCACTCTCCTGCCGGGAGCGACATCGCTCTACTACTGGGAAGGAAAACTGGAGCAGGAGTATGAAGTGCAAATGCTGCTGAAAACCGACCTTGCCCATCAGCAGGCGCTGCTGGACTGCCTGAAGTCCCATCACCCGTATCAAACCCCTGAACTTCTGGTTCTGCCCGTTATTCACGGAGACAACGATTACCTCTCATGGCTCAACGCATCATTACGCTGATCCTGCTGCTTTGCAGCACATCGGCCATTGCCGGCCTGTTCGACGCCCCTGGCCGCTCGAACTTTGTTCCTGCTGACCAGGCTTTTGCCTTCGATTTTCAGCAGAATCAACACGATCTTAATCTGACCTGGCAAATCAAGGATGGTTACTATCTTTACCGTAAACAGATAAAGCTGACGTCCGCAGATGCGGCGTTTACCGACCCCTCGCTGCCTGCAGGCGAATGGCATGAGGACGAGTTTTACGGTAAAAGCGAAATTTACCGCCAGCGCCTGACCGTGCCGGTCACTCTGACTCACGCCGCCGCCGGCGCGACTCTTACCGTGACTTATCAGGGATGCGCGGATGCCGGTTTCTGCTATCCGCCGGAAACCAAAATCGTGCCGCTCGGCAACGCGCTCGCGCGCTCCAGCAGCGATACCGCCGTCGGGCAACCCGGGCTGACCCCGCCTCTGCCGCTGGAAACGCGCCCGGCGCTGCCGGTAGAGTCGCCGTCCGACCTTCCGCCCCCCGCTGTGGACAATAAAGATGCCGCTCTCCCCTTTAGCGCGCTGTGGGCGCTCTTGATTGGTATCGGCATCGCGTTTACCCCATGCGTGCTGCCGATGTATCCGCTGATTTCCGGCATCGTGCTGGGCGGGCAAAAACGCCTCTCCACCGCCCGCGCGCTGCTGCTGGCCTTTATCTACGTCCAGGGCATGGCCCTAACCTACACCGCCCTGGGGCTGGTCGTTGCCGCTGCGGGCCTGCAGTTCCAGGCGGCGCTACAGCACCCTTATGTGCTGATCGGCCTGTCGGTGCTGTTTATCCTGCTGGCGCTGTCGATGTTTGGTCTGTTTACGCTCCAGCTGCCTTCGTCGCTGCAAACGCGCCTGACGCTGATGAGCAATAAACGCCAGGGCGGTTCACCTGGCGGCGTATTCGCCATGGGGGCGATTGCCGGATTAATCTGCTCGCCCTGTACCACCGCGCCGCTGAGCGCCATTCTGCTCTATATCGCCCAGAGCGGTAATCTGTGGCTGGGCGGCGGTACCCTGTACCTCTACGCGCTCGGTATGGGGCTGCCGCTGATCCTGGTGACCGTATTCGGTAACCGTCTGCTGCCGAAAAGCGGCCCGTGGATGGCCCACGTCAAAACCGCCTTTGGCTTTGTGATCCTGGCGCTGCCGGTATTTTTACTCGAGCGTGTCGTGGGCGAACCGTGGGGCCTGCGGCTTTGGTCGCTGCTTGGCGTCGCCTTTTTTAGCTGGGCGTTTATTACCTCGCTGGGCGGCACGCGCCCCTGGCTGCGTATTGTGCAAATAGTGATGCTCGGCGCCGCGCTGGTCAGCGCCCGTCCGCTGCAGGACTGGGCTTTCGATGCGCCGGTCGCGCAACGGCAGTCCCATCTCCAGTTTACCCGTATCCATAGCGTCGATGAGCTCAACCAGGCGCTGGCGCAGGCGAAAGGTAAACCGGTGATGCTCGACCTGTACGCCGACTGGTGCGTGGCCTGCAAAGAGTTCGAGAAATACACCTTTACCTCACCTGAGGTTCAACAGGCCCTGAAAGAGACCGTTCTGCTGCAGGTTGATGTCACCAAAAATAGCGCGCGGGACGCGGCGCTGCTGAAGCACCTCCAGGTGCTCGGCTTGCCCACCATTCTGTTTTTCAATGAACAGGGCGAGGAGCAGCCCATGCAGCGCGTCACCGGCTTTATGGATGCCGCGGCATTCAGCGCCCATTTGCGCGATCGACAACCGTGAGCGACACTGTAGGAGGAATAATGGAGGAAAAGACCGTGCAACGTGAAGATGTCCTGGGTGAAGCCATCCAAATCCTCGAAATCGAGGGTATCGCTAACACCACGCTGGAAATGGTCGCCGAGCGCGTGGCTTACCCGCTCAATGACCTCAAACGTTTCTGGCCTGACCAGGAAGCGCTGCTGTACGACGCGCTTCGCTATCTCAGCCATCAGGTCGATGCCTGGCGCCGCCAGCTTTTACTGGACGAGTCGCTCAGCGCGGAGCAGAAGCTGCTGGCCCGCTACGCCGCGCTGACCACCTGCGTAAGCAACCATCGTTATCCCGGCTGCCTGTTTATTGCCGCCTGTACTTTTTATCCGGACCCTCAGCATCCGATCCATCAGTTGGCCGAGCAGCAAAAGCAGGCTTCGCTGGCCTATACCCATGAACTGCTTAGCCAGCTCGAAGTTGACGATCCGGCAATGGTCGCAAAGCAGATGGAGCTGATCGTTGAAGGCTGCCTGAGCCGACTGCTGATCAAGCGCAGCCAGACGGATGTCGATACCGCGCGTCGCCTGGCAGAAGACATTTTGCGTTTTGCCCAGTGCCGTATGGGCGGCGCCCTGACCTGATTCCGATATCTTAACCAATTCATCGCGCATATAATCCCCTCCTCATCGATATGCTGACAGGGTTTGATATGCGCTCTCTTCTTTGGGTTGCCATCATGGGGCTGTGTTCGACACCGCTCCTGGCAGCTTCTCCGCAAGGCTTTTCTTTCGCGCACAAAGACTGGGAGCTCGCCTGCGACAACACCGGGACCTGCCGAGCCGCCGGCTATGGCGCCACCATGGGCGAAGTCAGCGTTCTGCTGACCCGCAATGCGGGCGCGGCGCAGCACGTCATCGCTGTGGCGACTTTCGCGCAAACCGAACGCGATATCCCCCCTGACGCAACGGTAAATCTGTTCATTGACGATCGGGATAACGGCCCACTTGAGGCCGCCGACGAGAGCCACTTTCGCTTTGATGACACCCAAACGGCGGCCCTGATTCAGGCCCTGGAGCACAACGGCAAAATTGAGCTTGCCCTTAACGGCGAGCGTAAGACGCTCTCCGACGCGGGCAGCAGCGCCGTATTCCTGAAAATGGATGAGTTTCAGCAGCGCCTGGGCACTGCCGATGCGCTGTTACGCCAGGGCGACGCCGGTGATGACAATATTTTATCAGCCGCGCCCGCACCGGAAATTATCGCCGCACCGGTCATCCACAATGCCGCCACCGTAGCGCTGACGGCAAAGCAGCGGCAGAAACTCCGTCCCCAGCTCGTCCCTCTGCTAAATAGCCATTGCGACGACTGGCAAAACGCGGATATCCCGGCATCTGAGCGCCAGATCACCGCAACGCCGTTGGATAAAAGCCACACGCTGATTCAGGCGCTGTGCTGGCGCGCTGCCTACAACGACGGCTATGCAACGTGGGTGGTCGACAAGGCGTTTATGACCCAGCCTCAGCTGGTCACCACCGACGCCTCCAGCTATGCCGACGGCGTGCTCACCTTTTTCAATAAAGGCCGCGGTATCGCCGACTGCATCAGCGGTGAAGAGCGCGTCTGGGATGGCAAAACGTTTGTCCAGAGCCTGAAATACTCCACCGGCGACTGCCGGGAGATCGCCCCCGGCGGCGCGTGGATGCTGCCCACCTTTGTGAGCCAGGTTATCCCGAAGCAGCAGAAAGATGCCGATAACAACGCGCTGAAAGCGCTGTATAACGCCGTATTAAAGGAGCAGAAGGCCAATCCTGAACTGGATCTGAATAATATCGCCGAGCAGTTCCCCCTCAGCGGGAACGTCAGCCATTTTACGCTGACCTACGCGGACGACTCTCTGGTATCAACGACGAAGCCGTCCGCCGATATCAGCGATGATGAGTGGCAGGCGTTTCTCCAGTCCGATATCAGCGCCGACTCCGAAAACGGTAAAGTGAGCTTTACGCTGGTCGACCTCGACGGAGACGGTAAACGCGATTTAATTATCGACAGCTACGTTGGCGGCACCGGACTCTTTAGCTATACCGGGATACTAAAACGCAGCGACGACGCTTTTGCTGCGGTTAACAGCGATGATAGCGGCAATGGCGATGATTTTGACGCAGGCGTTCCGGGCGCGCTCTATTCTCTCAACGGCCGCGGCGCCAACCAGTGGAGTCACTGGGTGCGCATTAACGGCCAGGTTTATGCGCTCTGGTACAACGGCCAGTTTGGCGAAGACAATCTCTATCTGTTGCGCCCGTTTGGCCCCTCAGGCAGTACGCCGGCAGTGACAATCCGCTATCGCTACACCCTTAACGACATTCGCTCGCCGGAAAAAGACCAGCCTCTGACGCCCGTGCTGAATGAGCGGGAAAAGTCAGACCTGCTGAAGTCGCTGGAAGTGATGCAGAGCAACCTGCTCAAGGATAAGCCGCAGAGCGACAGTGACGCGCCAATTTGCCCTATTCCTCCGGGCACATCATCCGACGACGCGGAAAACTACTACAGCGGGGTAGCGTCGAACTATATCTATGAAACCGTGGCATATATCCCGGTCTGGCTGAACGATAAATGTTTTATCGGCACCATCTTTAGCCACCACGGCGCCTATCGTCACGGCGTCGATGCGGAAATCACGATCAGCTCGCCGCGCGATGACGAAGACATTGTTGGCGACTACGCGATTTCCGGATTACGCCGCGCTATCTCGGTGACCAGCGGCTGGAAAATCCGTGAAGGCGACAACGGTATGATGTAATTTTCAGCAAAAAAGCGTCTTCAGGCGCAGAATTGCCGCAAACTTAAGCAACCGGTAGATAAATCGAGAAATTTGATTGACGCCGCGTACGGATTACGGTTTAATGCGCCCCGTTGCCCGGATAGCTCAGTCGGTAGAGCAGGGGATTGAAAATCCCCGTGTCCTTGGTTCGATTCCGAGTCCGGGCACCACTATTCAGAGAACCCAGCCTATGGCTGGGTTTTTGCTTTTCTGCGGCCGGACTCTCCATCGAACTGCATTTGCCGAAGTTAGGCCCCTCACAACGTTAAATTCCGTAAGGCGTGTCGGCCCGCTTAGGGACGTACCAGACGATGCAGCAAAGCCGGAATTCCGCAATTACGGTAGATGAGGAGCAAACTTCGTTGGAGATTGTCGTCGTAGGGGGCTGCCCTCCCATAGATGCTAATCCAAAAGCAGCCTAATCGCGGAATAAGCTGAAGTTGGTATCCGGGGTGAGCTGAGTGCGTCGAACAATTAAACTTCATTAAAACTCTTTTTTGCGGAGCCCTTTCGAGCTCCGCGGACGCTGCTATTTCAACAGGGATTTAACTTTCCCCCCCACCCGACGAACCAGACTTCTGCCTCTGTTGGCGCCCTGAACATGAATGGCTTCATAAAGGGCATTAAAGCGGTCATGGGCCCAGCCATCTCTTTGCTGGGAAATAAGACCATCAATCTTATGATTTAAAAGCTGCAGTTCATTGCTGACAGAGTGGCCGCCATTGATGCCACGCAGTCGGCTCACCTCGCTCTCAAGCTCATGAATTTTTTCGAGATAAGCAGGAATCAACCCCATCGCATAGTTATATTTCACATTTTCATCCATAAATGGACGGAAACTACGATAGTTATTTTTGCTCTTATTTCCGCTTAACAACATTCCGGAGTTTGCTACTCTGTACCAAAATAGCGGTTCAGGAACGAGCTGCAGTTTATAGCCTTGTAAGGAGACTTTCGCAAAAAACTCCCAATCTTCATGGCCTAAACCATAATCTTCAGTAAAACCACCGATATTGTCGAAAGCGTCTTTGCGAATAAGGGCATTAGCATCGCCAAAGCAGTTGCTAAAGCTGGCGATATTTAAATCCGGGCCTAACGGCAGCCAGCAGTGCGTCATTTTACGGAACGGAGAAGGGAACTCTTCACCAAAAATAAGATCGCTTGGGGTGGTTAACACATCGGCCCCGGAGTTTAATGCTGCCGTGACAAATGTCTCAACCTCAAAAGGTTTAGCGACATTATCATCGTCCATAAACATCAGATATTCACCGGAGGCGTGTCGCGCAGCCAAATTTCGCGCTGCGCCCAGGTAGTTATTAGAACTACGGATGATTTTCCAGCCTCGAGCGTTAAAATCGTTCTCGATAAGGTTCAAATAACGATGAGATTCTTCTTTTGTACTTCCATCATCAACTAAAATGACTTCAATATTTTGATACGTCTGCGTTTTAATTGAGGCAATTGCCTGCTGGAGCAAATGGTGACGATCGAAATGAGTGATACACACGCTAACTAACGGGCGATTCGATTCATCTATTTTCTTGAAAACGCAGTTATCTTTTCGCTCAATAGCGGCAAACCACGCTGCCTGGATATTTTCCTGTGACTCAACCAGCCCAGGCTTGATATTTATATTTTTTAAGCGATAGTGGATTTTACCGTACAAATCAACCGGCGTTGGGGTAAACAGAACCTCAGCATGATGCTCTTGCGGAATCAGTTCTGGAATTCCTCCGACGTTTGAGGCGAGGAAGTTAACGTTATTAACCAGACACTCATAAACTGTATACGGGGAGTTTTCAACGAGCGATGGGATGATGACTAATACATTTTTTCTTTTTATATATTCATTAGCATTAGTACGATCGTAATCGCTGATGATATTGACTGCCAGACCCAGATTTTTGGTCTGGTTCATGATATAGGTAAAGGAATCAATTTTACCCAGCGTGACATTCTTCCCGAGGAAGGTCACGCCAGAGATCGTCTCTTTGTCTTCGTCAGAGATTTTTCTTAATGCGCGCAGGAAGATATCGAGCCCTTTACGGGTTTCAAGCCGGCCGAAAAATACAAGCTCAACGCCTGAAGTGGGTGTTTCATTTGTTTTTACGACAACATCACTTCTCGTCTCAAACCCTTGAAATGGCTCACAATTTAAAATAACGTGGCGTTCTTCAGGAACGTTCCAGTGTTTACTCAACATCCAGTCAATTAAATACTGAGAAGGACTAACGACTTCATCAGCCATCTCAACAACCATTTTCTCCATATAATAGAGTTCAAGATGATTCTGATCATATGGGAGCTGGTAATTACCTTCATCAGCCCATAATGTTGAGCTATGAGTATTGACAATGAATTTTGTATTCTCAAAATCAGTGCCATTCTTTTTACTTAATAAAGCGTAATACAGATCTGCCTGCCATTCACAAGAAATAATAGTGTCGTAGACATTATTTTCTTTCAGCCAGAGCAGAATTGAGTAACTTTTTCTTCTAAAATAAGGCGCATCAATATTAATCTCTTTTACCAGACCGGTACTTAGCAGATTAATACCAAAGGTGCTATAAATACGTGACCAATCGCTAAAAGTTGATGCAGAAGACTCCGAATAGTCACCACATGTATACAATACATCGACATCATAACCCTTTTTTGCCAAAGTAGTGGCAAGGGCAGTGAAAGCAGTACCAATGCCGCCGTTACGGACAGGCCCCTCTATGTCCGGCGTCATTATAAGAACTTTTTTCATTGTGATCTTTCCTTAGTAACCTAGACTTTTCTATAATAATGAGTGAGTTGAAGTAATATTAAGATAGCAATCAATAGCTTCTGTTAAACAGGATAAAAAATGACCAGTGCAGAGTTAAAATTTGATTTATTTCTAAAATCCTATCATCCATCTCATCGATTTGTCTATAAGGCAAACCCCGGTAACGCGGGTGATGGCGTGATTGCATCGGCAACGTACGACTTTTTCGAACGAAATGCGCTTACCTATGTTCCTTACAGGGCCGATGAGCGCTACAGCGCTGATACTGATATTTTAATTTTTGGTGGCGGAGGAAACCTCATAGAAGGACTGTACGCTGAGGGCCGCGATTTTATTCAAAGTAATATTCACAAATTTCACAAAACGATCATTATGCCTTCGACCATCAGAGGGTATAGCGATTTATTCACTAATAATATAGATAAGTTAGTTGTCTTTTGCCGAGAAAATACCACTTTCGATTATATAAAATCTCTCAGCTATGAGCCAAATAAGAACGTATTCATTGCTGATGACATGGCATTTTATCTCGATCTTAGCCAGTACCTGTCTCTTAAACCTGCCTATAAACAACAGGCAAACTGTTTCAGAACAGATTCAGAGTCTCTGACAGGAGAACATAAAGAAAACAATCATGATATTTCGCTCACGTGGAATGGCGACTATTGGGATAATGAATTTCTGGCACGAAACTCTACCCGCTGCATGATCAACTTTCTTGAAGAGTATAAAGTTGTAAATACCGATAGACTTCACGTGGCAATTTTAGCCTCCCTGCTGGGAAAAGAAGTCAATTTCTACCCTAACTCATACTACAAGAATGAAGCCGTTTATAATTACTCGCTGTTAAATCATTACCCAAAAACGTGCTTTATTACTACCAGCTAAAAAATGCAGCGTATATTAATACGCTGCAAAAAAATTCACATAACCTTTACAGCATTATCAATTATTGCCTGCCAGCCTTCACGCGAGTATTCATTTGCCCGGCTATAGTCGGCAAATCTATCGATTGCGCCAATAAAAAGATTATCAGTCACTTTCTTGATTTCACCTGGAGCTGAACTTTCCACGTTACTTTTCACGTAAAGTATTTTACTGTTACCGTGCTTCTTAAACTCTTTTGCTAAAGCGAATACTATATCATCAAGATTATTGCCATTGCTTTTTACGACAAAAATTTTATTGTCATCAACAAGGCTTTTCTTAAATTTGCTTATCAGGTAATTAATCTTCTCTACTTCTTTTTTATAAATAAGATCATTTTCCTGTTCAGAATAACGCCAGACCCAGCCATCATTTTTATTATCGCTATACATTTCAGTATGAAAACAAATATCATACTGCTGATCAAGCACCATATCCTGCCAGGATGGGGTCAGGTTTTCATAGACATACAAACCAGCAAAATCAGATTCTATTAGTTTTAGAAGAGCATGATAGTTTTTTATTAAAGTCCAACGAAACAAGCTGCCTTCATCATAACCTGACTCTCTGAGAAAGAAAGCAAACTCACAATTATCACCGAGACTTTCGAAACGCTGTAATTTATTCATCATTGTTTTCCAGAAGGGGAACCGGAGGATTATACAATAAGGTACCTCTGGCTAACACCAAAAATGTCGTCAGATGCCGTCCGCGCAGGGCAACATAACGCGGTGAAAACATGGCATATTAGCATGACGCCCCCTCGTGAGATTATCGCGCGTTCTGTCCCGATATGACGCATATAACCCATTGATAATATATTTTTTTCAGGCCGGGCCCGGATAAAGCCGCCCGGCGGAAACCCAGGCTCGGGAGCGAAGCGAGCCTCAGGCAAACATCTTTCTTCCCAGCTGGCGCCCCGCCTCCAGATGCGCCTCCGCCGTTTTCAGGTCCGGCAACAGCAGCATCTGCGAACTGGCTACCGTCGCCCCGCAGTAATCAAAAATCCCGTGGACAATCTGCGCATTAAAAGCATCGGTAAATCCGTGCTTGTCATACGTTTGTTGACTCGCTGCGCCTAATGCCACCAGATGCACCCGCAGGCGGCCCAGCTTCTTCACGACATCGCCGTCGGCGGTCTCCTCATAGGCCCAGCCGTTTGAAAACACGCGGTCAACCCAGCCCTTTAACAGCCCAGGCATCGACCACCAGTAAACGGGAAAAACCAGCACCAGCGCGTCGGCGTTATCAATTCTGGCCTGCTCGGCCATCACGTCGGGCGGCGTGTCGCCGGTTTGCAGAAATGCGGCGATATCCGGCTCGGCAAATACCGGGTTAAAGCCTTCCTGCGTTAAATCCGCTATGTCAGCCGTATGCTGCGAGGCGGATTCGGCAATTCCTTGCGCAATCGCCGTTGCTACGCTGTGAGTCAGCGACGTCTTGAGAGGATGAGAAACCACGATTAATGCATGCATGACGGATACCCCAGTTGCGCTATAACGATATTGGACGTAGTCTTATATACCAACAGTAACCTACCATTAGTAAGTTACCTTTAGTATATTAATATGTCAACGGGAGAATGTTTCCATGTCTGAACCACTCGTACGTCAGCGTTTAACGCGAGAAGAGCGGCGCAAGCAGCTGATTGATGTCGCCTGGCATATTATTCGGCAAGAAGGGACCGATGCTCTGACGTTGGGTTATCTGGCGACGCAGGCGGGCGTGACTAAACCCGTGGTTTACGATCACTTTGACAGCCGTTCAGGGCTTTTCGCGACGCTTTATCGCGAATACGACCAACGCCAGACGGCGCGAATGGATGAGATACTGCGCAATACCGAACCGAATGCGGAGAAGCTGGCCTCGGCGATCGCCAACGCCTATATCGAGTGCGTGCTGCTTCAGGGGCGCGAGATGCCCAGCGTCATGGCCGCGCTGGCCGGGACGCCAGAGCTGGAGAAGATCAAACAAGAGTGCATCGCCGCCTTTACCGGAAAATGTCGGGACTATTTTTCGCCGCTTTGCGAGAGTGAGAATCTCAGCGAGGCGGCCATTCTCGCCATGCTCGGCTCCGCCGACGGGCTATCGGCCGCGGTAGTGAACGGCGTCATCACGGAGCAGCAGGCTAAAGATGAGCTCTTTCAGGTGATTATGTCGATGCTGCAGCGCTGCTGTCATCGCTAAATCGCGCCCGCCGTCCGGCGGACGCGTTGATTATCAGCCGCCCGCTTTCTTGATCGCCGCATCCAGCGAGGCTTTATCCGCCAGCCCCGGGAATACGGTGATCGTCGCTTCCGTGGCGCCGGTAGTCGGCATCACGATAACGCCCGGCGTCCCGCTCAGGCCAATTTCCTGCGCCAGCTGATTGGTGCTTTCCAGTACCGGCTCAACGTCCGCCGCTTTCTTCGCGTCGAAATTCACTTTCTTCGCCTGCTGCTGGATGTCGGCAGCCGTCAGCTTGCCTTCGTTATGTCCGGTGGAATAGATCCCGTTATGGTAGGTCAGATAAGCCTCTGCGCCCTTCTGCTGATAAATCTGCAGGCCGGTTTTGGCCGCTTCAAGCGAGGTTTCCCAACGGCTGCCAAAAATCGGCCACTCTTTAAAGGCAAAGCGGGTCTGCGGGTGCTCTTTAATCACCTGCTCCATTACCGGCGCCAGACGACTGCAGTAAACGCACTGATAATCAAAGAATTCAATGACGGTGACTTTGCCCTCTTTCGGGCCGTAGGTTGGCGTATTTTTATCCTGGGTCAGCGCAGCCGCATTCTTCAGTACCGCCTGGGTCGCGGCGCTGGCCTGCTGCTGTTGCTGAATTTGCTGTAGCTTCTGGCTGGCCTGCAGCAGCACTTCCGGATGCGCGACTAAGTAATCCGCGGCGATTTTGCCAATACGGGCCTCTTGTTCAGGCGTAAAAGTCGGCGCATCAGCAGCGGTCGCCATAAGCGGAAACAGGGTAGCGCCGATAAAGGCAAATGTGAGTAAATTCTTATGGCCGGGCATGTAGTTAGTCCTTGCGATAGGTGAACGGCAGATGTATTTCTACGAACAAAATATCATCCTTTGCCTGCGAATCATTGCCGGACCATGCAATGATTGGTAACGATATTTTTCAATCACTCGCTGCGCGCGGTCTCTCGGTAAGGTGGCCAGAGTGCCCTAACGAGAGTACGCTTCGCCCCTGCGTTTTTCTGTAGGTTCTCTTTTTTGGTTCGATGAGTTGGGTATGAATGCGTTTTTCAGTCAGTGGGACGTGGCGGTTATTCTGCTGCAAATTATTGCTATCGATCTGTTATTGGGTGGCGACAACGCGGTGGTGATCGCGATGGCCTGCCGTAAACTGCCGCCTCAGCAGCGTACCAAAGCGATTATCATCGGCACCGTCGGCGCAATAGCGGCGCGCGTGCTGCTTTTAGCTATCGCGATCTATTTACTCTCATTGCCGTGGCTTAAAGTGGTCGGCGCGCTGATGCTACTGTGGATTGGCATCAAGCTGGTGACCAATCAGGAAGAAGAGAATGATGTCAGCAGCTCCAGCAGCCTGTGGCGTACCGCGGTCACCATTACCGTTGCCGATGTCATAATGTCGCTGGATAACGTGCTGGCGGTGGCCGCCGCCGGAAAAGGCCATCTGCTGCTGGTCGCGCTGGGCGTATTGATCAGCATTCCGATTATCGTCCTCGGCAGCAAGCTGGTGCTGGCTATCCTCAACCGCTTCCCGTCCGTGGTGATGCTGGGCGGGGCGCTCATCGGCTGGACAGCCGGTTCCATGATGGTGACCGATGTGACCATCGTTCATCTGTTCCCCAACGCGCCCGCCGCGCTCCCCGTGATGGGCGGAGCCATTGGCGCCGCCCTTGTGCTGCTGGAAGGGTTGCGCAGAAACCGCCGGCGCTCCAGCGAATAGCTGGCGTTCACGCTTGGCCGCCGTCAATCCCGACGGCGTCAAGTTTGCGCCATTTTTCCCCCACATCCGCCCTCATTTGCCCTACGCTTAGTAAAGACACCTGATCCAGGGATCTGTAACCATAATATTGCGCATAAATGAGATAAAACCATGGAATTAAAGGATTATTATGCCATTTTAGGGGTTCAGCCAACGGACGATCTGAAAACCATTAAGACCGCCTATCGCCGTCTGGCACGTAAATACCACCCCGATGTCAGCAAAGAAAACGATGCCGAAGCCAAATTCAAAGATCTCGCCGAAGCCTGGGAAGTGCTTAAAGATGACCAGCGCCGCGCCGAATACGACCAGCTCTGGCAGCACCGTAACGATCCGCAGTTTGGCCGTCAGCAGCAGCATTCCCACGAGCAGAGCTATAGCCAGCAGGACTTCGACGACATCTTCTCCTCCATGTTTGGCCAGCAGGCGCACCATAGCCGCCGCCAGCACGGCGTCCGCGGTCATGACTTAGAGATAGAAGTCGCGGTATTCCTTGAGGAGACCCTGGCCGAGCAGACGCGCACCATCAGCTATAAGCTGCCGGTTTATAACGTCTTTGGCATGGTCGAAAGCGAAACGCCGAAAACCCTGAACGTGAAAATTCCCGCGGGCGTCGTCGACGGCCAGCGGATCCGCCTGAAAGGCCAGGGCACCCCTGGCGAAAATGGCGGCCCTAACGGCGACCTGTGGCTGGTGATTCATATCGCCCCGCATCCGCTGTTTGATATCGTCGGACACAACCTTGAAATCGTCCTGCCGCTGGCGCCGTGGGAAGCAGCGCTAGGCACCAGGGTCACTATCCCGACGCTGAAAGAGAGCATCCTGCTGACCATTCCGCCGGGCAGCCAGGCCGGTCAGCGGCTGCGGGTGAAGGGCAAAGGGCTGACCAGCAAAACCACCACCGGCGACCTGTATGCGGTGATCAAAATCGTCATGCCGCCAAAACCAGAGGAGAAGAGCCGTGAGCTCTGGCAGCAGCTGGCGGATGCACAATCCAGCTTCGAGCCGCGTAAGACATGGGGGAAAGCCTGATGGCTAAGATAACAGTGACGTTCACGATTACCGAGTTTTGTCTCCACACCGGCCTTTCCGAAGAGGAGCTTAACGAGATTGTCGGCCTCGGCATGATCGAGCCGCGCCAGCCGCAGCGGGAAAACTGGCTGTTTGACGATAGCGCGGTGACCATCGTTCACCGCGCCGTACGCCTGCGAAAAGAGCTGGAGCTGGACTGGCCGGGCATCGCTGTGGCCTTAACGCTGCTGGACGAGAACGCGCGCCTGAGCCGCGAAAATCAAATTCTGCAGCAGCGGCTGGCGCGCTTTCTGACCCATAGCTAAGCCGTAGCCCGCTCTCTTCCTGTGGCACCGCCCGGTCCTCACCGGGCCCGGGCGGTCCGCGAATGACCTCAAGCCCGTAGCCGCTCAGGACATAAAAAATGCCGCCGGGGGAAGCCCGCGGCGGCATGAGTTACCAGCAAAACGATTTAGTCGTTGATGCGCGGATGCTGCTGCACCAGACGAGAACGTTTTTCCTGCAGGTCGGCGATTTCCTGATCGATATCTTCGATTTTATGTTCGATGTTATCGTAGTGCTCGCCGAGAATTTCTTTCGCTTCCTGAATATCCGAAGCCGCTGGCGTCGCCCCTTTCAGCGGACGATTGGCGGTCTCTTTCATCGACAGGCCGGTAATCAGACCAATCAACGCCACCACCATCAGATAGTAAGCCGGCATCATCAGGTTCTGCGTGCTTTCCACCAGCCACGCCGCCAGAGTCGGCGTCAGACCGGCAATCAGCACCGAGATGTTAAAGGCGCTGGCCAGGGCGCTAAAGCGGATGTGAGTCGGGAACATCGCCGGCAGCGACGAGGCCATCACCCCGATAAAGCAGTTCAGCACCACCGCCAGCAACAGCAGACCGGCGAAAATCAGGCCAAGGACGTTACTGTTAATCATGATAAAGGCCGGAATCGACAGCGCGAACAGCGCCACGCTACCAATCAGGATGAACGGACGACGGCCAAAACGGTCGCTGAGCATACCGATAACCGGCTGAACGAACAGCATCCCGACCATGATGGCGATGATGATCAGCACCCCGTGGTCTTCAGAATAGTGCAGGTTATGCGACAGGTAGCTCGGCATGTAGGTCAGCAACATGTAGTAGGTCACGTTGGTGGAAATCACCAGACCGATACAGGTCAGCAGGCTACGCCAGTGTTTGGTCGCAATCTCTTTGAAAGAGACTTTCGGCCCATCCTGCAGGCCCTCGCGGTCGCCCTGCTCCATTTTATCAACGTGCTGCTGGAACGCCGGCGTCTCTTCCAGCGCATGACGCAGATAAAGACCGATAATCCCTAACGGCAGCGCCAGGAAGAACGGAATACGCCAGCCCCAGTCGAGGAAGTTCTCTTCGCCCACCACGCTGGAAATCAGCACGACTACGCCCGCGCCCATGACAAAACCGGCTATCGAACCGAAGTCCAGCCAGCTGCCCATAAAGCCGCGTTTACGGTCAGGCGAGTACTCTGCAACAAAGATAGAGGCACCGGTATATTCGCCGCCCACCGAGAAGCCCTGCGCCATTTTACACAGCAGCAGCAGGATCGGCGCCCAGATACCAATCGTGGCATACGACGGAATAAGGCCGATACAGAATGTACTTATCGACATGATAACGATGGTTATCGCCAGAATCTTTTGTCGACCGTATTTATCGCCCAGCATCCCGAAGAACAGGCCGCCTAATGGACGAATTAAGAAGGGAACCGAGAAAGTACCGAGCGCGGCAATCATCTGCACGCTGGGGTTGGCATCGGGGAAAAAGACCTTACCAAGCGCATATGCAACAAAACCATATACCCCAAAATCGAACCATTCCATCGCGTTACCCAGCGACGCTGCGGTAATCGCTTTCTTCAGTTTGCTATCATCAATGATGGTCACATCCCGAAGCGTGATGGGTTTTACTTTTTTCCTTTTAAGCATAATTATCCTCTTTTGCTCTCGCCTTGAGCGCACGAATCTCCGCCGAATGACAAGGTCATTCGCGTCATGCGTTGGGAGCGGCGAATTGCTGTGCTCCACATTTCAAGCGTAGCAGGTTTGCCTGCACTGTCTGCTGACAGTCCGTACAACCGAACCTGTTGACGCCTGCTCTGGCCATAATGAAATAAGCGGTACCGCTAATAAGTGTAGTGAATTTGCGTTCTCGCCTTTTTACCCTAACAGCGTTTAAATTTGGGATCAACTTCACAAAAATTTACCTACCCTTAAACAGAGTCATCC
Organism: Klebsiella sp. CB_Kp196; assembly: GCF_040061575.1. Lineage (NCBI taxonomy): Bacteria > Pseudomonadati > Pseudomonadota > Gammaproteobacteria > Enterobacterales > Enterobacteriaceae > Klebsiella > Klebsiella sp. CB_Kp196. The sequence goes on from NZ_JBEAFH010000045.1 coordinate 51,620, forward strand.
AAAAGCAATAAGTTCAATGAATATTGGAACTTAGCGATACATTTCCGGAAATATCCTGCGCTTTTTATGAAAATAAGCCCGCCAGGCCTCACGATATATATCCTCTTTCTCCGCTGCGATAAGTCATAAAAAAGGCCCGACAAAAGTGCGGGATTGCGCTATAATCAGCATTACTTTCGGCTATCAGCCGCCATTTAAAGGACCAACGTCCTGTTTTACCCAGTAATCGCGAGGAACGTCATGCAACTGCCACACTGCCCAAAATGCCATTCTGAATACACTTATGAAGACGGCGGCATGTTTATCTGCCCGGAATGCGCCCACGAATGGAACAATGCCGAGCCTGCGGACGATAACGACGCGCTGGTGGTCAAAGACGCCAACGGTAATTTACTCGCCGACGGCGACAGCGTCACCGTGGTAAAAGATCTGAAGGTTAAAGGCAGCTCTTCGATGCTAAAAATCGGCACTAAAGTGAAGAATATCCGCCTGGTTGAAGGCGATCATAATATTGACTGTAAAATAGATGGTTTTGGCCCGATGAAGCTAAAATCCGAATTTGTTAAAAAGAACTGATTTTATTCCCCCGACGCCCGTTGTCGGGGGGAAATATATTTTCCCGTGGCCTCCCGGAATCCCTCGCTGCCGCCTGGCTTAATTCTGCAATCCCCTTCTACGCTTAATGGAATATTCGTTACCTGAGGTAATGGTTATGCCCTTAAGTCCCTATATCGCTTTTAGCGGCAACTGCGCTGCCGCCATCGCTTTCTACCAGCAGGCGCTGGGCGCGGAGCTCATCCACAAAATCACCTGGGGTGAAATGCCGCAGAATACGCAGGACGCCGAAGATGGCTGCCCTTCCGGCCAGCATCTGGCTGCCGACGGTATCGCGCACGCCAGCCTGCGCATTGCCGATAGTATCCTGATGCTCAGCGACAGCCCCTCCAGCAACATGGAGCGCTACGCCGGATTTACCGTCGTGCTGGACTCGCAGGATGTTATTGAGGGTAAACGCTGGTTTGACGGCCTCGCCGACGGCGGGCAGATTGAGATGGCCTGGCAGGAAACCTTCTGGGCGCACGGCTTCGGTAAAGTTATCGACCGCTTTGGCGTCCCGTGGATGGTCAACGTGGTGAAAGAGCCTTAACGCTGGCCTTTTCCCCTCACCCTGTGCTCCCCCCGAAAGGGAGAGAGGGCGGAGTGAGGGCATCTGTGCATTCACTCCCCCTTACCCTGTCATTCCACCGGCATCAACTCTTCATCCCCCGGTCATCATGAGTTAACCGAAATGTAACAAAAAACCGTCAGGATCGGCCCACGCTCAAAGGGAAATACTTCCTTGTCCTTAGTGAGGCTCGATTGACATGTACCTATCCAGACATCCGACCAGTTATCCAACGCGATATCAGGAAATTGCCGCCAAACTGGAGCAAGAACTTCGCCATCATTACCACTGCGGCGACTATCTGCCCGCCGAGCAGCAGCTGGCGTCCCGCTTTGAGGTTAACCGCCACACCCTGCGCCGGGCCATCGATCAGCTCGTCGAACGCGGCTGGGTCCAGCGCCGTCAGGGCGTCGGCGTGCTGGTGCTGATGCGCCCGATAGATTATCCGCTCAACTCCCAGGCCCGCTTTAGCCAGAATCTTCTCGAACAGGGCAGCCACCCGACCAGCGAGAAGCTGCTGTCGGTGGTGCGTCCGGCCAGCAGCCACGTTGCCGAGGCGTTTGCTATCAGTGAAGGCGATAACGTCATTCACCTGCGCACCCTGCGCCGCGTGAACGGCGTCGCCCTGTGTCTGATCGATCACTACTTTACCGACCTGCAGCTGTGGCCGGTTCTGCAAACCTTTACCCACGGCTCTCTCCATGACCTGCTGCGCGATCGGCTGGATATCGAACTGACCCGCGTGCGCACCAAAATCAGCGCCCGCCGCGCGCAGGCCAAAGAGAGCAATATTCTCGGCATTCCCAACATGGCGCCGCTGCTGTGCGTGCGCACCCTGAATCATCGCCAGGGCGAGCAGATCGCGACGGAGTACTCCGTCAGCCTGACCCGCGCCGACATGATTGAATTCACCATGGAGCACTGAATGCACTTTGATACCGCAACCCGCCAGCGCTGGATGTCCGTGCTGGCCCACAGTGAACCACAAGAACTGGCGGCGCGGATGCAGACGCTGCAGCTCGCGCCGCAGTATGAGCTGATTCGCGCCCCGGAGACCGGGCTGGTGCAGCTGCAGGCGCGTATGGGCGGCATCGGCGACCGATTCTTCGCCGGAGACGCCACCTTAACCCGCGCAGCTATTCGCCTGGCCGACGGCACCCTCGGCTATAGCTGGATTCTGGGCCGCGACCGCCCGCACGCTGAACGCTGCGCGGCCATTGATGCCCTGATGCAGTCGCCACACCATTTTCACACCCTGATGGAAACCCTGATAACCCCGCTGGAAGAACAACGCAGCGCGCGCATTGAAGCCCGACGCGCCGAAGTCAACGCCAGCCGGGTCGACTTCTTTACTCTGGTTCGCGGAGATAACGCATGACATTACAACCCGCCTTTACCCTGGCTGTGCAGGATGCCCAGCACAGTTTCCGCCGCCTGCTGAAGGCGATGAGCGAGCCGGGAGTGATTGTCTCCCTGCAGCAGCTTCAGCACGGCTGGCAGCCGCTGAACGTCGCCTCCACCAGCCTGCTGCTGACGCTGGTGGATCACGATACGCCGGTCTGGCTCGCTCCCGCGCTGCATAACGATCTTGTCGGCCAGAATCTGCGCTTCCATACCGGCGCGCCGCTGGTTGAGCAGCCGCAGCAGGCGACCTTCGCCGTCGCCAGCGACAGCATCAGCGCCGAGCAGCTGAACGTGCTTTCCGCCGGTACCGTCGTCGCCCCGGAAACCGGCGTCACGCTGGTGGTTCAGCTTGCCAGCCTGAGCGGCGGCCGGATGCTGCGGCTGACCGGCGCGGGGATCGCCGAAGAGCGGATGATCGCCCCGCAGCTGCCGGAATGCATTATTGAAGAATTGACCGAGCGTCCGCATCCGTTCCCGCTGGGAATCGATCTGATCCTCACCTGCGGCGAACGCCTGCTGGCGATTCCGCGCACCACTCACGTCGAGGTCTGCTAATGTACGTAGCCGTCAAAGGCGGCGAGAAGGCGATCGTCGCCGCTCACGCCCTACAGGAACAGAAACGCCGAGGCGAGGGACGGCTTCCTGAAATCAGCGTTGATCAGATTAGCCAACAGCTTAATCTGGCGGTGGACCGGGTCATGACCGAAGGCGGCATCGCCGACCGGGAGCTGGCGGCGCTGGCGCTGAAGCAGGCCAGCGGCGACAGCGTCGAAGCGATTTTTCTGCTGCGCGCTTATCGCACCACCCTGCAAAGGCTGGCGGTCAGCGAGCCCGTCGACACCGCCGGTATGCGCCTTGAGCGCCGTATCTCGGCGGTCTATAAAGATATCCCCGGCGGCCAGATGCTCGGCCCGACCTACGATTACACCCACCGTCTGCTCGATTTTACCCTGCTGGCCAACGGCGAAACGCCGCCGCTGGCGACCGATAGCGCACCGCAGGAAGCGACGCCGCACGTCTTTAATCTGCTCGTCCAGCAGGGGCTGGCGAAAGCGGAGCGGGATACCGACGCGCAGCCCGACGATATCACCCGCCATCCGCCGGTTTATCCCTGTTCGCGCTCTTCCCGCCTGCAGCAGCTGGTGCGCGGCGACGAGGGCTACCTGCTGGCGCTAGCCTACTCCACCCAGCGCGGCTACGGACGCAACCATCCGTTTGCCGGTGAAATTCGCAGCGGCTACGTCGCGGTGGAGATCGCACCCGAAGAGCTGGGCTTCACCGTCACTATCGGCGAACTGCTGATGACCGAATGCGAGATGGTCAACGGCTTTGTCGACCCTCAGGATGAGCCGCCGCACTTTACCCGCGGCTACGGCCTGACGTTCGGCATGAGCGAGCGCAAAGCGATGGCGGTGGCGCTGGTTGACCGCGCGCTCCAGGCGCCGGAGTACGGCGAAGAGGTGGCGGGCCCTGCCCAGGATGAAGAGTTTGTGCTGGCCCATGCCGATAACGTCGAGGCCGCCGGTTTCGTTTCACACCTTAAACTTCCCCACTATGTCGATTTCCAGGCCGAACTGGCGCTGCTTAAACGCCTGCAACGGGAGAATCAACGTGGCTAACGCACTGACCGGCTATAACTTTGCTTATCTCGACGAGCAAACCAAACGCATGATCCGCCGCGCCATCCTGAAAGCGGTGGCCATCCCCGGCTACCAGGTGCCCTTCGGCGGTCGCGAGATGCCGATGCCCTACGGCTGGGGAACCGGCGGTATCCAGCTTACCGCCAGCGTCATCGGGGAAAATGACGTGCTGAAGGTGATCGATCAGGGCGCCGACGACACCACCAACGCGGTATCGATTCGTCAGTTTTTCAAACGCGTGACCGGCGTCGCGACCACCGAGCGCACCGAAGACGCCACGCTGATCCAGACCCGCCACCGGATCCCGGAAACGCCGCTGACTGACGATCAGATCCTGATCTTCCAGGTGCCGATCCCGGAGCCGCTGCGCTTTATCGAGCCGCGCGAAACCGAAACCCGCACCATGCACGCGCTGGAGGAGTACGGCGTGATGCAGGTGAAGCTGTACGAAGATATTGCCCGCTTCGGCCATATCGCCACCACCTACGCCTACCCGGTGAAGGTCAACGGCCGCTACGTGATGGATCCGTCGCCGATTCCAAAATTCGATAATCCGAAGATGCATATGATGCCTGCGCTACAGCTGTTCGGCGCCGGACGCGAAAAACGCATCTACGCGGTACCGCCGTATACCCCGGTTGAGAGCCTCGATTTCGACGATCATCCGTTTACCGTTCAGGAGTGGGATGAACCCTGCGCCATCTGCGGATCTCGCCATAGCTATCTTGATGAAGTGGTGCTCGACGACAGCGGCAAACGGATGTTTGTCTGCTCCGATACCGACTATTGCCGCCAACAGAGCGAGGAGCAGAAAAAATGAGTCATCCGTTACTGGCGGTGAACAACCTGACCCACCTCTACGCGCCGGGCAAAGGCTTCAGCGACGTCTCGTTCGAGCTGTGGCCGGGGGAGGTGCTGGGTATCGTCGGCGAATCCGGCTCCGGAAAAACCACGCTGCTGAAAGCGATCTCCGCCCGCCTGGCCCCGCAGCAGGGAGAAGTGCTGTATCAACAGCGCTCGCTATACGCCATGAGCGAAGCGGATCGCCGACGTCTGCTGCGCACCGAATGGGGCGTGGTGCATCAGCATCCGATGGACGGCCTGCGCCGCCAGGTCTCGGCCGGCGGCAATATCGGCGAACGCCTGATGGCCACCGGGTCCCGTCACTACGGCAATATTCGCGCCACCGCCGGACAGTGGCTGCAGGAGGTGGAGATCCCGCCTTCGCGCATTGACGACCTGCCCACCACCTTTTCCGGCGGGATGCAGCAGCGCCTGCAAATCGCCCGCAATCTGGTGACGCAGCCGAGGCTGGTGTTTATGGATGAGCCCACCGGCGGGCTGGACGTATCGGTGCAGGCGCGACTGCTCGATCTGCTGCGCGGCCTGGTCGTCGAGCTGAACCTGGCGGTGGTGATTGTGACCCACGACCTCGGCGTCGCCCGCCTGCTGGCTAACCGTCTGCTGGTGATGAAGCAGGGCCAGGTAGTCGAAAGCGGCTTAACCGACCGGGTGCTCGACGATCCCCATCACCCCTATACCCAGCTGCTGGTGTCGTCGGTGTTGCAGAACTGAGTGAATGTCCACTCCCCGGTGGCGCTGCGCTTACCGGGGCTACGGATCCCGGGCCGTCTGCGAGCCGGTAGCCCGGACAGGCGCAACGCGCCGCCTCCGGGACTCCCCGGTCGCGCTTCGTGAGTTAATGCATCAGGTAGCCCGGATAAGGCGTTCACGCCGCGATCCGGGGAAATTCAGGCACGATGAGGCTAAAAATGAACGCCATCCGCGTTGAAAACATCCATAAAACCTTTGTTCTGCACCAGCAGCACGGCGTCCGTCTGCCGGTACTCGCCGACGCCTCGCTGACCGTGACTGCCGGTGAATGCGTGGTGCTGCACGGCCATTCCGGTAGCGGAAAATCGACCCTGCTGCGTTCGCTGTACGCCAACTATCTCCCCGATAGCGGCCACATTCATATTCGCCACGGCGATGAATGGGTGGACCTGGTCACCGCCACGCCGCGTAAAGTGCTGGAAGTGCGCAAAACCACCATTGGCTGGGTCAGCCAGTTTCTGCGGGTGATCCCGCGCATTTCCGCCCTCGACGTAGTGATGCAGCCGCTGCTCGAACTGGGCATCCCGCGCGAAGAGAGCGCCGCGAAAGCCGCCCGCCTGCTAACGCGGCTGAACGTACCCGAACGCCTGTGGCACCTCGCCCCCTCGACCTTTTCCGGCGGCGAACAGCAGCGGGTTAACATCGCCCGCGGCTTCGCGGTCGACTACCCGATTTTGCTTCTCGACGAACCCACCGCCTCGCTGGACGGCAAAAATAGCGCCGCGGTGGTGGAACTGATCCATGAAGCCAAAGCCCGCGGCGCGGCGATCGTCGGTATTTTTCACGACGAGGCCACGCGCAACCAGGTCGCCGACCGTCTGCACCCGATGGGGATTTCAGCATGATTATCAATAATGTAAAGCTGATCCTCGAAGACGAGGTGATTAACGGCTCGCTGGAAGTCCAGGACGGCAGAATTTCGGCCTTTGCCGAAAGCCAGAGCCGACTGGCGGAGGCCATCGACGGTGAGGGCGGCTGGCTGCTGCCGGGGCTTATCGAGCTGCATACCGACAACCTGGACAAGTTTTTCACCCCGCGACCGAAAGTGGACTGGCCCGCCCACTCGGCGATGAGCAGCCACGACGCGCTGATGGTCGCCAGCGGCATCACCACCGTGCTGGATGCCGTGGCTATTGGCGATGTGCGCGACGGCGGCGATCGCCTGGAAAATCTCGAAAAAATGATCAACGCCGTGGAAGAGACGCAGAAGCGCGGCCTCAACCGCGCTGAACATCGGCTGCATCTGCGCTGCGAACTGCCGCATCACACCACCCTGCCGCTGTTTGAGAAGCTGGTTGGCCGCGAGCCGGTGAGCATGGTCTCCCTGATGGATCACTCCCCTGGCCAGCGCCAGTATGCCGACCGCAGCAAATACCGCGACTACTATCAGGGCAAATATCACCTGACCAACGAAGAGATGGACAAATTCGAAGAGGAGCAGATGGCGCTGGCGGCGGCCTGGTCTCAGCCTAACCGGCAGCGCATCGCCGCCATCTGTCGCGAGCGAAATATCGCGCTGGCCAGCCACGATGACGCCACCTGCGAACATGTGCTCGAATCGCGCCAGCTTGGCAGCGTCATCGCCGAATTTCCCACCACGATCGCCGCAGCGCAGGCGTCGCGCCAGCACGGGATGAACATTCTGATGGGCGCGCCGAATATCGTACGCGGCGGCTCGCACTCGGGGAACGTCGCCGCCCACCATCTGGCGGCCAGCGGCCTGCTGGACATTCTCTCCTCCGACTATTATCCCGCCAGCCTGCTGGATGCCGCTTTTCGCATCGCCGACGACGAGGGCAACGCCTTTACCCTCGCGCAGGCCATTCGTCTGGTGAGCAAAAACCCGGCCCAGGCGCTGGGGCTGCACGACCGCGGGGCGATTGCCGAAGGTAAGCGGGCGGACCTGGTGCTGGCGCGCCGTCACGGCGAGCATATCCATATTGATCACGTCTGGCGGCAAGGCAAGAGGGTCTTCTGATGACAGGGAAACTGATTTGGCTGGTCGGCCCCTCCGGCTCCGGCAAAGACAGCCTGCTGGCGGCGCTGCGCCAGCGGGAGCATCCGCAGCTGCTGGTGGCGCACCGCTACATAACCCGTCCACACAACGCGGGCTGTGAAAACCATATCGCCCTCAGCGAGCATGAGTTTTTTACCCGCGCCGAACAGCATCTGTTTGCTCTTAGCTGGCATGCTAACAACAATTACTATGGCATTGGCATCGAGATTGACCTGTGGCTGCACGCCGGGTTCGACGTGGTCGCTAACGGTTCACGCGCCCATCTGCCGCAGGCGCAGGCGCGCTATGCCGACGCGCTGCTGCCCATCTGTCTGCAGGTTTCTCCGGCGGTGCTGCGACAGCGCCTGGAGCAGCGCGGACGGGAGAACGAGACGGAAATCGCCCAGCGCCTGGCGCGCGCGGCGCGCTATACGCCGAATGAGTGTCTGATGCTGAATAACGATGGCCGACTTAGCCAGTCGGTGGATGCCCTGGTTTCGCTGATTCGTATTCACGGCAACCGGCGCGAACAGCAGCCTGCCTGAACGCGAGGAGAAGAGATGAGCCTGACTATCCGCTTAACCGGCACCGGCGGCGCGCAGCTGGTACCGGTTTTCGGCTGCGATTGCCCCGCCTGCCGCCGCGCCCGCGTCGACGAAGCGCATCGTCGCCGTCCCTGTAGCGCGGTCGTCAAATTCAACAACGCGGTGACCCTGCTCGATGCCGGGCTACCGGACCTGATGACGCAGTGGCCCGCCGGCAGCTTTCAGCAGTTTCTGCTCACCCATTATCATATGGATCACGTTCAAGGCCTGTTCCCGCTGCGCTGGGGCGTGGGCAAACCTATTGCGGTATACGGCCCCCCGGATGAACAGGGCTGCGATGATCTGTTTAAGCATCCGGGCCTGCTGGATTTCAGCCATACCGTCGAACCCTTTGTAAGATTTGAACTTCAGGGATTGCGCGTTACGCCGCTGCCGCTGAACCACTCAAGGCTCACGTTTGGCTATCTGCTGGAGTCGGCCCACAGCCGGGTCGCCTGGCTATCCGACACCGCCGCGCTGCCGGAGAAAACGCTGAAGTTCCTGCTGAATAACCAGCCGCAGCTTATCATTATCGACTGTAGCCACGAGCCGCGCCCGCAGCCGCCGCGCAACCACTGCGACCTGAACACCGTGCGGGCCATTAACCAGATCATCGGCTGCCCGCGGGTGATCCTCACCCATATCAGCCACCGCTTCGATACGTGGATGATGGAAAATGCTCTACCAGCGGGATTTGAAGCGGGATTTGACGGCATGGAGATAGCGCTGGATTAAGCGGGCGCGGCGAAAGCCGCGGGTCGTGCCGCATCAATAATCATCATCCAGCCTGCGCTGGTCGCTTTCCAACTGACGGCGGTCCCGATCAAGCTGGCGCTGGCGCTCGTCAAGTTCGCGTCGGCGATCCTCAAGCTGTCGCCGCCGGTCGTCATACTGCCGCTGGCGATCGGCGCTCTGCTGGCGGCTGTCCTGATAGCGCCCATCATCATAGTCATCATCGTCAGACCGGCTATCGCCCGGATGATAAGCATCATTAATGGCCTGCTGAATATTGCCGATCGCGTCATCAATCATATCGGCGTGCGCCAGCTGGCCGGCGAGGGACAAGGTGCAGATAAGCAAAGCGGTAGAGTAACGTTTCATAAAGCCAGTCTCATCGGGGGGCTGGCTCTACGTTAATCAAGGGCTATCGCCGGGAGTAGCGGAGGAATCTCAAATCCGCTGCTGTTCAATCGCGCCGATGGCGTCCACTCGCCCCTGATGTCGCCCGCCCTCAAATTCGGCAGCCAGCCAGGCATCGACGATCATTTTCGCCAGTTCAAGGCCGATCACCCGCGCGCCAAAGGCCAGAATATTGGTGTTGTTATGCTGTCGTGAAAGCTGCGCCGAGTAGGGCTCGCTGCACACCACCGCACGAATACCCGGGTGCTTATTGGCGGCGATAGAGATTCCGACGCCGGTGCCGCAGATCAGGATCCCGCCGTCGACCTCGCCGGCGGCAATGGCCTGAGCGACGGCGCTGGCATAGCGCGGATAGTCGGTACGTTCCGTGGACCATGCGCCTTTATCTACGACGTCAATACCGCGCTGGCGCAGATGCGCAAGAATATCGTCTTTCAGGATAATCCCGACGTGATCGCAGCCAAATGCAATCCTTTTCATACTTAGCCTCGCCTGTTGTTAACTTTACAAGGATGACTGGCGTTGTGATTTAAACGCCTAAAAATGCCCCAGGAAACGCTGAAAACAGCATCGTCAGGCTCCTTTCTACACGGGCAAATTTTACAAATCAAGACGAAAGCGTTATTTAACCTGATTTTCACCTTGCAAAAAAAGAACTGAAAAAAACAGTAATTCACTGATTTATAATGAATTCATAAGAAATTAAGATAAAATCAACATTAACAAAACTTCACGATAAACATAACTTTATAAAAAGTATAATTTTGTGAAGTTGGTAGTATCTTTTTTGTTTCGCCTGTGGTGATATAGTGTCGTCTTCATTTTATGGACAATGAGAAAGCGATGAGTCAGACAGAATCCAGTTCGCTCCCTAACGGCATCGGCCTTGCCCCCTGGCTTCGCATGAAGCAGGAAGGGATGACCGAAAACGAGAGCCGTATCGTCGAATGGTTGCTTACCCCCGGCAATCTCAGCGATGCGCCGGCAATCAAGGACGTCGCGGAAGCGCTGTCGGTATCAGAAGCCATGATCGTTAAGGTTTCTAAGCTGCTGGGGTTTAGCGGTTTTCGTAACCTGCGCAGCGCGCTGGAGGCCTACTTTTCGCAGTCTGAACAGGTGTTACCGACCGAACTCTCCTTTGATGATGCGCCGCAGGATGTGGTGAATAAGGTGTTCAACATCACCCTGCGCACCATTATGGAAGGCCAGTCGATCGTGAACGTTGACGAAATTCACCGCGCGGCGCGCTTTTTTGCCCAAGCCAACCAGCGCGACCTGTACGGCGCGGGCGGCTCCAACGCCATCTGCGCCGACGTGCAGCATAAGTTTTTACGCATCGGCGTACGCTGCCAGGCCTACCCGGACGCGCATATCATGATGATGTCCGCCTCGCTGCTGAAGGAAGGCGATGTCGTGCTGGTGGTCTCGCACTCCGGGCGCACCAGCGATATCAAATCAGCGGTGGAGCTGGCGAAAAAGAACGGGGCGAAAATTATCTGTATCACCCATAGCTATCATTCGCCGATTGCCAAGTTAGCTGATTTTATTATTTGTTCGCCAGCACCAGAGACGCCTTTATTAGGGCGTAACGCCTCAGCGCGTATATTACAACTCACATTATTAGATGCGTTTTTTGTTTCCGTTGCACAGCTCAACATTGAGCAAGCGAATTTAAATATGCAAAAAACTGGCGCGATTGTTAATTTCTTTTCACCCGGCGCGCTTAAATAAAAAACCGATCCCACACTGGTGGGATCAATATAACTGTATCCTACACTGAGAATACTGCCATGAATAAATATCTGAAACTTTTCAGCGGCACGCTCATGGGCGTAATGTTATCCACCAGCGCCTTTGCCGCCGCCGATTATGCTGTGGTATTAAAAACCTTATCCAATCCATTTTGGGTGGATATGAAAAAGGGTATTGAGGACGAAGCCAAAACGCTGGGCGTAAGCGTCGATATTTTTGCCTCGCCTTCCGAAGGGGATTTTCAGTCACAGCTGCAGCTGTTTGAAGACCTGAGCAACAAAAACTACAAAGGTATCGCCTTTGCGCCGCTCTCCTCGGTAAACCTGGTCATGCCGGTGGCCAAAGCGTGGAAAAAGGGCATCTTTCTGGTCAACCTCGATGAAAAAATCGATATGGATAACCTGAAGAAAGCCGGCGGCAACGTAGAAGGTTTTGTCACCACCGATAACGTGGCGGTCGGGGCAAAAGGCGCGGAATTTATCATCGACAAACTGGGTGCTGAAGGCGGCGAAGTCGCTATTATCGAAGGCAAAGCCGGTAACGCCTCCGGTGAGGCCCGCCGCAGCGGCGCCACCGACGCCTTCAAAAAAGCGAGCCAGATCAAGCTAGTGGCCAGCCAGCCTGCCGACTGGGACCGCATCAAAGCGCTGGACGTCGCCACGAACGTGCTGCAGCGTAACCCGAACGTTAAAGCGATTTACTGTGCCAACGACACCATGGCAATGGGCGTCGCCCAGGCCGTCGCGAACGCCGGCAAAACCGGCAAGGTGCTGGTGGTGGGTACCGACGGTATTCCGGAAGCGCGCAAAATGGTCGAAGCCGGGCAAATGACCGCCACTATTGCGCAGAACCCGGCGGATATTGGCGCTACGGGTCTTAAGCTGATGGTCGACGCCGAGAAGAGCGGCAAAGTCATCCCGCTGGATAAAGCCCCGCAGTTTACGCTGGTGGATTCCATTCTGGTGACGAAATAGGTTTGTAAATCCCCTCTTTCTTTGGGAGAGGGGAAATCACGCAGCGGTAATAAAGGAAATTTTCTATGCTCACGCCATATATTTCAATGGCGGGGATCGGCAAATCCTTTGGCCCGGTTCACGCATTAAAATCGGTTGATTTAACTATTTACCCCCATGAAATACATGCGTTACTAGGGGAAAACGGTGCCGGTAAATCAACGCTGATGAAAGTATTGTCGGGAATACATGAACCGACCAAAGGCACCATTACGATTAATAACGTTAACTACCACAAGCTTGACCATAAATTAGCGGCCCAGCTCGGCATTGGTATTATTTACCAGGAGCTCAGCGTCATTGATGAATTAACGGTGCTGGAGAATTTATATATTGGCCGCCATCTGACGAAAAAAGTCTGCGGCGTCAACGTTATCGACTGGAAGGAAATGCGCGTACGGGCGGCGATGATGCTGCTGCGCGTCGGGCTGAAGATCGATTTAGACGAAAAGGTGGCGAATCTCTCCATCAGCCACAAGCAGATGCTGGAGATCGCCAAGACGCTGATGCTCGACGCTAAAGTGCTGATCATGGATGAACCGACCTCCTCGCTGACCAATAAAGAGGTGGATTATCTGTTCCTGATCATGAACCAGCTGCGTAAAGAGGGCACCGCCATTGTTTATATCTCGCACAAGCTGGCGGAAATACGCCGCATCTGCGACCGCTACACGGTGATGAAAGACGGCAGCAGCGTCTGCAGCGGGAAGGTCAGCGAAGTGAATAACGACGACATCGTACGCCTGATGGTCGGCCGCGAGCTGCAAAACCGCTTCAACGCCATGAAAGAGAGCACCGGCAACATCGCCCGCGAGACGGTGTTCGAAGTGAAAAACGTCACCAGCCATGACAAGAAAAAGGTACGCGATATCTCATTTAGCGTGAATCGCGGCGAAATTCTCGGTTTTGCCGGGCTGGTCGGCTCCGGGCGCACCGAGCTGATGGACTGCCTGTTTGGAGTAGATAAGCGTAGCAGCGGTGAAATATACCTCAACGGCAACGCGATCTCGCCCCGCTCGCCGCTCGACGCCTTAAAGAAAGGCATGGGGTATATCACCGAAAGCCGCCGGGAAAACGGCTTTTTCCCCAATTTTTCCATCGCTCAGAATATGGCGGTCAGCCAGAGCCTGAAGCGCGGCGGCTACAAAGGGGCCATGGGGCTGTTCCGCGAAGGCGACGAACGCAGAACGGCGGAGGAGCAGCGCAAGCTGCTGGCGCTGAAGTGCCATTCGGTCGATCAAAACATCACCGAGCTCTCCGGCGGCAACCAGCAGAAGGTGCTGATTTCCAAATGGCTATGCTGCAGCCCCGAAGTGATCATTTTTGACGAGCCGACGCGCGGTATCGACGTGGGCGCAAAAGCCGAAATTTATAAAGTGATGCGCCAGCTGGCCGATGACGGAAAAGTCATCCTGATGGTGTCGTCCGAACTACCTGAAATTATCGCCGTCTGCGACCGCATTGCCGTGTTCTGCGAAGGGCGACTGACGCAAATCCTGACCAATCGCGACGACATGAGCGAAGAGGAGATTATGGCATGGGCACTACCACAAGAGTGAAAGGCGAGATGGGCGAGAAAAAACCGTTTAACTTCGCGCTGTTCTGGGATAAATACGGCACCTTTTTTATTCTCGCCATCATCGTCGCCATCTTCGGCACCCTGTCGTCAGAGTACTTCCTGACGACCAACAATATTACGCAGATCTTCGTCCAGAGCTCGGTCACCGTCCTGATCGGCATGGGCGAGTTCTTCGCGATCCTCGTCGCCGGGATCGACCTGTCGGTCGGGGCGATCCTCGCGCTCTCCGGGATGGTCACCGCGAAGCTGATGCTGGCGGGCGTCGACCCGTTCCTCGCGGCGCTGATTGGCGGCGTGCTGGTCGGCGGCGCGCTGGGGGCCATCAACGGCTGCCTGGTCAACTGGACCGGCCTGCATCCGTTCATTATTACCCTCGGCACCAACGCCATCTTCCGCGGTATCACGCTGGTGATCTCTGATGCCAACTCGGTGTACGGGTTTTCGTTTGATTTCGTTAACTTTTTCGCCGCCACGCCGCTGGGCATTCCGGTTCCGGTGATCTTCTCGCTGATTGTGGCGGTGATCCTGTGGTTCCTGACCACCCGTATGCGCGTGGGCCGCAACATCTACGCGCTGGGCGGTAACAAGCACTCCGCTTTCTACTCCGGCATCGACGTCAAGTTCCACATGCTGCTGGTGTTCATCATTTCCGGCGTTTGCGCCGGGCTGGCCGGCGTGGTCTCCACCGCCCGCCTCGGGGCGGCGGAACCGCTGGCCGGCATGGGCTTTGAAACCTACGCCATCGCCAGCGCCATCATCGGCGGCACCAGCTTCTTCGGCGGTAAAGGACGCATCTTCTCGGTGGTCATCGGCGGCCTGATTATCGGCACTATCAACAACGGACTGAACATCCTGCAAGTACAAACCTACTACCAGCTGGTGGTAATGGGCGGATTAATCATCGCGGCTGTCGCCCTCGACCGTCTTATCAGTAAGTAAGGAATTTATCATGAAAATTGCTCCCTCTTTAATGTGTATGGATCTGCTGAAATTCAAAGAACAGATCGAGTTTATCGACCAGCACGCAGACTATTTTCACATCGACATTATGGACGGTCATTTTGTACCAAACCTGACCCTGTCGCCTTTTTTCGTCAGCCAGGTCAAAAAGCTGGCCAGCAAACCGCTGGACTGCCATCTGATGGTCACCCGCCCGCAGGACTACATTAGCCAGCTGGCGCAGGCGGGGGCGGATTTTATCACCCTGCATCCGGAAACGATTAACGGCCAGGCCTTCCGCCTGATCGAAGAGATCCGTCGCCACGGCATGAAGGTCGGACTGATCCTTAACCCGGAAACCCCGGTTGAGACCATGAAGTACTACATTCATAAAGCCGACAAAATCACGGTGATGACCGTCGATCCGGGCTTCGCCGGGCAGCCGTTTATCCCGGAGATGCTGGAAAAAATCGCCGAACTGAAAGCCTGGCGCGAGCGCGAGGGGCTGAGCTACGAGATCGAAATCGACGGCTCCTGCAATAAAGCCACCTATCAAAAACTGATGGCGGCGGGCGCGGACGTCTTTATCGTCGGCACCTCTGGCCTCTTCAATCACGCCGATAAGATAGAAGACGCGTGGCAGATCATGGCAGAGCAGATCCTGACGGCAAAACGCGAGGTACTGCCTCATGCAAAAACAGCGTAACGTCGTCGCGGGCGTGGATATGGGCGCGACCCATATCCGGCTTTACCTGCAAACGGCGCAGGGCGAAGCGTTGCACTGCGAAAAGCGGCGCACCGCCGACGTGATTAGCGCCGACGGCCTGGTCAACGGTATTAAAAACCTGCTGCAGCAGCAGCTGACCCAGCACGACGCCCACTGCTGCGGGCTGGTGATGGGGTTTCCGGCGCTGGTGGCAAAAGACAAGCGGACGATTATCTCAACGCCCAATCTGCCGCTGGCCGCCGACGACCTGTATAACCTGGCCGAGCGGCTGGAAGCGGCGCTGGGCTGCCCGGTGGAGTTTTCCCGCGATGTGAATCTGCAGCTCTCTTTTGATGTGCAGCAGAACGGCCTGCAGGAGCAGGAGGTGCTGGCGGCCTATCTTGGCACCGGTATGGGCTTCGCGGTCTGGCTGAACGGCGGGCCGTGGACCGGCGCCCACGGCGTGGCGGGCGAGCTGGGGCATATTCCGCAGGGCGATGACGCCCTCACCTGCGCCTGCGGCAACCCCGCCTGTCTGGAAACCGTCTGCTCCGGGATTGCGCTAAAGCGCTGGTATGAACAGCAGCCGCGCGCCTATGAACTGGGCGAGCTGTTCGTTCACGCCGCGCGGGAGCCGTTTGTGCAGCAGCTGCTAAACCACGCCGCCCGCGCCATCGCCACCAGCATCAACCTGTTCGACCCCGATGCGGTGATCCTCGGCGGCGGCGTGATGGATATGCCTGCCTTCCCGCGTGAAGCCGTCATCGCCATGATCAAAACCTACGTCCGCCGTCCGCTGCCGTATCAGGCCGTACGCTTTATCGCCGCCTCCTCTTCCGCGTTTAACGGCGCTCAGGGCGCGGCGGCGCTGGCGAGAAGCCGGTATTTAAGCTAGCCGAGGTAACGCCAATAGCCCGGACCTGCCTCTTCCCCCCCGGCGGCGGTGCTGCGCGCCTGGCCGGGCTACCCGGCCGCGTCACAGGCGCCCGCGTCGACACGTCAAAACTGACGATAGCCTGTTTTTCGTCAGCATTTCGCCCAAAAAAACGACGTATCATCAGTCAATACCCACAGTGAAAACATGGCATAGAAGATGCATAGTGACGGCGCGATAGCGCGTATGCGCCAATTGATTAACTGGAGCAAGACCGATGAAAAAAGTCGTCACGGTTTGCCCGTATTGCGCATCAGGTTGCAAAATCAACCTGGTGGTCGATAACGGCAAAATCGTTCGGGCGGAGGCGGCACAGGGGAAAACCAACCAGGGAACCCTGTGTCTGAAAGGCTATTATGGCTGGGACTTCATTAACGATACCCAGATCCTTACCCCGCGCCTGAAAACCCCGATGATCCGTCGCCAGCGCGGCGGCAAGCTGGAATCCGTCTCCTGGGATGAGGCGCTCGATTACGTCGCCACTCGCCTCAGCGCCATTAAAGAGAAGTATGGCCCGGACGCGATTCAGACTACCGGTTCGTCCCGCGGGACGGGTAACGAAACCAACTATGTGATGCAAAAATTCGCGCGCGCCGTTATTGGTACCAATAACGTCGACTGCTGCGCTCGCGTCTGACACGGCCCATCGGTTGCAGGTCTGCACCAATCGGTCGGTAACGGCGCTATGAGTAATGCCATCACCGAGATCGACAACACCGATCTCGTGTTTATCTTCGGGTATAACCCGGCAGATTCACACCCTATTGTGGCGAATCACGTGATTAACGCCAAACGCAATGGGGCGAAAATCATCGTCTGCGATCCGCGTAAAATCGAAACCGCGCGCATCGCCGATATGCACATTGCGCTGAAGAACGGCTCGAATATCGCGCTGCTCAACGCTATCGGGCACGTGATCATCGAAGAGGATCTCTACGATAAATCTTTCGTCGCCAGCCGTTCCGAAGGCTTCGAAGAGTATCGCAAAATCGTCGAAGGCTATACGCCGGAGTCGGTGGAAGAGATTACCGGCGTGAGTGCCCAGGAGATCCGCGCCTGCGCCCGCATGTACGCCAGCGCGAAATCCGCCGCCATCCTGTGGGGCATGGGCGTCACCCAGTTCTACCAGGGCGTAGAGACCGTACGTTCGCTGACCAGCCTGGCGATCCTCACCGGCAACCTCGGCAAGCCGAGCGTCGGCGTCAACCCGGTGCGCGGCCAGAACAACGTTCAGGGCGCCTGCGACATGGGCGCGCTGCCGGATACCTATCCGGGCTATCAGTACGTTAAATTCCCGGAAAACCGCGAGAAGTTCGCCAAAGCCTGGGGCGTCGACAGCCTGCCGGCGCACACCGGCTACCGCATCAGCGAGCTTCCGCACCGCGCGGCGCATGGCGAAGTGCGGGCGGCATACATCATGGGGGAAGATCCGCTCCAGACCGACGCCGAGCTGTCCGCCGTGCGTAAGGCTTTCGACGATCTGGAACTGGTTATCGTCCAGGATATTTTCATGACCAAAACCGCCTCAGCGGCCGACGTTATCCTGCCCTCCACCTCGTGGGGCGAGCACGAAGGCGTTTATACCGCAGCGGACCGCGGCTTCCAGCGCTTCTTTAAAGCGGTAGAGCCGAAGTGGGACCTGAAAACCGACTGGCAGATCATCAGCGAAATCGCCACCCGGATGGGTTACAAGATGCACTACAACAACACTCAGGAAATCTGGGACGAGTTGCGTCATCTGTGCCCGGATTTCTACGGCGCCACCTACGAGAAAATGGGCGAGCTGGGCTACGTCATGTGGCCGTGCCGCGATGAGTCCGACGCCGACCAGGGGACCTCTTATCTGTTTAAAGAGAAGTTCGATACCCCGAACGGTCTGGCGCAGTTCTTCACCTGCGACTGGGTCGCGCCGATTGATAAGCTCACCGACGAATACCCGATGGTGCTGTCGACGGTGCGCGAAGTCGGCCACTACTCGTGCCGTTCGATGACCGGCAACTGTGCGGCGCTGGCCGCGCTGGCGGATGAACCGGGCTATGCGCAGATCAATACCGCTGATGCCGAACGTCTGGGCATTGAGGATGAGGCGCTGGTGTGGGTGAACTCGCGTAAGGGCCGTATTATCACCCGCGCGCAGGTCAGCGATCGTCCGAATAAAGGGGCGGTCTATATGACCTACCAGTGGTGGATTGGCGCCTGTAACGAGCTGGTTTCCGAGAACCTGAGCCCGATAACCAAAACGCCGGAGTACAAGTACTGCGCCGTCAACGTTGAGCCGATTGCCGACCAGCGGGCCGCCGAGCAGTACGTAATTGACGAGTACAATAAGCTGAAAACCCGCCTGCGCGAAAGCGCGATGGGCTAATCAGGCCGCCTCCCCGGAGGCGGTGCTTCGCACCTGTCCGGGCTACACAATCGGTAGCCCGGGTCAGGCTTTTACGCCGCAACCCGGGAAACAGACGGCACGATGGTTCGAGTAAAACGTTCATATCCCCCACTCGTTCCCGTCGTTTTCTTCTCCTTCACCTGCCTTTATACTGCTCGCTATGTCCTCTACCGATAATAAAAAATGAAATACCTCTATTTACTGCTGGTGATGGCAAGCGTCGCCGCAGGCGCCATGGAACCCGGCAGCCAGTACAAACCGCTGGCCGAAGCGGGCGACCCGCGCGCACAGTACTACCTGGCCGACACTTACGTCAGCTTCGGCGATTTTCCGCAGGCTGAATACTGGGCGCAGAAAGCGGCAGACAAGGGCGACGGCGATGCGCTGGCGCTGCTGGCTCAGCTCAAAATCCGCAATCCGCAGCAGGCCGACTACCGCCAGGCGAAAGCGCTGGCGGAAAAGTCGGTGCAGACCGGCAGTAGGGCGGGAGAAATTGTCCTCGCCCGGGTGCTGGTGAACCAGCAGGCCGGTACGCCGAACTATCCGCACGCCATCTCCCTGTTACAGCATGCCGCCCAGGATCCGGAAAGCGATTCAGCCGTCGACGCCCAGATGCTGCTGGGGCTGATCTACGCCAGCGGCGTTCATCCCCCGGAAGATGACGTAAAGGCGACGCAGTATTTTAAAGAGAGCTCTGCCCTCTCCCGCACCGGCTACGCTGAATACTGGGCCGGGATGCTTTTCCAGCAGGGGGAAAAAGGCTTTATCGAACCCAACAAGCAGAAAGCGCTGCACTGGCTCAACGTCAGCTGTCAGGAGGGGTTTGATACCGGCTGTGAAGAGTTCGACAGGATCAGTAAAAGATAAGAAAAAGCCCGGTGCGATGTCACCGGGCTTTCTGTTTTATTGCGCCGTTTTATCAAATTTTCCCAGCACTTCACGCTCGTACGCCAGCGCTTTTTTGCGGTCAAACTTGTGTTCCCATTTGGCGATAACCAGCACCGCCAGCGCGTTGCCCACCACGTTCAGCGCGGTACGCGCCATATCGAGGATACGGTCAACGCCGGCGATAAACGCCAGACCTTCCAGCGGAATGCCCACGCTGCCCAGCGTCGCCAGCAGCACCACGAAGGAGACGCCCGGTACGCCGGCAATCCCTTTCGACGTCACCATCAGCGTCAGCACAAGGGTAATTTCCTGCCAGATGGAGAGGTCGATACCGTACAGCTGGGCAATAAAGATCGCCGCAATGCTCTGATACAGCGTTGAGCCATCAAGGTTAAAGGAGTAGCCGGTCGGCACCACGAAGCTGGTGATTGACGCCGGCGCGCCATAGGCTTCCATCTTCTCAATAATCCGCGGCAGCACGCTCTCGGAGCTGGCGGTAGAATAGGCCAGAATTAGCTCATCCTTCAGAATGCGGATCAGGGTCCAGATGCTCAGTCCGCACACCCGCGCCACGATGCCTAATACCACCAGCGCAAAGAACAGAATGGCGAAATAAACCAGAATCACCAGCTTCGCCAGCGGCCACAGCGAGGCGAAGCCGAAGGTCGCCACGGTCACCGAAATCAGCGCGAACACGCCCACCGGCGCATAGCGCATGACCATGTGCGTCACTTTGAACATGGTTTCAGAGATAGAGCGGAACACCGTTACCAGCGGTTCGCGATGGGTGGCGGGCAGCGAGGAGAGGCCCAGACCAAACAGCACCGAGAAGAAGATGATCGGCAGCATATCGCCTTTCGCCATCGAGGCCACGATATTGGTCGGGACCAGCGAGAGGATCGTGCCCATCAGGCCATGCGCGTGGCTCTGCACTTCCGCCGTGGTGTTTTGATATTTCGAAATATCCACCGCCGCCAGCTGCGACATATCGATTCCGCTCCCCGGCTGGAAGACGTTAGCCAGAGTAATCCCCAGCACGATCGCCACCGTGGTGATCACTTCAAAATAGATAATGGTCTTCGCGCCGATACGGCCCAGCTGCTTCGCATCGCCCACGCCCGCAATACCGACCACCAGGGTCGAGATGACGATCGGTACGACGATCATTTTAATCAGATGGATAAAGATATCGCCTGCCGGAGTCAGCAGGTTTGAGATTAACCAGTCACGGCTTTCGGCATGGTAATGCAGGTAACTGCCCAGAAGTATGCCCAGCACCAGAGCCAGCAAAATTTGCCAGGCCAGGCTGACTTTTGTTTTTTTCTTCACTACAGACTTCCTCGATGAAAAGCGCCATTCCGGGAGGTAATGGCACCCACTGAAAGGGGTATGAATTGTGTTGCGTTGCTTTATAGGGTTATTTAACGCGCAATATCAGTATCATTTGCACGGCATGCTGCGCAAGTCTTTAAGAACAGCGGTTTACTCTGGTTTTATGCATAAACCCGCTAATATCCCCACCTTATGTTGCATAAGTATTTGTTATAAAAAATATTTAATATATTCATTTTCTATAAATCCACTTCAGAAATTATTTCATATCAAAGTTTCATTTGATTGCTTTTCATTCAATTTAATTATTGCGTGATCTGCCCCCCAAATAGCAAACAAAGCCGCCAAAGCCCCTACTATTAACGTTTATTTGACATATATTTAACAACCTACAGGAGAAAAAAAGCCATGAGCCAAATACATAAACACTCTATTCCCGCTAATATTGCGGAACGTTGCCTGATTAACCCGGAACAGTACCAGGCGCAGTATCAGCAGTCCGTCACCGAACCTGACGCCTTCTGGGGCGAGCAGGGCAAAATCCTTGACTGGATAAAACCCTATACGCGCGTGAAAAACACCTCGTTCGCGCCGGGCAATATTTCCATTAAGTGGTATGAAGACGGTACGCTGAACCTCGCCGCTAACTGCCTCGATCGCCATCTGGCGGAGCGCGGCGACCAGACGGCCATCATCTGGGAAGGCGACGATGCCAGCCAGAGCAAAAACATCACTTATCGCGAGCTACATCGCGATGTCTGCCGCTTTGCCAACGTCCTGCTCGATCTGGGCATTAAAAAGGGCGATGTCGTGGCTATCTATATGCCGATGGTGCCGGAAGCGGCGGTAGCCATGCTGGCCTGCGCGCGCATCGGCGCTATCCATTCGGTCATTTTCGGCGGCTTCTCGCCGGAGGCGGTCGCCGGCCGTATCATCGATTCCAACTCTCGCCTGGTGATCACCTCGGATGAAGGGCTGCGCGCCGGCCGCGCGATCCCGCTGAAGAAGAACGTCGACGACGCGCTAAAAAATCCGAACGTGAAGAGCATCGAAAACGTGGTGGTGTTCAAACGTACCGGCGGCAAAATCGACTGGCAGGAAGGCCGCGATCTGTGGTGGAGCGATCTGATCGAGAAAGCCAGCGCGGAACACCAGCCCGAAGAGATGAACGCCGAAGATCCGCTGTTTATCCTTTATACCTCCGGTTCGACCGGTAAGCCAAAAGGCGTGCTGCACACCACCGGCGGCTACCTGGTCTATGCGGCGTCAACCTTTAAATACGTGTTCGACTATCATCCGGGCGACATCTACTGGTGCACCGCCGACGTCGGTTGGGTCACCGGCCATAGCTACCTGCTCTACGGCCCGCTGGCCTGCGGCGCGACGACGCTGATGTTCGAAGGCGTACCGAACTGGCCGACCCCGGCGCGTATGTGCCAGGTGGTCGATAAGCATCAGGTCAACATTCTTTATACCGCCCCTACGGCGATCCGCGCGCTGATGGCGGAGGGCGATAAGGCCATCGAAGGCACCGACCGCTCTTCCCTGCGCATTCTCGGCTCCGTCGGCGAACCGATTAACCCGGAAGCCTGGGAGTGGTACTGGAAGAAGATCGGCAACGAGAAGTGCCCGGTGATGGACACCTGGTGGCAGACCGAAACCGGCGGCTTTATGATCACCCCGCTGCCCGGCGCTATCGAGCTGAAGGCCGGTTCCGCCACGCGTCCCTTCTTCGGCGTCCAGCCGGTGCTGGTGGATAACGAAGGCGCGCCGCTGGAAGGCGCGACCGAGGGGAACCTGGCGATCGCCGATTCCTGGCCGGGCCAGGCGCGCACGCTGTTTGGCGACCACGAACGCTTCGAACAAACCTACTTCTCCACCTTTAAAAATATGTACTTCAGCGGCGACGGCGCGCGCCGTGACGAAGATGGCTACTACTGGATCACCGGCCGCGTCGATGACGTGCTGAACGTTTCCGGCCACCGTCTGGGTACCGCCGAAATTGAATCGGCGCTGGTGTCGCATCCGAAAATCGCCGAAGCGGCGGTGGTCGGCATTCCGCATAACATCAAAGGCCAGGCCATCTACGCCTACGTGACCCTCAACCATGGCGAAGAGCCGACGCCGGAGCTGTACGCCGAGGTGCGCAACTGGGTACGTAAAGAGATTGGCCCGCTGGCGACGCCGGACGTGCTGCACTGGACCGATTCGTTACCAAAAACCCGTTCGGGCAAAATCATGCGCCGCATTCTGCGCAAAATTGCCGCGGGCGATACCAGTAACCTCGGCGATACCTCAACGCTTGCCGATCCTGGCGTGGTGGAAAAACTGCTCGAAGAGAAGCAGGCCATCGCTATGCCATCGTAAACCAACGATCCCCTACACCCTCTCCCCACCAGGGGAGAGGATATAATTACGACTCCCCAAGGATTTCAGGTAGCAGGAAAGCGGTAAACAGGCTGATTCCCGACAGTTAACTGCCGGGCGGATGAGTGTTGCCGACGACCGGCGCGTGAATGACGAAAGGGAACCTCTGGAGACGCTACGATGAACGAACAGATTTGTCAGCGGATAGAAAATAGTGCGCATTTTAAGGAGCTTGTTGCAGCCCGGCAAAGGTTTGCCGCCATCCTGTCACTGATTATGCTGGTGATTTATGTGGGCTTTATTCTGCTTATCGCCTTCGCCCCCGGCTGGCTGGGCACGCCGCTGCATGCGGGAACCAGCGTCACCCGGGGTATTCCGATTGGTATCGGCGTGATCGTTATCTCTTTCGTCTTAACCGGAATATACGTCTGGCGGGCAAATGGTGAATTTGATCGGCTGACGAAAAGCGTTCTCAGCGAGGTAAAAGCATCATGAAGAAAGTCCTGACGGCGCTCGCCGCCACGCTCCCGTTGACCGTCAATGCCGCGGATGCTCTCACCGGCGCGGTACAGCGCCAGCCGACCAACTGGCAGGCGATTATCATGTTCCTGATTTTCGTCGCCCTGACGCTCTATATCACCTGGTGGGCCTCAAAACGCGTACGTTCGCGCAGCGATTACTACACCGCGGGCGGCAATATCACCGGTTTCCAGAACGGGCTGGCGATTGCCGGCGATTTTATGTCGGCGGCCTCGTTCCTCGGCATTTCCGCGCTGGTTTACACCTCCGGCTACGATGGGCTGATCTACTCGCTCGGTTTCCTCGTCGGCTGGCCGATTATTCTGTTTCTTATCGCCGAACGCCTGCGTAACCTCGGCCGCTACACGTTTGCCGACGTAGCGTCCTATCGTCTTAAGCAGGGGCCGATCCGCACCCTCTCCGCCTGCGGTTCGCTGGTAGTGGTGGCGCTCTATTTGATAGCCCAGATGGTCGGCGCGGGTAAGCTTATCCAGCTGCTGTTCGGCCTCAACTACCACATTGCGGTGGTGCTGGTCGGCGTGCTGATGGTGCTTTACGTCCTCTTTGGCGGCATGCTCGCCACCACCTGGGTGCAGATTATCAAAGCCGTCCTGCTGCTGTTCGGCGCCAGCTTTATGGCCTTTATGGTGATGAAGCACGTCGGCTTCAGCTTCAATAATCTGTTCACCGAAGCGATGGCGGTCCACCCGAAAGGCTCGGCGATTATGAGCCCCGGCGGACTGGTGAAAGACCCGATATCGGCGCTATCGCTAGGCCTCGGGCTGATGTTCGGCACCGCGGGTCTGCCGCATATTCTGATGCGCTTCTTCACCGTGAGCGACGCCAAAGAAGCGCGTAAGAGCGTGTTCTACGCCACCGGCTTTATGGGCTACTTCTATATTCTGACCTTTATCATCGGCTTCGGCGCCATCATGCTGGTGGGGGCGAATCCGGCGTTCAAAGACGCGGCCGGTCAGCTTATCGGCGGTAACAATATGGCGGCGGTGCATCTGGCGGACGCGGTCGGCGGTAACCTGTTCCTCGGCTTTATCTCCGCCGTGGCCTTCGCCACTATTCTGGCGGTGGTCGCTGGCTTGACGCTGGCTGGCGCGTCGGCGGTCTCTCACGACCTGTATGCGAACGTGTTCCGTAAAGGGGCGACCGAGCGTCAGGAGCTGAAGGTGTCGAAGATTACCGTGCTGATCCTCGGCGTGGTGGCGATTCTGCTGGGCATCCTGTTCGAGAATCAGAACATCGCCTTTATGGTCGGCCTCGCGTTCTCCATCGCCGCCAGCTGTAACTTCCCGATTATCCTGCTGTCGATGTACTGGTCGAAGCTGACCACCCGCGGGGCGATGATTGGCGGCTGGCTGGGTCTGCTGACCGCGGTGATTCTGATGATCCTCGGCCCGACCATCTGGGTGCAGATCCTCGGTCACGAAAAGGCGATATTCCCGTATGAATATCCGGCGCTGTTCTCTATCGCCGTGGCCTTTATCGGTATCTGGTTCTTCTCCGCCACCGATAGCTCAGCGGAAGGCGCGCGCGAGCGCGAGCTGTTCCGCGCTCAGTTTATCCGTTCGCAGACCGGTATCGGCATCGAGAAAGGCCAGGCGCATTAATCATTGCCCGTTCCCCGGCCTGCCGGTCGGGGAATATTTTATTGGTAGATAAAGGTTATCGTTCCGCTCGCATTCGCGGTGCCTGGCGTCACGTTAGATCCGGTTTTGTAATAGTTCGCGGTAAACGTCAGGACGTTCGATGCCGCCGCCCCGCCGGGATTATCAGGATCGGTGAATATTGTATAGCTGGCCTCCGAGCCGGGGTTGGTCACAGTCGTTCTTTTCGATTCTGAAAATACCCTGTAGATTGCATTATTCACGATTAATGGTGTGTTATAAAGATTCAGCTGTACTCCAACGCCGGTCGCTACGTTTTCGCCGGACGTTAACGCAATAACGGTATGATCGGAATTATCACCCTCCGCTTCTGGCGCCGTAACGCGCATCGCCACGAATGTTCCCGGCTCACAGGTTAGGGTCAGCGTTTGCTGAGCTGAGCCAGCTTTGTTAGAAAGATTAAACTCACTTGTTTTCACTGAGCCCATTTGGAAATTCAGCGCGGTCGAATCAACCGAACACCCCATCGGGGTCAGCTGGATTTTTGTCGAGCCCGTCACGTGCAGCTGGGAAATAGCCATCGTTCCGTCAAGATCCAGAATAGAAACCGTGGAAATCGGATCGGCCAGCGTCAGCGTGCTGTTACTGGCAATAGCTCCCCCCGTTGCCACAAGCTGGACCTGGTACGTTGGCGCATAATATGTGCTTGCCTTGTCATCAAAAGATCCATTAGGTTTTCCCAGATACAAGTCTGCATCACCGATATGATGAACGCTGTAGTCAGCATTAAAATCATCGTTATCACCACCATATTCACCCGTGATATTGAGCCAGAATTTGACGCGAATACCGATACCCTGCACGGAGGTCGAGTAGATGTTATCCCCCACTAAGGTGCCCGCATTCCCCGAGCTCCATCCGAACAGTGCATATAACCAACCCCGACAATCCGTAATGGAGGTGGTTGGATGCGTTATCTGCCCTGAATCATAAAGGATGGTCCCCGCCGAGTAGCTACCAGCATTAACCAGTATCTGTGGAGGTAAATTAGTTAAAGCGATATCGCCCGAGTTTGCACCCGTTTGGCATGCCCAACTGTAAGCCGGTAATAAGCAGGCCAGCAGCAATAAAATTAACGTCTTCATAGTTCTTCCCTGGCGAAAATAGATCATTTATAGGCAACATTGAACGTGACCGTATAGGAGACACTGCCCGCCGTCACCCGACCATTCGGCGTATACATTCTTGCGATCATATTAAAAACATGTTCAGTGCCATCAGTGAAAAAATAGGTATAGCTATCACCTGGTCCCAGGTTTTTCTGGTCCACCGCGCTTTGCAACTGTAGCCACACGTCCTGAGCACCAGAAAAAAGCTCATTCATATATACATTGATATCGTTGCCAACAAATACAATACCGCTAAACATTAGCGTCACTGACGCCGTACCCTTTGAGCAATTATCAAAGGCGATTGAAACTATCTTAGCCGCGCTACTCGCGCCCGGTTTACCGCTCAAACTTTGATAGGAAACCGTTCCTAAATCGATAGCGCTGGAGGGTTTTACCGATACCTCACATACGGGCTCTTCAATCTTACCGGTGATATTGAAATTAACAGTACTATTGGCGTCATAAGCCCAGGCTGGCCTTACAAACATCAACGCAAGTCCGATAGTGATAATAAATACCTCGAACGATTTCATTAATCGCCCGCCATTATTTACCCTCATTAATTCCATTCTTAATTTATGTATCAAGGCAATCATCCAGTTATTCATCATCGGCAATCCGCTGCATAAAAAACGATATCATCAACCGATTTATTGGTGGATAAATCATAGTTAACATAGCATTGGCTATTTTTGCTATCACCCCACTTCACAAATAACCGGCCTTTTTCAGATAGCCCGGTCAGATAGGCCTGTCCGGAATCCCCTACGATAGTGCTGCGTTTTTCTTGAGGTTGCTGGCTTGCATCATCTAATGTAATAACGGCGCCAAAAGGGACCTCTTTATTATTAAAACGCAAAGTCATCATCGCTTTATAGCCAATCCAGGTATTATATTTAACTTTTACAATCGCATTACGCGTCGGGACCACCGTTTTGGCAATATTATCGATTTCCGCTCCCGAGACCTGCTGTTCATCAAGAGAGAGATTATTTTCATGGTAGGGTCGTACGAAGGGTACAACGGCGTATCCGGCAGAGTCGGTCATCACGTTAGTCTGCCCGCGCACCGCAATATTGCTGACGCCAGGCGCTTCAACCAGCGCAACGCTTTCGCCCAGATAGCGTGACAGCGTTATTCCACTGGAATGGGCCAGCATCCCACCGCGTAGCGAGTAATTATAGTGGGCGCTATAGCTGTCATACCCGTATCCCGCGGTGACTTCACCTTTTGAACCCTGATAGTTGAGATTGACGTTGCCGGAAGTCCTTTTAGCGCTGGCATTGTAACCCTCCTGCATATTCCAGTTCAGAGAACGGTCCGCAAAAGCCGAACCGCTTAAACCCAGGCTATGGGTCGTGTCGCCCATCCGGCTGCTGTTCATATTGTAGCTGGCCGAGATATCCGCACCAAAAGGCACGCTCACCGTGAGTGAAATAAGGTTATCGCTGATCTGAGAACTATCGCTATTCTGGCCTGAACTCTGGACATTTCGACTATAGGAATAGTTAATGAAATAGGAAATGCGGCCAATGGTATTGCTGTAGCTCACGCCCAACGACTCCATGCGTGAATTATCCCAATAAGATTCACTGACCAAAGAGAAGGAGAGTGAACCATACCCTGAGAGAGTCTGAGAGGCTGAAGCGTCAAAACGATCTTTAGTCCGCCCCGTTGATGAACAGCACCCGCTATGCGCATTCGACCTATCAATAAAATTCTGCAGAGAATAATAGCCATGGGTTGAATAACGATACCCGGCAACGGAGAAGTTGGTTCCCGTCTGCGGAATATCTTTGCTAAAGCGCACGCGATAAGATTGCCCTTCGCTGGATGACGTGTGATTCGACGTTGGCGTCTCTTTTATATCCGCCCGGGACTGGGACGCATCGAGGGAGAGCGCGCCGATCGTGCCCAGGTTAAGCCCGGCGCCCAGGATAACATTACTGTATTTGTTCTCCAGCTGCTGAAAACCGCTATACAGCGTGACGTTGCTCGATGCTCCCCAGGCAATGTTAGATTGCAGGAAGCTATATTCTTTTCCGCCGGAACTCCCCGAACGCGTTTTACCGCTGCTCAGGGCGTAATCTATCTGGCCCTCGCGCTGCAAAATCGCCAGCGAAGCAAAAGGCACCACAAAGCTCTGTTCACTGCCATCGGACTCTTTTACCGTCACATTCAGATCGCCCGCGCTCCCGGTTGGGTAAAGATCGTTTATTTCAAACGCGCCAGGGGGAACCGTTGTTTTATAAATGCTGTATCCGTTCTGATAGACCGTCACGTCGGCGGTGGTGCGGGCGATACCTTTAATGACCGGCGCAAAACCATTCATGCTATCCGGCAGCATCTCTTTATCTGAGTTCAGCTGTAGCCCGGTGAAGCTAATACTGTCGAACACGCTTGATGACGTATAGGTCTGACCCAGGATCAGCTGGCCTTTCAGGGCCTGGATATCACGTGAAATATAGCTGTAGACCGAGTCCCACTGGTTGCCGTCATCATTATGGTTGAGAGTACTGTAGTTCCGTAAACGCCACGGCCCGACGTTTAAACCCGGCTGCAGGCTCACAAACTGGCTGGACGTCGCTTCGCCGCCGTGCCGCGGATCGGTCTTTTGCCCGGAGAGATTATAGTTAAGTAGCCCCGCGGTAATACCCTGTTGCCACCGGCTTTCAGGGACATATCCCCGCGGATGATGCATCACCGCGACCTGAGGCACGTTAAAATCAACGCGCTGTTGTGAAAGTAATACCGTGGTTCCCCATCCAGGGATTGCGGATAGTCGGGCACAGCGGGAACCCGCGACCGTGAGCTCGGGATAATTTTCCGTTTTGATTGACCACGCTTTCAGATGCGCGACGCTGATACAGGGTGAAGAAGCGTCACGATCTTCACTCTGTTGCGTGAAGCTGATTGATTCGGAAGCAATAAATTCGTCGTTAATATAAACATCAAGGTTATATTCGCCCGGCGGGACGGTTTCCTGGGAAATATAGCTCAGGTCGACGGCCGTTGTACCGGTTTCATTGACCTCCAGCAGGTGAGGATTGAAATACTCACCTGCGATAGCGGGTAACGGGATAGTGATAAAGCAGGAAATAATGGCAACGTAGCCACGTTTCAACAGGAATGTAAAATTCTGTCCAACGTTATTGAATGATGGCGGTATATTTTGGTCCCGGCATTCCATAGTCATTGATCACGCTCCATGTGATTTTCTTTTTCCCTGGTGAAGATGTGTTTGCTACCGGTATTTTTATGGTTGAAAAAGGCGCAACAAACCATGCTTCAGGAACTGACTTACCATTAACCGTAATATCAGAAAAGTTCATATATAATGGCGAGGGGTTTTTAACTTTAATATCTCTGCCTTCAGCAGACCACTGCAGTTTTTCGGCAAACTTTTCCGGTATGGCATTTTTTAATGCCGCTGGTCGAAAAATAAGTTTAATCCGCGAGTTAATGGCAAACTGCACCATGTTTTTGTCCGGCGCGCTATCCATAGCGGGAATACCTTTAATATTCAGCCAAAACATCGACTCTCGCTCTTCGGGCAGCGGTTTACCTGAGCGGAGGATTCGGACAAACCCTTGTTCGCCGGCCTTCAGGCGAAACAGCGGAGGGGTGGTAATAAAGGAATCTTTTGCTGGTGATGCCTCATCCACAATCGCGATCCAGGACTGTACGATATTTGTCACGTTATCCTTATTTTGCACAGAGACCGTCGCCGCCTTTTGGGTACCATCGAATATGACTCGCGTGCCCCCCACCACCACGCTGGCCTGTGCGACAGACATGCAGGAAAAAAAACAGATTAAGTAAGCTAATTTTTTCAT
Organism: Klebsiella sp. CB_Kp196; assembly: GCF_040061575.1. NCBI lineage: Bacteria > Pseudomonadati > Pseudomonadota > Gammaproteobacteria > Enterobacterales > Enterobacteriaceae > Klebsiella > Klebsiella sp. CB_Kp196. The sequence goes on from NZ_JBEAFH010000045.1 coordinate 82,205, forward strand.
GGTAGAGTCCAGGAAGGGAAAGCGGCGAGCTTTCCCTTTTGTCGGTTTATATGACGCTAAATTAATAGTAGGTAACGTTGTAAGTCACGGTTGTCTGCACCGCCCCTTTGGTGGGAGCATCCGCGCCAGATTTAGCCAGTTTGACGGTAAAAGGAATGGTCGCGGTGCCGGAGGTAATATCGACGTCAGCACCTTCCGTATTGTTCTTCAGCAGGGCACCCTTGTTGTCAAAAATCGCCACCGCAACGCCGGTAGCGGGTGAGTCTGTCGCCTGGTTCCTGAAGTAATCGCTATTCGTCGTGTCCGCTTCGCCACCAAACGTCACTTTGGCCACACTGGTACCGCCGTCTGTAGTCTTAGGGCATCCAGTTAAAGTGAAAGAAAAACTCTTCGCCGCACCGTAGATATTCGCATCCAGATCGGCTACCGATGAGGTCCCCATATCAATGGACGAAACGCCATTATCGATAGTGGCTGTACAGGTAGTGTCGGAGACCTTACCCTTAAAAATAATGGTATTCGCGGCCTGAGACAGATTAACCAGAGAGCAGCCGGCAGATAAGGCTAATATTTTGGCAAGCGTTTTGGTACTGAAGTTCATTGGTATTCCCCTTTTTATTAAGATTAACAATCAATCCATCAATTGTTTTATGGCGTCTATTAGAGAATGAAGCCAGACATCAGCTAAAACTATAAGCCGATAATATGCATGGGGAGTGAGTAACCTGCATTTAATATTACTAACCTATAAATACAAGAGCTTTAGTTCCACATGAATCCATTCAATAATAAAAGCTCACGTCAATAAGGTATCTAAAATCGAGACTATTCTCAATAACCATATGTGAATCATCTCAAATGAATAATAACTTTGAACCAATCAATACAAAATATATATTATAAATAACCAAATAAAATCATAGCGTTAAACATTAAACTTATTCATAAAAAATATCATTTCACATATTCACATTCTTCATTAATATCAAAAAAACCTCAAATTGAAACATTTAATTACAATTTAAGAGGGGGACAAATAAGGATAAAACCTATGATACCATCGGATTATCTTACAAATACGAATATTTAATTAACCGTTCATCTCGATAAGATGAAATGACTATTCATATGAGTATAAATAGTCGTGAGATATGGAAAAGTACCTTAGCGAGTATGCGTTGATTAATTAAAAAGGGGTTCAGAACATGGCCCATCTCACCAGCGGCGCGGCCAGCACCATCACCACTCCGGATAGCATCATCACCAGGCTGGCGACCACGCCCTCCTGAGGGCCAAGCTCGTAGGATCGTGCGGTACCCGCGCCGTGCGATGCGGCACCCAATCCGGCCCCTTTTGCCATACCTTCGCGAATAGAAAGACGCAGAAACAGTACATCCCCTACCGCCATCCCGAATACCCCGGTGACCACGACAAACAGAGCGACTAAATCTGGCTGGCCGCCCAGCGGTTTGGCTGCCGCCAGCGCAAAGGGGGTGGTAACGGAGCGTACCGCCAGGCTGCGCTGGATCTCATCAGGCAAGGTAAATAATCGCGCCAGCCACACCGAACTGGTCACCGCGACAACCGAGGCGGTAGTGACGCCAGCCGTCAGTGACATCCAGTGGCGTTTAATAATCGCCAGGTTGTCGTATACCGGCACGGCAAAGGCGATCGTCGCCGGGCCCAGCAGCCACAGCAGCCAGTGCGTCTCCCCCATATAGCGTTGATAAGAGATATGGCCGAATACCAGCATCATGACCAACAGGATCGGGGTGAAAACCAGCGGCATCAGCGGCAGTTTATGGAAGCGGCGATAAAGCCGCTTGTTGGCAAAATAGAGTCCCAGCGTGACAAGAAGGCACAGGAGGCTCAGCTGAAAATCACTCATGTTTCATCCTGCTGACTTCATAGCGATACACTTTATCAACCACCCATGCCGTGGCGCCCAACACCATCGTAGTGCTCAAGCCAATCACCAGAAAGATACGCCAGCCATCAACCATCAGCAGCTGCGCGTAGTTGACGACCGCCACCACCGCCGGTACGAAAAACAGCAGCATCTCCGCCAGCAGCCAGCGGGCTCCGGCGCGTACCCAGTTTAAAGGAATGACCCGGCAGACGATCAGCGCCAGCATCATCAGCATGCCCACCAGATTCGCCGGAAGCGGCAGGTGCAGCCAGTTAACTAAATATTCAGCGCAGACGAACAGTCCGGCGTAGATCAGGACCTGAACCGGTACCTGAAGACGTTGCATAACGAAGGGCGTCACGCGAGCTGGCGCAAAGGCCATGAGCGGTATTCCTGAAAAAGAAGACAGGCGTGCAGTATAGAGAGCCGCCCGGCGCGGCAGAAATGAATTAAAATCATCACAGGTATAGTCTCAGGGAATAATTATGGATATCCGAACGCTGCGTTATTTTGTCGAAGTGGTTCGCCAGCAAAGCTTTACCCGCGCGGCGGAGAAACTGTTCGTCACGCAGCCCACCATCAGCAAGATGCTTAAAAACCTTGAAGATGAGCTGAACTGCACGCTGCTGATCCGCGACGGTCGCAGGCTGCTGCTGACCGATACCGGACGCGTGGTTTTCGAGCGCGGGCAGGCCATCCTTGGCGAATTTCACCAGCTGGAGTCGGAGCTGAGCGATATTAATCATCTGCACAAAGGCGTACTGCGTCTCGGGATCCCGCCGATGGTCGGCATGCTGATGGCCGAGCCGATTAGCCGCTTTCGCCAGCGCTATGCGGGTATCGAGTTGAAAATCTCCGAGTTTGGCGGATTGACCGTGCAGCAGGCGGTCAGCAACGGCGAACTGGATTTAGCCATGACGGCGCTTCCGGTTGATGAGGCCAGCGGTCTGACGACGCTATCTCTGTTCAGCCATCCGCTCTGCGTACTGACGCCGAGAACGGCACAATGGGAGGGCCTCAGGTCATTGTCGCCGCAGGCGCTCGCCGCGCATCCGCTGGTGATTTACAACGAGGATTTCGCCCTCAGCCAGCAGCTGATGCGGCTGTTTGCTCAGCATGATGTTAAGCCGCGCATCGCCGTGCGCAGCGGACAGTGGGATTTTCTGGCCGCCATGGTCCAGGCGGGGATTGGCATCGCGATTTTGCCGGAGCCGATTTGCCAGCGCCTCGACCCGCAGAGCTTTTGCTGGATGCCGTTGCAGAGCGATCTGCGCTGGGAGCTGGGGATGATTTGGCGGGAAGGCGTTTATCTGTCGCACAGCGCACGAGCGTGGCTGGAGTGCAGTAAGGCGTTCTGGCTGAAGTAAGTCCCCGGGTCGCGGCGTCAACGCCTGACCCGGGGAACAGGTACGGTGTTACTGATCTTCGATAAGCAGCGCTTCCAGCAGATCGAGGTCGTGCAGCAGCTTCTGCAGCGTCTCGTTGCTGATCTGCCGGGTGGCGCGCAGGTGGTACAGCTCACCGCGTTCGGAACGCAGCGCCGCCAGGCGGAACCGGCGTTCGAGGCTCTCCTCCAGCATCGACGTTTCAACATCGTTGCGGCCATCAACGCGACGACGCAGGTTACCAATCACCCGCGAACTGACCTCGGTCAGCAGCTGATTATCAATATTCTCTTTGGTATCCGCAGCCAGACGCTCTTCCATTTTCTGAATCGCGACAATCGCCACATCCGCCGTAGCGGCCCGCGCCAGACGCTCCTCTTTGCGCTGCTGGACATGGTCGGTCGACTCGATATGGCGCAGCAGAATCGGCAGCACAATCACGCCGACGAACAGTGAGAACAGAATCACCCCGGCGGCGAGGAACACCAGCTCATAGCGCGCCGGGAAGACGTTGCCGTCCGGTAGCAGCAGAGGAATCGACAGTACGCCGGCAAGGGTAATCGCCCCGCGAACGCCGGCGACGGAGGAGATCAGCAGCTCGCGCGTGGTCCAGGAGCCGAACTCCATCGGTTTCTTTTTCAGGAAACGCTGGCTCAGTTTGCGCATCGTCCACAGCCAGCCAAAACGCACCAGCATCAGGGCGGCATAAATCAGAATGATATCGGTAAACAGCATCCAGGTTTCGACGTTGGGATCCGCTTCTGCGGCCACCAGCGAGCTGGAAAGGATGTCCGGCAGCTGCAGGCCCAACAGCAGGAAGACCATGCCGTTAAACACGAACTCCAGCATCGCCCAGGTGCTGTTGGCGCGCAGGCGCATCGCCAGCGGCGCGCTGCGCATCACCCCGGAACGCGTAATGGTCATCCCCGCGGCGACCGCCGCCAGGATCCCGGAAAAGCCGATATGCTCCGCGATCAGATAAGAGGCGAACGGCAGCAGGAACAGCAGCACAATTTGCGTTGCCGGTTCATCGCCGCCCCAGCGGCTGAGGAAGCGCATCGAGCGCCCGTACAGCCAGCTGACCACAAAGCCCGCGAGAATACCGCCGACCGCCACCTTGAAGAACTCCACCGTCGCGCCGCCGACGGTAAAGACCATGGTGCCCATCGCCACCGCAACGGCGAACTTCAGGGAGACCAGGCCGGAGGCATCGTTCATCAGCGCTTCGCCTTGCAAAATGCCCATTATTTTTTTCGGAATGCGCCCTTCGCCGACAATTCCCGACAGCGCCACGGCATCCGTTGGCGACAGAACCGCCGCCAGAGCAAAAGCCGGAATCAGCGGAATACCCGGCACGATCCAGTAGATGAGGTAGCCAATACCGACCACCGTTACCACCACCAGCGCCAGCGCCAGACCGAAAATTTCCCGTCCATGCTCTATGAACTCACGGGTTGGCGTCTTCCAGCCATCGGCAAAAAGCAGCGGCGGAATGAACAGAACCAGAAAGAGTTCGGGGTCGAATTCAACGTGCAATCCGAAGGTAGGCCAGGCCAACAGCGCGCCGATGCCAATTTGGATTAAGGGGAGTGGAACCTGAAAGGGCAGCACGCGTGTAACCACCCCGGAGAGAGAGACCACGAGGGTCATGATGAGTATGGTAAAGAATATTTCCATGTGTTCCCTGTTTGCTGCGTGTCTTTTTTTTACATCTGAGGCGTCATGTCTCGGCATAATACGCTACTCAGATTAACGCAAAAGGAAACAGGATGTGGCTTAAAAATTAAACGGGCGGCCAAAGCCGCCCGTTGTTAGCAGGAAAAGTTAAATCGCCCAACCGCCGGCGTAGAAGATAACCAGCGCCGCGGCGATGATCACCGTACCCAGGTTTAGCTTACGCCATTCGCCGGACACCAGACGACCGATCACCAGCGACGCAAAGCCGATCATGATGCCGGTCACGATGTTGCAGGTCAGCACGATAAAGACCGCGGTAATCAGGCCCGCCATCGCGTCGACGAAATCGTTGAAATCGATTTTCGCCACGTTGCTCAGCATCAGCAGGCCGACGTACATCAGCGCCGGCGCGGTGGCATAAGCCGGCACCAGATACGAGAGCGGAGAGAGGAACAGGATCAGCAGGAACAGCACGCCGACGGTCACTGCCGTCAGGCCCGTTTTGCCGCCCGCCGCAGTACCGGCAGCGGATTCGATATACACCGCCGCCGGCGCCGCCCCGACCAGGCCGGAGAAGACGCTGCTCAGGGAGTCGGTGGTCAGCGCTTTGCCGCCGTTAATAATCTGCCCGTCTTTATCCAGCAGGTTCGCCTGGCCGGCCACCGCGCGGATGGTTCCGGTGGCGTCAAACACCGCGGTCATCACCAGCGCAAGCACGCTTGGCAGAACCACCGGGTTCAGCGCGCCCACGATATCCAGGCTACCGATCAGCGAGTTGCCTTTATCGTCGCTCAGCGACGGCATGGCGAAGATACCGGAGAAGTGAACGTTAGGATCGAAGATCAGGCCGATAATCGAGACGCCGATAATCGTCAGCAGGATACCGCCCGGCACTTTCAGTTTTTCGAGGCCGATAATCACCGCCAGCCCGACCAGCGACATAATCACCGGGAAGCTATCAAAATTACCCAGCGCCACCGGCAGACCATCCAGCGGATTTTTGATAACCAGGCCCACGCCGTTGGCGGCAATCAGCAGCAGGAACAGACCGATACCAATCCCCGTACCGTGCGCCACGCCCTGCGGCAGGTTACGCAGGATCCAGCTACGAATGCCGGTCGCGGAGATCACGGTGAACAGGACACCCATCAGGAACACCGCGCCCAGCGCGACCGGAATGCTGATCTGTTGACCCAGTACCAGGCTAAAGGCGGTAAACGCGGTCAGCGAGATGGCGCAGCCAATCGCCAGCGGCAGGTTCGCCCACAGCCCCATCACCAGCGAGCCGACGCCGGCAACCAGACAGGTGGAAACAAATACCGCAGCCGGTGGAAAACCCGCTTTGCCGAGCATACCCGGCACCACGATGACGGAGTAAACCATCGCCAGGAAGGTGGTAAGACCGGCAACGATTTCCTGACGCACGGTGCTGCCGCGAGCAGAAATTTTAAACCAGGCGTCCAATGAACCGCCGGTACGCGCTGAAGGCGTAGACATAGAAAACTTCCCCTGAGAATTTTTATCGTTCGTCCGAATGCGTGGTGGACCATCCACTGCCAGCTAAACGCGATCTCCTTGTGCTACATCGCAGCGCCAGGGGCCGCGAAAAAGCAAACGTTTAACTCCGCGCATACAGTACGGTGTGAAGAATGACTTTGCTCCCCTCTGTCAGCAGAGGAAATGATGAGCAAAATAAAAAGGCAAACGATTATCCAGCCTTTAGACGGGCCTTTTCAACTGAAGTTTGTCGTATTTCGCTAAATTTCGCTTATGACGTTCAGGAAATAACCAGCCGATGCGCAAACGTTATCGTCCATGCGCAATCCGGTAACATTTTTGTATTGCGCTGATAGCAATTTTCCCCGGTCATCGGCTTTAGTAATAGTTTATTCGCCGGGTAAGGTGAACGGCCCCCCGCGCTCAACCGCTTTTTGCCAGGCCGGGCGCTGCTCCACGCGCTGAACCCACTGCGTCAGATGGGGTAAATTCTCCACGCCGCCGCGCGCCAGCAGCGCCATCGCGGGAAAGCTCATCTGAATATCGGCCATACTCAGCTCAGCGCCGGCAAACCAGCGCTGGCGGGAAAGGTGCGCTTCAATAAAGCGGGCATGGGTGTCCACCTGGCGGTTAAGCCAGGCCTTCTGTACCCCCTTGCCCAACGCATTACCCAGCGTGCGCATACCAAACGGCACCGGCGGTTTGCCCAGGCTGGCAAACACCAGCTTCATCAGCAGCAGGGGCATCAGCGACCCCTCGGCGTAGTGCAGCCAAAAGCGATATTGCAGCTTATCTTCCACCGACTCAGGTTTTAAGCGCCGGGCGCTATCATAGGTTTCCTGTAAATATTCCAGAATGGCGCCGGACTCCGCCAGAATGTGGCCGTTATCCTCAACCACCGGCGATTTACCCAGCGGATGAACGCTTTTTAATTCCGCCGGTGCGAGCATATCCTTGCCACGCTGATAAGAGACAACCTGATAAGGCAGCTGCAGCTCTTCCAGCGCCCATAACACGCGCTGCGATCGTGACTGATTGAGATGATGTACCGTTAACATGGGCCTCTCCCGCTGTTTGTTCAAATTAACTATAGGAACAGGCGGCGGATGCCGGGAATTTTTCGGCAAACTGAAGAGGCAAATTCAGAGAAAAGAGCCACACTTAAATTGTCGGCGCAAACCGGAACCTCCATCAAAGATTGCGCAATACTGAGGTGAGCCGACGTCGGGGGAAACCCTCCTGCGTACCAGCGGGATAGTGCGAAAGACCAAGACCGGAAAACAACTAAAGCGCCCTGTTGTGGCGCTTTAGTTTTTTAGTCATCCTCCAGCAATCGCGCGCCGGTCCCCTCTTCACCCAGCTTATCGCCCGGGTTGCGTAACGGGCAGTCGCGACGCGACAGACAGCCGCAGCCGATACAGCCATCAAGCTGATCGCGCAGCGCGGTCAGGGTATGAATGCGCCGGTCCAGCTCCTCCCGCCACTGGGACGACAGCATCTTCCACTCTTTGGCGCTGAGGTTATGCCCTTCCGGCAGTACGCCGAACGCGTCGCCGATGGTCGCCAGCGGAATACCAATGCGTTGCGCAATCTTAATGATCGCCACCGCGCGCAGGACGTCGCGCCGGTAGCGCCGTTGATTGCCCGCGTTGCGCTGGCTATGGATCAGCCCTTTACTTTCATAAAAGTGCAGCGCGGAGACGGCCACGCCGGTTCGTTTTGCCACTTCGCCGGGCGTCAGCAGCATTTTGATGCGGGGTGATTTCTTTTCCATAAAGCGCTTTACCTCAAGTTAACTTGAGGAATTATACTCGCCCGCAGACAAAACGACGAATCGAGAATTGAGAGAGGCCGCTTATGTCCCATCAGGATATTATCCAAACGCTTATTGAATGGATTGATGAACATATCGATCAACCACTTAACATTGATATAGTCGCCAGAAAATCGGGATACTCGAAATGGTATCTGCAGCGGATGTTCCGCGCCGTGATGCATCAAACGCTGGGCGATTACATTCGCCAGCGCCGCCTGCTGCTCGCCGCGGAAGCGCTAAGAACCACCCAGCGCCCTATTTTTGATATCGCGATGGATCTCGGCTACGTGTCGCAGCAAACCTTCTCGCGGGTGTTCCGTCGCGAATTTGACCGAACGCCGACCGCCTATCGCCATCAAATTTCTGCCTGATAGTGCGGCTGATAGGGGCTGAGGCAGGTGCGCTCATTCGCCAGCCACAGCATGAACTCCTGCGGCGGCATCGCTTTCGCAAAGTGCCACCCCTGACAGTACTGCACGCCGCGTTGCTGGAGCCAGGCTACCTGCTCTGCCGTTTCGACGCCTTCAGCCACGATTTTTAAATGCAGGCTGTTTGCCATCTGGATAATATGCTCGGCAATCAGGTGGCTGGTGGTATTGCTCGTCAGCATGTCGACAAAAGATTTATCAATCTTCAGAACGTCGACGTTGAGCGCATGAAGATTGTGCAGGTTGGAGTAACCGGTGCCGAAATCATCGATGGCGATTTCATATCCCGCATCGCGGAACGCCTGGATCACCGGCGTCGTTTTCGCCACGTCGATAAACCCGCGTTCGGTCACTTCGATTTTGATTTGTTCCGCCTTGACCGCGTAGCGCTGGATCTTCTCGTTGATGTGCTCAATCAAGCGTGCGGAATGGAAATCGGAAGCGGAGAGGTTAATCGCCACGTACAGATGCGGCTGCCGCGCCAGAAACTCGCCCAGGTCGGAAAATACCTCATCGATGACATAGTCGGTGACCTGGGCGATCATCCCTTCATTTTCCGCCATCGGAATGAACTCCGCCGGACTCATCACCGGCCCATCAAAGCCTGGCCAGCGCAATAATGCTTCGGTACCGACGCAGCGGTTATTTTTAATATCGATAACCGGTTGATAGTGAAGGCACAGCTGACGACGGTTTAACGCGCGCTGCAGCATCTTCCGCGGAGAGTGGTACTGCTGACGGGTGCGCGACCACACCAGCAGGAGCAATACGCTGCAAATCAGCCCCAGCGGTAGCGTCAGGGTCACCTGATTATAAAAATTCTGATAATAGCTGACGCGCGAAGTGGACATAATGACGGCTATCGGGCGAACGGTGGAATGGGCGATGGTATAAACGCGGCCATCCTGGTGAAATAAAGACGCTTCAGCGCGAATCAGGCGATGCAGCTCATCGGGGTCGGCATTCTTGCTGATGGAAAAAAACTGGTGGGTTTTGGTATCAAAAACGCCCCAGGCGAGGTCGCGGTCGCTGGTGATCAACGCGCTGTATGAGAGCGGATTAACCACCACCACATAGTTGCCGCGCTGCATATAGTTCATCGCATAGCCAGGGTAGAAAGGGGTCTCGCGGTAGTAGTAAATCGCGACATCCGGCTTTTTGGTATAGGTTGCGGCCGGAATTTGCCACCCCGTCTGGCGGCGAACCGAAGTGGAGCAGAAGAAATGGGTGCCGTTGGCGTAGATTAAATCGTCGATATAGAGCAGGCCGCGAACAATACCGAGCAAATATTGCTGATGCTGTGGTGAACATATCGCTCCCTGATACAAGCGGGCTTTATCGCGCGCTTCGTCGGCTTCACGAATCACCATCTCCGTTTTTTGCAGCGCCAGTCGAGAAAACAGCCTCAGCTGATCGGCGGTTTCCGCTTTGGCGCGAATTTGCGCAAACCACAACGCCAGCAGCACCGGCAGCAGAATGACCAGCACGATGCCAAATATTCTCAACGCCTTATGCGGCGCGCTATGATTCATTTCCGCTTTTTATCCATGCGATACGCCTTAATCAAGGTGAACAGCCCCGATGACTCTGCTTACTGTGATATGAACGGAGCATCTCAGCAACCCACGCTTTGACGTAAAAACCTCATGACGATGAATTATGAATAATACTGGCTTATAGGACCACTGGAGAAACATTCTCAACATAATGAGATTAGCTCCACTATGTCATTCGGTTTATCCGTATAATTAGCCAGAATAAGTAATAAAATCCGCAGAACATAAACCTTATTAAAAAACCAAAACCGCCGATAATCCCTTATAATCAGCCTTCACATTGCAAGAAAGCCCCGCGCCCTCCTTATTAACCCTGCTATTTACATGGCTAATAAGCGCAAGAAAACACCATTTTTGGCTGGTGAATAAAAGAACAAGTGTGATATAGTTCACATTAGCTGATGAAACAAAAACGTTGTTTCATTACGATCTTGTTTGCCTGAAGATAGCCAGAGCGCCGTTCCATCGTCAGTCTCATCCGGTTGTCAAAGGCTCCCAAATTTCGTTGAGGATAGGTTGATGGCTTCCATTACTACCAGTGTCGTGCTTTTGCGCTGGCCACTCGTGAGCGCAGTGCTGATGTTTCTGGCCAGCTCGTTGAACATTCAGCTACGTAAAAGCGATTATGCCGGTTTAGCGGTGATTTGTAGCTGTATGGGCCTGGCCGCAGCCTGCTGGTTCGCCACCGGTCTGTTAGGCATTACGCTGCTGGACGTGGCGAAAATCTGGGGCAATATCAAGGACGTGATGATTGAAGTCATGAGCCAGACTCCGCCAGAATGGCCGATGATGATGACCTGATATCGGCCCACCTTATCCGGGCGCCGATGTCGCTGACCGGACCACCAGACGGCGGTGAACCGGTTGCCCGGACAGGTGCACAGCACCGCCACCCGCGATTTCCCCCTCTGCGACAGCCTAAACCCATCACCGATATACACCGCAGCGATGACACCATTATGGTCTGGTTATAACGCTTCCGCTGGCCGACGGACGACTGCCCAATAGCCCGCGTGGAAAGTTGTTCGGGCAGCGTTTTATTGCGCAGTGCGCCTGGTAAGAACAGGCGTTTGCCGTCGTGGCGGTAGATTGATACGGACAAGAAGGCCGCTCCCGCAGTTTCTCCCACTGGGCTTCATCGTATCGCGTGATGTTATAAACCTTTACCGCATGATATTGCTCGTTAATTAACACGCTGGACGAGTAGAGCTTCATCGACTCTCCCGGCAGTAATAAAATGTCGGCTTCATACCAAAGAATAAACTTTAAAAACCGCAGGCTGGAAATCGAAGAAAAAGCCACGCCGGAATACGGGCAGACAAGCGTATTATGAATAGTCCATTTCATTTTTTATCCTTGCTGGCATTGCTGATAAATGACTCTATATAGTGATAGCATCCATGATAGCTAACCGCAAGGTTATCGATTAATAATGTGATATCAGACAATACTCAATACCACCCGTACTCAATAAGGCTTACCTTAAATATAGCATTCTAATAATGAATGGTTAACCATAATAGCCAGAAGCGCGCCCCGCAGGAATATACATAAATAAGAATATACTGACAATTAATTACAGGCTACCCACAGCGGTAGCCTGCGGTACTATTTTTAGCATTTACCACAAAGAACCGAGCTCTCCTTCAAATAATAAGCAGCAGGATTACCAGGTTTTACCAATATTAAACTGGAACTGCTCGGCTTTATCACCATCGTATTTTTTAAAGGGTTCGGCCCAGGAGAACACCAGCGGGCCCAGTGGCGACATCCACTGCACCGCAATCCCGACAGACATCCGGATATGCGACGGATCGCCATAGTCCGGGATCCCGGCCGCCAGCGTCTGGCCGGTATTTTGCCAGGAGGTGCTCCATACCGTACCGGCGTCGAGGAATAGCGACGTTCGCAGGCTGTCGGCATATTTGTTATTCACAAACGGCGTCGGCACAATAAACTCGCTGTTCAGCACCGCCATCGCGTTACCGCCAACCGCATCGGATGATGAGTCCAGCGGACAGGTGCTGTAGCTGCTTTCAGAACCATTACAACGATAATAAGCCGCTTTTGGGCCAATCGTATTCGACGAAAAACCGCGAACCGACGACGATCCGCCGGCATAAAAGTTATCGTAAAACGGCACCGATTTGCCGTTCAGCCCATCGGCATAGCCCGCGCGCAGGTGCTCCATCCATACCCAGCTTTTGCTCTCGGCCAGCGGCATATATTGGGTGGTATCGAAAGTCACTTTGTAATAGCTGTTATCCGAACCGGGTACGGTGACCTTGGCGGTCAGGCTGCTTTTATTCCCAGCCCGCGGGAAGAAACCGCGATCGAGGTTGTTATAGCTCCAGCCAACGCTGGCAAAATAGTCATTGGCGCTATAGGTCGCACCGCTGTCGCCGTCTTTGGTGACGACGTCAGGATAGATGCCCCGTGAGTTAAGATAGCTCCAGGTGGTGAGCTCCGGCTCCATATTGGTCAGGCGGTTATGGACATAGTCCAGGCCAAGGTTGAGGGCGTTATTCTCGCTAATCGGGAATCCCAGCGTACTGCCAACGCCGTAGCTTTGCTGGTTGTAGCTTCCGGAATCGGCATCCGAGGCGTCGTAGCTGTTGTAGAAAATTTTGCCGCCGAGGCTGACGCCATCCACGGTGAAGTAAGGGTTCGTCGCTCCCAGCTCAATATAGGACTGGTAGCTGTTGCGCGTGCCGTTGAAGCTGACGCTATTGCCGGTCCCCAGCCAGTTATCCTGAGTGACGCCGAGCTGGTAGCTCACGCCGCTGTCGGTACCAAAGCCCAGACCAACGTTAAAGGAGCCGGTATTGCGCTCCTTCACCTTATAGACCACGTCCACCTGATCCTGGCTACCGCTTACCGGAACGATCTGCTTGTCGACGGTTTCAAAAAATCCGGTACGATCCAGCCGCGTTTTTCCCTGCTCGACTTTCTCGTCATTCAGCCACGCGCCTTCCATCTGGCGCATTTCGCGACGCAGCACCGCATCGCGGGAAGTATCGTTACCCTCAAAGCGAATCTGACGAACCGAATAACGGCGCCCGGCATTGACGTTAATATGCAAAACGACGCTTTTTTTCGTCTCATCAATATCCGGCGCGGTATTAACCTGCGGCCAGGCATAGCCGTATTTTCCCAGCAGCGTCTTAATGCTGTTCTCAGCCGCCGTGATTTCCGCGCCGCTGTACCATTTCCCCGCTAAAGGCTTCACCAGCGCTTCAATTTCCTGGTTATGCTGCGCCATGTCGCCGGTCACGACCGTACTGGCCACGTTATAACGATCGCCTTCGGTAAGATTGATCGTGATATACAGCGATTTTTTATCCGGGGTAATACTGACCTGACTGGAGTTAATGGTAAAACGCGCGTAGCCGCGATCGAGATAATAGCTACGAATGGTCTCAAGATCCGCCGCCATCTTTTGCTTTTGGTATTTCTTATCGCCAATCACGTTCCACCACGGAACGCTGTCGCGAAGCTGCAGCTGGTCCAGCAATGTTTCTGCGCTAAAGGCCTGGTTGCCAATAATATTAATTTGCGCAATTTTTGCCGATACCCCCTCCTGAAAGACAAAGGTTAAATCAACGCGATTACGCGGTAGCGGCGTGACGACAGCATGGACCTGAGCGCTATATTTCCCGACGCTGTAATAGAAATCCTGGAGCCCCTTTTCTATTTCCGTGAGCGCATTGCGATCCAGCGCGCTGCCTTCTTCAATACCGCTGGCGGCCAGATTCTCCTTGAGGGCATCATCCTTAACGGATTTGTTCCCGGAAAAGCTGATTTTAGCGATGGTTGGCCGCTCTGTGACCTGCACCACCAGCGTGCTGCCATCGCGCAGGATCTGCACGTTCTCAAAGTTGCCGCTGGCGTACAGGGCGCGGACCGAATCACTGATATCCTCGTTAGAAACCTCTTCTCCCGTATGAACAGGCATGCTCAGTAGCGCAGCGCCAACGGTAACGCGCTGTAGCCCTTCGAAACGAATGTCATCTACCGTATAGGCGGTTGATGCGTAAAGCGTTAAAGGGGAAATCAATAGACCGGCGATGAGACTCGTTTTTTTTAGCATGGAGGTGTCGTCTAAAAGATATTTGGCAATAGCAGATACCTGCTGGGAATAATGCAGTTCATTGCGCCAGACAGATTCTGACGCCGTTTTAAATAACCTGAACGAGGCGCAGAATTGCACGCAATTATGACGAGAAAATGGAGAAAAAATGGATATGTGAGAATGGTGAAAAAATTATTTTTTAATGGAACTTTCCTTCTCCCACCCAGTCAGATAAGCATTTCCTGACAATATTAAAATTCAACATCTTTTGTTTTTTAATTAAAAAAACAAAAAGCCCCCTTTCTCATTGGTTGAAAGGGGGAAAAAGATCTTGTTAGGAATGATGCTCTCTGGGATAAACCAGGAACAGCCACAAACTAACCTATAACCCCGTAGATAAAATGAAGAGATAGTGAATAAATTATGCAGCCAGATTGCCATTATAATGAAATGAGTAGATATCATGCCACGAAATGAAATTCAGCGCTCAGTGCTTAGCGAGCTGGTGCAATGGATAAAAAACAATCTTGAAAAGAGGCTCACCATGCGGGCGCTGAGCCTCTTTTCCGGCTATTCTGAATGGCATCTTTTTCGCCTGTTTCGTCACTATTTTAACATGTCGCCAATGGCCTATATTCGCCAACAGCGGATGCAATTAGCCCTTGATTTATTAAAGGTTAAACCGGCTTTTCGCATCGTTGATATTTGTATTATGGCGGGCTATGAAGATATCAGCGCCTTTAACCGTACCTTTAAAAGATACTATGCGATTACGCCTGGCCAGTTTCGCAAAATCCTGTGTATCTCCGGATAGGGGATCCCCCTCCTCCGCATTGCTGCGGTTGGGAATGGAAGGGGGAAGAGGAACACAACGTTAGAATGGAAATGGCAGGATGCCACCGTTAATCGTTTCCGGGATCAAGCAGACCCGATCAACAGGAAACAGTGTAAGCTGCTAAGTTGAGTTAATTGTGTAGAAGCCGTGGAGATTTTGTCATCATTTATATCACTGGCCTTTTTCCCCGACATAAAAAATAAAAAGCCGGAATAGTTCACTATCCCGGCGGGTGTTTGAGTAGATAATCAGAAGTGCGTATTCACGCTGACATAAAACGTCCGACCCGATTCATTGTAGGTCTCCGCGCCCGCGCCATACAGATAGGCGCCGGTCGTCGAATTCCCCGTGGTCTGCGCGTTACCGGCGCGGTAGTGGCGAATATCGAACAGGTTATCCACGCCGCTGGTCAGGCTCAGGTTTTTATTCACATCCCAGGTCGCGCTGAGCCCGACGATACTGTAAGGACTCACTTCATTCAGCTCGCTGCCGGATACCGCCTCGCCCTTATAGTTGAAGCGCTTAGGTTTTTGTCGGCCATACCAGGTGAAAGTACTTTGCAGCGAAAGATCGTCACGTACCTGCCAGCTGACGGTCGAATTAAGGGTGAACTGCGGGATCACCGACAGGCGATCGCCGGTGGTCTTGTTCTTACTCTGCAGCATCCACGTCAGGTTGTTGCTCCAGTTGACCGTTTCGCTTACCGGCAGGTTTAATGAGCCTTCCAGCCCTTCAACCAGCGCCTTCGGTACGTTTTCCCATTGATAAATATTGGTCGTGCCGTTGCTGGCCGTTCCCACCGCCGAGTAGCCCGATTCAATCTTGTTATGATAGTCGTTACGGAACCAGGTCAGCCCCGCCTGATAGCCGTTGTGCTTATACTCAAGGCCAATCTCTTTATTAACGCTGGTTTCCGCCTTCAGATCGCTGTTCCCCATCAGGTAACAGGCTGAGCTGCTGGCATAGCAGCCCTGGCCGTTGCTGTAGAGAATATAGTTCGGGTTGAGCTGATAAAGGTTTGGCGCTTTATAGGCGCGGGCGATGCCCAGCTTCAGCGTCCAGTCATCCGACAGCCCCTGCGAGAGGTTCAGCGATGGGCTCCAGTTATTGCCAACGAT
Source organism: Klebsiella sp. CB_Kp196 (assembly GCF_040061575.1). Lineage (NCBI taxonomy): Bacteria > Pseudomonadati > Pseudomonadota > Gammaproteobacteria > Enterobacterales > Enterobacteriaceae > Klebsiella > Klebsiella sp. CB_Kp196. The sequence goes on from NZ_JBEAFH010000045.1 coordinate 98,498, forward strand.
GCTGTGATGGTCGAAGCGCAGAGCCGGCGTCAGCATAGTGCTCTCGGTCAGCGCGATATTATCTTCGGTAAACAGCGAGAAAATCTCGGCGCTGGAATAGGGGCTACGCCCGGTTGCCGAGATACCGTCAATGGAGCCATAAGAGAGCGACTGGGTGGTCGATACGCCATCTTTCATCCGCTGCTGGTTCCACTCGGTACCCAGCGTCAGATTCTGCTCGAATCCCAGGGTAAACGGAATATTCACCTCGCTGTGCAGCAGCACATCCGACAGGTCGATATCGGAGAATTCGCTGCTGGAGAAGATCCCCTCCGTTCCCCCCGCCAGACCCTCGTTCATACGCGAGTTACGGGTGTGCTCATACTGCGCGTAAGTATTGCTGGTCACGCCGTTATCCCAGCCGCCGGTCCACGTGACGCCATAAGTCTGACGATAGAGGCGGTTGGTCTCTTTACCGTACATACTTTTCACCAGCGTGCTGGTATTGGTATTCTGGGTATCGCCTGCATACAGGTTGCCCTGGCGGCTGTAGCCGGTTTCAAACTCCAGCGCCTGCATCGGCGCAAATTCCCAGCGCAGCTTACCGTGGATATCTTTATTCACTACGCCTTCGCGTCCAGCCGGATACGATCCCGCATAGCTACCGGTTCGCGCCGCTTCGTGACCGGAATTAATATCCTGGGCATCGGCCTGCGTTTTGCTCAGATTTCCCCATAAATTAAAGCTGACCTCATCCGATAGCGGGCCATTGAGGCTGAAGTTTGTCCGCTTCGTCGCGCCCTCTTTACGGTGCTGAGGTGCGTTCATATAGGTATTCCACGATCCATGCCATTCGCTGGTGGCCGGTTTGGTGACGATATTTACCACCCCGCCCATCGCGCCATTACCGTAGCGGGCCGCCGCAGGGCCGCGAATCACGTCGATATGGTCGATCATTTCCGCCGGTACCCAGCTGGTATCACCTCGCGTATCTCGATCGCCGCGCCAGCCATAGCGCACGGAATTACGGCTGGTCACCGGTTTACCATCCACCAGAATCAGGGTGTTCTCCGGCCCCATGCCGCGAATATCGACCTGACGGTTATTACCGCGCTGGCCGCTGGTGGAGTTGCCGGTGAGGTTGACGCCGGGCTGGGTACGAATCAGCTCAGAGACATCGCGCGCGGGCGGATGTTTACGGATCTCCTCAGCGGTGATGGTCGATACGCCGGGCGCTTGCAGCGTCTGCGCCGCCGCGGTGACCACCATGGTTTCGTCATCATTTGCCGTAGCCGTTTCTGATTTCTTCGTATCGTCTGGCGTGTTGCTGTCAGCGGCCTGCGCCGGCAGCATCCCTCCCCAGATGGCCATCGGGATCAGCACGGCCAGCGAGTAGTGTGAATCGTATTTCATGGAATATGCCCTGTTTTTCTTTTTAGCCGTCGGGGCACGCCTTCTTCATCCGCCAGATAAACACCGGCCATGTCTTCCATGCCTGGCGTAACATCTCTTTTTTTGGCGTAGTCAGGCCCTCCCGTTTAAATAGGGATAGCAATAAATAATGAGCGACCAAAATAGATTTATTACTCTGGCAAAAATGAAGAAATAAACGCACCGCGCTATTCTTTGATAGCATTCGCCGAACAGCAGTAATAGGAGTATTGTGCCACACAACGTTATTAGAAATGAGATTTATTATCAAGTGGATAATTATGCATCACAGCAATAATTTTAAATAATTCAATAAAAACAAAAAGATGAAATAATTACTTACGTTTACTCCTTATTTGCACTTTAAATAATCAAAATATATCCACACTAAAAAAACACAATCTGAGCATATTCTCTCCATAATTACCGATATTTATTTCTTTATTATTTCACTATAAATACTGAGCCTGTTAATTAATAAAATAGCTGATTAACCGACCGACATTCTCGATCGCCGGGCATGCTAACGGCCAGAAATTGACTAAAATAAGGAAATCCTCCTGCGGAGCACCGCGCCATGAATACGTCGTCGTTCTATCGATACCTTGTCGGCGGACTTGCATGCCTTGCCGCCCTGCTATGCTTCACATCCGTTTACGCCGCCACAGAGAATAAACTGTCAGAGCCCGAGGAGCGCGAGGCCCTGGAAGTCAACGTTGACGATATGCTGCAGCCATGGAAGGGAGATTTACCGGGTATGCTCGACCGGCGAACCATTCGCGTATTAACCACCTTCAGCAAAACCTTTTTCTTTATTAACAAAGGGACGCAGCGCGGCGCCACTCACGATATTTTTATGGAGTTTGAGCGAAGCCTCAATCAAAGCCTGACGAAGGAGAAAAAGCTCAAACATCGTCATCTTAAGGTCCGTATCATCTTTGTTCCGGTTGCCCGCGACCAGCTCATCAGCGCGCTTAACGCTGGTAAGGGGGATATTATCGCCGCCAACCTGACGATTACCCCCGCTCGCCAGCAGGAGATGACCTTTACCGCGCCAATCTACTCTCACGTTCAGGAGCTGCTTCTTTCCGGCCCCGGCTCGCCCAAAGTGGAAAATCTGCAGCAGCTTTCCGGTAAAACGGTCTTTGTGCGTACCTCATCGAGCTATTACGAGAGCCTGGTCGCGCTCAACGCGCGCTTTGCCCAGCAATCGCTGCCCCCCATCACCATCGAACCGGCGCCCGAAGCGCTGGAGGATGAAGATCTGATAGAGATGCTTAACGCGGGCCTGATTCCATTGACCGTCGTCGACCGCCACAAGGCTCTGTTCTGGAAACAGGTTTTCCCCAACATTCAGGTTCATCAGAACATCATTCTGCGCAAGGAAGGCAATATCGGCTGGGCGGTACGCAACAATAGCCCGCAGCTGCTGGCCTTGCTTAATGAATTCATCAACAAGAATCGTCAGGGCAGCAAGCTGGGTAATACGATTCTGCTGCGCTACCTGAAGGATGCCAGGTACGTTAAAAACGCGGCGGCGCAAAAAGAGCGGCGTAAATTTCTGACCATGGTGGAGATCTTCCGCAAATATGGCGATCGCTACGATGTTGACTGGCTGCTGATGGCCGCGCAGGGCTATCAGGAGTCGCGGCTAAATCAGTCGGTGCGTAGCCACGTCGGCGCAATTGGCGTTATGCAGGTAATGCCGAGCACCGGCAAGGAGCTGAAGGTCGGCGATATTAAGCAGCTCGACCCCAACATTCATGCCGGGGTGAAATATATGCGCTGGATGATAGACCGCTACTATGGCGATGAACCGATGACCCAGCTTGACAAGGCGCTATTCTCATTCGCTTCTTATAACGCGGGCCCCGCGCGCATCGCCCGGCTGCGGGCGGATACCAAAAAGCGCGGTTTTGATCCGAACGTCTGGTTTGGCAACGTGGAGTATCTGGCCGCCGAGAAGATCGGCTCCGAGACCGTAAGCTATGTCAGCAATATCTATAAGTATTACATCGCTTACCGGCTGATCGTGGATGAAATAGCGCGTAAACAGCAGGCGACGCCGGCCTCCAAAAATCAGGTCGTGCCGACAGTGGGGATGCCTGCCGCACCTGCCGCACCTGCCGCACCTGCCGCACCTGCCGCACCTGCCGCACCTGCCACGCAGTGAAATAGCGCAGATGGCCTGGGTGACAAAATAGAAAAAGCCCCGAACAGGGGCTTTTTCAGAGATGACTTTACGACGCTAACGCTTCGTTAGAACGGAATATCGTCATCAAAGTCCATCGGCGGCTCATTGGAAGGGGCAGCTGGCGCCTGCTGCTGCGGACGAGACTGCGCGCCGCCGCTGAACTGGTTTCCGCCCTGCGGCTGCTGAGGCTGGCCCCAACCGCCCTGCTGCTGACCACCGCCTGCCGGGGCGCCCGCGCCCTGCTGACGACCGCCGAGCATTTGCATCGTGCCGCCAACGTTAACGACAACCTCGGTGGTGTATTTTTCCTGACCGGATTGGTCAGTCCATTTACGGGTACGCAGCTGGCCTTCAATATAGACCTGAGAACCTTTACGCAGATACTCGCCGGCCACTTCCGCCAGTTTGCCGAACAGCACAACGCGGTGCCATTCGGTCTGCTCTTTCATCTCACCGGTCGCTTTATCACGCCAGGATTCGGAAGTAGCCAGCGTAATGTTGGCAACTGCGCCACCACTCGGCATGTAGCGTACTTCCGGGTCCTGGCCCAGATTACCGACGAGAATCACCTTGTTTACGCCTCTGCTGGCCATGTTTGTGTCTCCTGAATGCGTTTCTTAATAGTGTAAACGCGCGAGTGTACCATTTCCAGGTGCTATGTTGATAGCTGGGAAGTAGGTTCCAGATAACTCTCGCGGTGCGACATTTTTACACATCCCACCGGAAAATGCATTCCAATACTGTATATTCAAACAGGTTAAATTGTGTCATAATTAGCCGTTTCTGCCGTTTGTCCTTCTAACAAACCAGGCAATCCGCGTATCTACCGGGAAAGGTGAATGGATAAGATCGAAGTTCGGGGCGCCCGCACCCACAATCTCAAAAATATCAACCTCGTCATCCCGCGCGACAAACTCATTGTCGTCACCGGGCTTTCGGGTTCAGGCAAATCCTCACTGGCTTTCGACACGTTGTATGCCGAAGGGCAGCGTCGCTACGTTGAGTCGCTCTCCGCCTACGCGCGGCAGTTCCTGTCGCTGATGGAGAAGCCCGACGTCGACCATATTGAAGGGCTGTCGCCGGCGATTTCCATTGAACAGAAATCAACGTCCCACAACCCCCGTTCAACGGTAGGCACCATTACCGAAATTCACGACTACCTGCGTCTGCTGTACGCGCGCGTCGGCGAGCCGCGCTGCCCGGATCACGACGTCCCGCTGGCGGCGCAAACCGTGAGCCAGATGGTCGATAACGTGCTCTCCCAGCCAGAAGGCCAGCGCCTGATGCTGCTGGCGCCGATCATTAAAGAGCGCAAAGGCGAGCATAACAAAACGCTGGAAAATCTCGCCGGGCAGGGCTACATCCGCGCGAGGATCGACGGCGAGGTCTGCGATCTCTCCGATCCGCCGAAGCTGGAGCTGCAGAAGAAACATACCATTGAAGTGGTGATTGACCGCTTTAAGGTGCGCGACGATCTCAGCACGCGCCTGGCCGAGTCTTTTGAAACCGCGCTGGAGCTGTCGGGCGGCACCGCCATCGTCGCCAATATGGACGATCCGAAAGCCGAAGAGCTGCTGTTTTCCGCCAACTTCGCCTGCCCGATTTGCGGCTACAGCATGCGCGAACTGGAACCGCGCCTGTTCTCCTTCAACAACCCGGCTGGCGCTTGCCCGACCTGCGATGGTCTCGGCGTCCAGCAGTATTTCGATCCGGAACGCGTCATTCAGAACCCAGAGCTGTCGCTGGCTGGCGGGGCGATTCGCGGCTGGGATCGGCGCAATTTTTACTACTTCCAGATGCTGAAGTCGCTGGCGGAACATTATGAATTCGATGTGGAAGCGCCCTGGGGCACGCTGAATAGCAGCGTACAAAAAGTGGTTCTGTACGGCTCAGGCAAAGAGAATATTGAATTCAAATATATGAACGATCGCGGCGATACCTCGGTGCGCCGCCATCCGTTCGAAGGCGTGCTGCACAATATGGAGCGCCGTTATAAAGAGACGGAATCCAGCGCAGTACGTGAAGAGTTAGCGAAATTCATCAGCAACCGTCCCTGCACCAGCTGTGAAGGGACCCGCCTGAAGCGCGAAGCGCGGCACGTGTTTGTGGAGAATACCCCGCTGCCGACCATCTCGGATATGAGCATCGGCCACGCGATGGACTTCTTCAACAACCTGAAGCTCTCCGGCCAGCGTGCGCAAATTGCTGAAAAAGTACTGAAAGAGATTGGCGATCGCCTGAAATTCCTCGTCAACGTCGGTCTGAACTACCTGACGCTCTCCCGTTCGGCGGAAACCCTTTCCGGCGGCGAAGCGCAGCGTATCCGCCTCGCCAGCCAGATCGGCGCAGGCCTGGTCGGCGTCATGTACGTACTGGATGAGCCCTCTATCGGCCTGCACCAGCGCGATAACGAACGCCTGCTGGGCACGCTGATCCACCTGCGAAACCTCGGCAACACCGTGATTGTCGTTGAGCACGATGAAGACGCCATTCGCGCCGCCGACCACGTTATCGATATCGGTCCGGGGGCTGGGGTACACGGCGGTCAGGTCGTGGCTGAAGGCAAGCTGGAAGATATTATGGCGGTGCCGGAATCGCTGACCGGCCAGTTCATGAGCGGCAAGCGTAAAATCGAAGTGCCGAAACAGCGCGTACCCGCCAATCCGGAGAAAGTGCTGAAGCTGTCCGGCGCGCGCGGCAACAACCTGAAAGACGTGACGCTGACGCTGCCGGTGGGCCTCTTCACCTGTATCACCGGCGTTTCCGGGTCGGGTAAATCCACGCTGATCAACGACACGCTGTTCCCGATTGCCCAGCGTCAGCTCAACGGCGCCACCATCGCGGAACCGGCACCTTACCGCGACGTGCAGGGGCTGGAACATTTCGACAAAGTGATCGATATCGACCAGAGCCCCATCGGCCGTACGCCGCGTTCTAACCCCGCAACCTACACCGGCGTCTTTACGCCGGTCCGTGAACTGTTTGCCGGCGTACCTGAATCACGTTCGCGTGGCTACACGCCCGGCCGTTTCAGTTTTAACGTGCGCGGCGGTCGCTGTGAAGCCTGCCAGGGCGATGGCGTGATCAAAGTCGAGATGCACTTCCTGCCGGATATCTACGTACCGTGCGACCAGTGCAAAGGCAAACGCTATAACCGCGAAACGCTGGAGATTAAGTACAAAGGCAAAACGATTCATGAAGTGCTGGATATGACCATTGAAGAAGCGCGTGAGTTCTTCGATGCGGTTCCGGCGCTGGCGCGTAAGCTGCAAACGCTGATGGACGTCGGTCTGACCTATATTCGCCTTGGTCAGTCGGCTACCACGCTCTCCGGCGGCGAGGCCCAGCGCGTCAAGCTGGCGCGGGAGCTGTCCAAACGCGGTACCGGGCAAACGCTGTATATCCTTGATGAACCGACCACCGGTCTGCACTTTGCCGATATTCAGCAGCTGCTGGAGGTTCTGCACCAGCTGCGCGACCAGGGGAATACCATCGTGGTGATTGAGCACAACCTGGATGTCATCAAGACGGCTGACTGGATCGTTGACCTTGGGCCGGAAGGCGGAAGCGGCGGCGGAGAGATCCTCGTTTCCGGTACGCCGGAAACGGTCGCCGAGTGCGAGGCCTCCTATACGGCTCGCTTCCTCAAGCCCATGCTGAAATAATCTCATCTGCCTCTTCCCGTCCCGGGAAGAGGCCTCATTTCCTCTCATTTTCTCCCGCTGATATTTTGTGATTTGCGGCCGGACGGCATCTGTCATCAGATAGCACCACCGCCATAAATTGCAGGATGCATCATGTACTTAAAGCACGGACTTTATCGATTTACGCTCGTCGCGGCGTTATTCGCGCTGACCGCCTGCAGCTGGATAGACGGCTACAGCAGCGCGGCTCATCAGCAGCTGCTGATGCTGGAACAGCTTCATCTGCAGTTCATCAGCGACGCGGCGGCAGCGCCACTCGACCAACGCTTGCTCAGTTACGAGGATCGCCAGATTCGCCCGCTATTCAGCCTGGCGTTAAGCGATAGCGATGCGCTACGGCAGAGTAATCTTCACGTGCTGGAGAAAAATTATCAGCGGCTGTACCGGCGCGTCGTCCCCCAGGAGAGAGCGCTGACGCCTTTCGAGGCCGGAATTCTGGCGCAACAGACGGAAAAACTTTACCAGCAGGCCATCAACGGCGAACAACAGCGTTCAGGGAGATAAGCATGTCCACCATAGAAGAGTTAAGCGCCCAGCTGGCCAGCGCCGGCGTGAATACGGCAGAGTGGTTGCAGCTTATGCACGCGATTGTAAATGATGAAGACAGCGACATTCGCGACGCCGGGATGCTCACGCTTCAGGCGTTACAGGAGAAAGCTCGCGGCTGGTTAAGTCAGGACGACCTCATTCTGCTCCTGCAAGGGCAGCGCGATATTGCCAGCATTCGCGCCAACAACGAACAGATCGCCATGCAGGCGCATCTGCAGTCCACGCTGCTTCGTCTGTTTGATGTGACCCTGCTGGCGCTGCTGGGCAGAATTTAGCGCTATGGCAACAGCTTACGCTTAGCCTCGGAAAGCGAATCAAGCGCCTGCTGGTAGGAAGCATCCACCAGATAGTAAATTTGCGAATCAGGCAGGGAGCCGTCAAGAAACACCGTACTCCAGTGGGCTTTATTGAGATGTTTGCTGGGGCGAACATCGCGATGCTGCTGCCTCAACAGTTCCGCAAGCTCAGGGCTGGTCTTTAACGATACCGCTGGCCGGTTGTCCTCAACCTCTTTTACCATCGCAAACAGGACGTCCACCGCTTTGATCTGCGTCGCTTTCCAGTCGCTATGTACGCTTTGTTCGGCGCCCGGCTTTGCCATGCAGTACTGCAATAAATCCGAAATTGTCATTTTTATTCCCCCATCAGCGTCGCGATGATATGGCGCGATCCGCCATGAATACGATGCTCCCCGAGCCAGATCCCCTGCCAGGTCCCCAGCCTGACGCTGCCATCCCGTACGGGCAGCATCAGCGATACGCCCAGCATCGACGACTTAATGTGCGAGGGCATGTCATCAGGACCTTCATAATCGTGTTCATACGGCGCGTTATCCGGTACGGCGTGCAGAAAATGCTGCTCCATATCGAAGCGAACGGTCGGATCGCAGTTTTCGTTTAGCGTCAGGGAAGCAAATGTATGCTGGAGCAGCAAATGCAGCAGGCCAGTTTTCACCCGCGATATTTCGCGGATTTGCCCGAGAATTTCATCAGTGACCAGATGGAAGCCCCGTGCTTTCGGGCCTAACGTCAGGGTTTGCTGATGCCACATAAACCACTCCTTTTACTAATGAACCTTCCTAAGTGTGCAGCAATAAGCGAAAAGGTAAAACCTTTGGCACGCTATTTTGCACAAAAAAACGGCAGCGTGCCGGCTACCGTTTTAGCGATTGATGATTAAGCCGGCGGGCAGCTTAATATTCTGAATTCACAATGACCTCTTCACCCTGAGCGCCCGCCATCGGCAGCGGCTTATAGGAAGAGTTTGAGGCCCGCAAGATACGGATCCCGCGCGCACCCACCTCGCGGGCAGCGGAGATATCGTTATCCGAATCGCCGTAGAAAACTTTGATCCCTTTCTCCTGCAGCCACTGCGTTTTGGTGTTCTGGCCAGGTTTATCGCCGGCAAAAATAACCGGGTTCATATTCGCCGCCGGGATGAGAAAATCATCCTGCAGGGTTTTTGATACCGTTTCGGTTTTGGTCTGGCTACGGCCGGTAACGAAATAGATGCTATCGCCGCGCTTTACGTGCATCGCAATCAGCTGGCGCGCCACCTCTTTCGGCATGCTGAATTCATCCCAGCCGTTGTTCATTTTTTCCCAGAACTCCGGATTTTTCAGGTAATCATCGCTGCCGGGGGAATAGGTTTTCTGCCCGCGCCAGAAGCCCGGGCTGGAGAACAGGACGGTATCATCAATATCAAAACCGACGGCCATCGGCTGGCGTCCCAGCAGGCTATTTTCAATCTGGGCGACGGAAACCCAATGGATCGGCGCCTGTTCGGCGAGTTTCGCCATATTGGTGCCCGTCCACAGCGGCTGCGGTGTGGAGGCGCGAGCAACGACGGAGCTATTTAGCGTGAACAGTAAGCAGACGGCCCCAAAGGCCAGGGTGATCTTGCGCATATTTTTCCCTAAATAATCGAATCGTTATAATTTTCAATAATGTGTACGCTTATTAATGCACCCAGACCTTACCCCCCGCGAAGGCGGATAGGAAGGTTTTTCTGCTCTGATGTCATATAAAAAGAGAATGATCACACTTCGGGAAGCGAATTGCCCGCGTCATGATTTGGCGCGGGCAAAAGGTCAGGAAGAACTTATATTACCGCAGCAAACGCCTGCGCGACGCGGCGCACGTTTCCTGCATTCAGCCCCGCGACGCACATGCGGCCGCTGGCAATCAGGTAGACGCCAAATTCATCGCGCAGGCGGTCAACCTGGGCCGCGCTGAAACCGGTATAGCTAAACATGCCGCGCTGCTTGAGCAGATAGTCAAAATCACCGCCCGGAACCGTCTCTTTCAGCACATCAACCAGCTCCTGACGCATGGCCAGAATACGGGTACGCATCCCTTCCACTTCCGTCAGCCATGAGGCTTTCAGCGCGCTGTCGCCCAACACCGCCGCAACCACCTGCGCGCCAAAGTTCGGCGGGCTGGAGTAGTTGCGACGCACGGTCGCTTTTAATTGCCCCAGTACGCGCCCCGCGGTTTCAGTATCTTCACAGACGATCGACAGCCCGCCAACGCGCTCACCGTACAGGGAGAAGATTTTCGAGAACGAGTTGCTGACCAGCATGGGCATCCCGGCGTTCGCTATGGCGCGGATAGCGTAGGCATCCTCTTCCATGCCGGCGCCAAAGCCCTGATAGGCAATGTCGAGGAAAGGAATCAAATTACGCGCTTTCAGCACCTCAACCACTTGATCCCACTGAGCGTTGGTAAGATCGGCTCCCGTTGGGTTATGGCAGCAGGGATGCAGCAGCACGATGTCGCGTTCCGGTAGCGTATTGAGTTTTTCAAGGAAAGCCGCGAAACGCACGCCATTGGTTTTATCATCAAACCAAGGGTAAGTACTTACTTCGAATCCAGCCCCTTCAAATATAGCGATGTGGTTTTCCCACGTCGGGTCGCTGACCCATACGCGCGAGCCTGGGAAGTAGCGTTTCAGGAAGTCTGCGCCGACTTTCAGCGCTCCGGAGCCGCCCAGCGTCTGAATAGAGGCCACGCGATGCTGCGCCAGTACCGAATGATCGGCCCCGAACAGCAGCGACGCAATCGCGTGGCGATAGGTGTTCAGCCCTTCCATCGGTAAATAGATTGAGGCGCCGTGCGGCTGGGCGTTAAGACGTGCTTCCGCTTCGGCAACCGCCTTCAGCTGCGGAATGATGCCGTCTTCGTTGTAATAAAGACCGATGCTGAGATTTACTTTGTCACTACGCGGATCGTCTTTAAAACGCTCCATCAGGGAGAGAATGGGGTCGCCAGCGTAGGCGTCAACTTTCTGAAACACGCGATGTTTCTCCAGGTTTACATGGGCTCGTTATAACACAATAAACTGGATGTGAAAGAAGGTCGAGGGGATGTTGGCGGATAAAACAGAACGGGCTGGATTTGACGCAACAACGTGAACGCCCATCCCGGATGGCGGCTTAAACCGCCTTATCCGGGCTACCGGCCCGTAGCCGGTAGCGGCCCCGTAGCCCCGGTAAGGCGTCAGCCGCCACCGGGGGAAAGCGCGCTGGCTGACATTAATCCACGTACTTCATGGATACCCGTGAAGTCAGGCGCGTAATAAGTTCGTAAGCACTTACTTTTGTAATTTCGGCAATCCGCTCGACGGGGAGGCCTTCGCCCCACAGCACGACCGCGTCGCCAGCGTGGTCCTGTGCTTCAGGCCCGAGATCGACGCAAATCATATCCATCGCCACGCGTCCGACAATCGGCACTTCCCGGCCGTTAACCAGTACCGGCGTTCCGGACGGCGCGGCGCGCGGATAGCCGTCACCGTAGCCCATCGCCACAACGCCTAAACGCGTATCACGCTCGCTGATCCAGGTTCCGCCGTAGCCCACCGGCTCGCCGGCTTTATGCTCGCGGACCGCGATCAGGCTGGAGGTCAGAGACATCACCGGCTGGCAGCCAAAATCCGCGCCGGTGGATCCACCGTCGAGCGGCGATACGCCGTAGAGAATAATCCCCGGACGCGCCCAGTCGAAGTGCGACTGCGGCCATAGCAATATACCGCCGGATGCGGCGATTGAGCGCAGCCCCGGTTTCCCTTCCGTGAAGGTGGTAAAGATATCCAGCTGACGTTCGGTCGCGCCGCACTCAGGCTCATCCGCACGGGCAAAATGGCTCACGATATTGACCGGCTGGCGGACGTTTTTACACTGGCTCAGGCGCTGATAAAAGGCTTCAGCCTGTTCGGGCAGAACGCCTAATCGATGCATCCCGGTGTCCAGCTTCATCCATACGGTTACCGGCTCGGGTAAATCCGCTTCCTCCAGCGCAGCCAGCTGCTCCGGGCTGTGTACCGCCGTGTGCAGGCGCTGGGCGGAGATCACCGGCAGGTCGGCGGCCTCAAAGAATCCCTCCAGCAGCAGGATCGGCTGGGCGATACCGCCCGCGCGCAGGCGCAGGGCTTCTTCAAGACGGGCGACGCCAAAAGCATCGGCGTCCGGGAGCGTTCGCGCGGTCTCAAGAAGACCGTGTCCGTAGGCGTTCGCTTTCACCACCGCAACCAGTTTGCTGGCGGGCGCCAGTTCACGCAGACGTTGCAGGTTGTGTCGCAGAGCGCGGCGGTTAATGACTACAGTTGCCGCTTGCATTTGAATTCCTTAATAAAAGAATCTCCTAAATCCTTCGTGTTGCAGGAAGGCGACAAGCCTGAGAATCCCCGGGAGCTTAGTAAACTAAGTGACCGGGGTGAACAGGCGTAGTCAACGCACCTGCGGCATGAAGGATGACGGAGATTTATTCGTCGTCGTATTGTGGCCCAGCATAATTATCAAAACGCGACCACTGACCGTTAAACGTCAGGCGCACCGTCCCGATAGGGCCGTTACGCTGTTTACCAATAATAATTTCAGCGATGCCTTTTAAGTCACTGTTTTCGTGATAAACCTCATCACGGTAGATAAACATGATTAAGTCGGCGTCCTGCTCGATGGAGCCGGACTCACGCAGGTCGGAGTTGACCGGGCGCTTATCCGCACGCTGTTCCAGCGAGCGGTTAAGCTGCGACAGCGCCACCACCGGCACCTGTAGCTCCTTCGCCAGCGCCTTGAGCGAGCGGGAAATTTCGGCGATTTCCAGCGTACGGTTATCGGAGAGCGACGGCACGCGCATCAGCTGCAGGTAGTCGATCATAATAAGACCGATGCCGCCGTGCTCGCGGGCGATGCGCCGCGCGCGGGAGCGCACTTCGGTTGGCGTCAGGCCGGAGGAGTCATCAATATAGATGTTACGTTTTTCCAGCAGAATTCCCATGGTGCCGGAAATGCGCGCCCAGTCTTCATCATCCAGCTGGCCGGTACGAATGCGGGTCTGGTCAACGCGCGACAGCGAGGCCAGAGAACGCATCATAATCTGCTCCGAGGGCATCTCGAGACTGAAGATGAGTACCGGCTTATCCTGCAGCATCGCCGCGTTTTCCACGAGGTTCATCGCAAAAGTCGTCTTACCCATTGACGGACGCGCGGCGACAATAATCAGGTCCGACGGCTGAAGACCGGCGGTTTTTTTATTGAGATCGTCATAGCCGGTATTCACCCCGGTGACGCCGTCATGCGGCTGCTGGAAGAGCTGTTCAATACGCGCCACGGTAGCGTCGAGCACGTCGGCGATATTCTTCGGCCCCTCGTCTTTATTTGCGCGGCTTTCGGCAATTTTAAACACCCGGGATTCGGCGAGGTCGAGCAGATCTTCGCTGGTGCGGCCCTGGGGATCGAAACCGGCCTCGGCGATTTCATTCGCCACGGAGATCATTTCGCGTACCACCGCACGTTCGCGGACGATATCGGCATAAGCGCTGATGTTCGCCGCACTTGGCGTATTTTTCGATAATTCCGCCAGGTAGGCGAAGCCGCCGACGCTGTCCAGCTGCCCCTGACGCTCCAGCGATTCGGCGAGCGTAATCAGGTCAATCGGGCTGCCCGATTCCTGCAGGCGCGCCATTTCGGTGAAAATATGGCGATGCGGACGGGTATAAAAATCTTCCGAAACAACCCGCTCGGCAACATCGTCCCAGCGTTCGTTATCCAGCATTAAACCGCCCAACACCGACTGTTCCGCTTCAATCGAGTGCGGCGGGACCTTCAACCCATCGAGCTGATAATCACGCTCGCGGGGTTCAGTCTGTGGTTTGTTGAAGGGTTTATTTCCTGCCATAGTGAATGGAGTTACCGAGATAGTGAATGGGTCGAAAGATTACCACATTTCTGGAGGAAGCATGGCAACACGAATTGAATTTCACCAGCACGGAGGGCCTGATGTTCTGCAAGCGCTGGAGTTCACGCCGAAAGATCCCGCAGAGCACGAAATTCAGGTAGAGAATAAGGCCATCGGCATCAACTACATTGATACCTATATCCGCAGCGGCCTCTACCCGCCCCCGTCATTGCCGAGCGGTCTGGGTACCGAAGCCGCTGGCGTAGTAAGCAAAGTCGGCAGCGGCGTGAAACATATCAAAGCCGGCGATCGGGTGGTCTACGCGCAATCGGCGCTGGGAGCCTATAGCACCGTCCACAACGTGCCCGCGGATAAGGCCGCCATTTTGCCGGACGCGATCTCTTTCGAGCAGGCGGCGGCCTCATTCCTGAAAGGGCTCACGGTCTATTACCTGCTGCGGAAAACCTACGAGATCAAAGCGGGCGAGCCGTTCTTATTTCATGCGGCGGCCGGCGGCGTCGGGCTCATCGCCTGTCAGTGGGCCAAAGCGCTGGGCGCGAAGCTGATCGGTACCGTCGGCAGCGCGCAAAAAGCTGAACGCGCCAAACAGGCTGGCGCCTGGCAGATCATTAACTATCGCGAAGAGAATATCGTCGAGCGCCTGAAAGAGATCACCGACGGTAAGAAAGTCCACGTGGTTTATGATTCCGTCGGGAAAGATACCTGGGAAGCCTCCCTTGACTGCCTGCAGCGTCGGGGGCTGATGGTGAGCTTCGGCAACTCCTCCGGCCCGGTGACCGGCGTCAATCTCGGGATCCTCAATCAAAAAGGTTCGCTGTACGTCACCCGCCCTTCTCTGCAGGGCTATATCACCACGCGTGAAGAGCTGACGGAAGCCAGCAACGAGCTGTTTTCGCTGATCGCCAGCGGCGTGATAAAAGTGGATGTCGCGGAGAGCCAAAAATATGCGTTAACCGACGCCAGACGCGCACATGAGGTGCTGGAAAGCCGGGCGACGCAGGGTTCAAGTTTGCTCTTGCCGTAATGGCCGGAGCACTAAAGTTTAGGGCTTCCACATGGGAAGCCCTTACTTTTTTTGTTCGGCTGTATGTAGGGTACAGCACGATGAATTCGTTAACCCGCTAATAGTGACAGATTTAATAAGCAAAGCCTACGCTGTTTTATGCAAAAATCTTCAGGTTGTGACATACCGCTCAATACCTTAGTAGCGCCAGCGGTTATTAGCACGATAACGGTTGCCGGTTGGTGATTTTATCGCCCGAATCACCCAAACCACAACAACGGCCAGCAGCAGCCACGGCAGCAGTTTAATCATTAACGCAAACAGACCGCCGACAAACATCAGCGCGGTCGCGACGACAATCGCGGCAATAATACCCAGCAGTGAAATGCCGGTGACCAATAACATGACAAAAAAGCCAATAACGAATAAGAGTTCCAGCATCGTCTTTCCCCTAAAGAAATTTTATCTACCTTACCGGATATTACAAAAATCGTGCCAAATATAACCTATTGAATAATAACAAAAACGCCCGGCACGATACGTGCAGGGCGTGGTGAATTTGACCAGGTTTTAGTGAAAAACTAACGCTTGTCGGCAACCAGTTTCAGCGCCTGTTCCAGCACGTTGATGTCCGCCCCGGCTTTATGCGCATTTTCGCTCAGATAGCGACGCCACTGGCGCGCCCCGGGGATCCCCTGAAACAGCCCGAGCATATGGCGCGTTACGTGCCCCAGATAAGTACCGTTGCTAAGCTCGCGTTCGATATAGGGATACATCGCCCGGACCACGGAAACCGGGTCAGCATCGATGCCTTCCACGCCGAAAATTTCCCGATCCACCGACGCCAGAATGCCTGGATTCTGATAGGCTTCACGGCCCACCATCACGCCGTCCATATGCGCAAGATGTTGTTTTGCTTCTTCCAGCGACTTAATGCCGCCGTTAATCGCCATCGTCAGATGCGGAAAATCACGCTTCAGCTGGTAAACGCGCGGATAGTCAAGCGGCGGGATCTCGCGGTTTTCTTTGGGGCTCAGCCCCGAAAGCCACGCTTTGCGCGCATGGATGATAAACATCTCGCACTCGCCTTTCCCGGATACCGTTTCGATAAAATCACACAGAAACCCGTAGCTGTCCTGGTCATCAATGCCGATACGGGTTTTCACCGTGACCGGGATCGACACGACGTCGCGCATGGCTTTAATACAGTCTGCCACCAGCTGCGCGTTCCCCATCAGGCAGGCGCCGAACATACCGTTCTGCACGCGATCGGACGGGCAGCCAACGTTCAGGTTAATTTCATCGTAGCCGCGCGCCTGCGCCAGCTTCGCGCAGTGTGCCAGCGCAGCCGGATCGCTGCCGCCGAGCTGCAGGGCGACCGGATGCTCTTCTTCGCTGTAGGCCAGATAGTCGCCCTTGCCGTGAATAATCGCACCGGTGGTCACCATTTCGGTGTACAGCAGCGTGTGGCGCGACAGCTGACGCAGAAAATAACGGCAGTGTCTGTCGGTCCAGTCGAGCATCGGCGCGATGGAAAAACGGTGAGCGGCGAAAGCAGTAGGCGTTGAATCTGACATCATGGCGAATAAATAAGCATCCGGGTAAAAAGGGGCGCTACTATAGCACAAAGATAAACCACTGACGCATAGCGTCAGCGCTCACCTTTTTTATCCCGCAATAAACGCTATATTTTCCGTGGCTTCCCGTCGTGAGGGCCAAAAAACTGCGGCGGATGGTCAACCCAGCGATCCTGTCGCGTGGCGGCATAGCCGGGGTTAAGCGGGTAGTAGATGCGATTAAATTTCTTATTTGCCTCGCCAACGACTAACAGGCGAACCTCCTGCTCGGTGTTATTGAGAAAGGTGTGGCAAATGCCGGTTCCGGCAGGAAAGCCGACGCTATCCCCCGGCTCCAGCTTCCAGAGATAGCCGTTAATCCACACTTCCGGATAGCCTTCCAGCACGTAGATAAACTCTTCTTCGTCGCTCTCCGCATGCGGATAAGAGGTTCGGCGTCCGGGCGGTAGACGCTCATGGTGGATCCCCAGGCGATTCAGCCGCAGGCCCCGCGCCAGCGGCGCGCCGATGGAGAAAAGCTCAGTACTGTCGGGATAGGTGGAATCATCCACGCCTTCCAGTTCACGCCAGTGTCGAATGCAGTCAGGTCGTTTCATCGTTTTCTCCCGAAAATGAGATGCATCAGGTATAGCATAAGGTGGCAAGGTTGAGCGACCCCAGGAGCGCGGCTGGGACGAACTGGCGCAGCCAGCGCGCAGGTAACGTGAAGTGTGACGGGTATAGCCCGCCGGGTCTCGGCGTTTTACCGGTATCGTGATAAAGTAACAGTTTCAGATTCACGCAACCAGAGGACGCTCATGGATAAGACCACTTCGCAACAAATGTTAGCGCATGCTGAAAAGCTGTGCGCGCAGCGTGGCGTGCGCCTGACCCCGCAGCGCCTTGAAGTATTGCGTTTGATGAGCCTGCAGCAAGGGGCAATCAGCGCCTACGACCTGCTCGATCTCCTTCGTGAAAAAGAGCCTCAGGCGAAACCGCCGACGGTGTACCGGGCGCTGGAGTTTTTACTCGAGCAAGGGTTCGTGCATAAGGTGGAATCCACCAATAGCTACGTGCTGTGTCACCTTTTCGATCAGCCGACCCACAGCTCGGCGATGTTTATCTGCGACCGCTGCGGCGGCGTCAAAGAAGAGTGTGCGGAAGGCGTCGAAGATATTATGCATACGCTGGCGGCAAGAATGGGATTCGCCCTGCGCCACAACGTCATTGAGGCTCACGGCCTGTGCGCCGCCTGCGTCGAGGTTGAATCCTGCAGTACGCCGGGCCACTGCCACCACGACCATACCATCCAGATCAAAAAGAAAGCCCGCTGAGGCGTTAGCCGCAGCGGGAATCAAGGGTGTATACCCGTCATACTTCAAGTTGCATGTGCGTTGGCTTTGTTACTCGGCTCATCCATGAGCCTCGCCCTTCGGGCCGCCGGGATACGACGTTCAAATCTGTTCCAGACAGATTTGTCGCTCACCCCAGTCACTTACTGGAGTAAGCTCCTGGGGATTCTCTGCGTTGCCGCGTTACTCGGCCTGCGGCCTCGCCCCTCCGGGGCCAGCGCAAGCGCTGTTCAAAGCACGAGTGCCTTGTCCTGCAACTCGAATTATTTAGGGTATAAATCGTTAGAGCAGGCAATAGTAAGGGGTTAAAACACGCCGTTTTCGCTACCAGCGATAGTCGTTTTTGGTTTCCCAGTCGGTCACTTCTTTCTCTGCCTGGTCTTTGGCGTAACCGTAACGTTCCTGAATTCTGCCCACCAGCTGGTCGCGTTTGCCTTCAATGACGGTCATGTCATCGTCGGTCAACTTGCCCCATTTTTCTTTCGCTTTACCTTTGAACTGTTTCCAGTTACCGCCGATTTCGTCTTTATTCATCATGCATTCCTCATCGTTCGGTTATCGTTCGGTGAATGAACAGCCCGCTGTGTGCCGGACATGACTTAACTATAGATGAGTATCCTGAGTAAGATTTATTATTCGGAATCTTTAACCATCAGATGCACCAAATGCATTACGAAAACCAGGTTCCGCGCTGCCAGTGGCGCCGCCAGATAACCGCCAGAGAAACGCCGCGCAGAGCGAGAAAGACCGTCAGCGCCAGCCACAGTCCGTGGTTGCCGAGCGTCGGTACCGTCAGCAGCGTCAGGGCAAACCCCGCCGCCGCTACCGCCATGCTGTTGCGCATCTCCGCCCCCCGCGTCGCGCCGATAAACATTCCGTCCAGCAGGTAGCACCAGACGCCAATGACCGGCAGTATCATCTGCCAGACCAGATAGCGGTCGGCCAGCTGCTGCAGCGAAGGCAGCGAGGTCAGCAAAGCGATAATCTGCTCACCGGCAAGGCCGTAAATCAGCGCAAACGCCAGCGCCACCATCCCTGACTGGCGGCAGGCCGCGTGCCAGACGGCAAGCAGCTGGCTGTCGTCGCGCGCGCCGTAGGCCTGCCCGGAGTGCGCCTCAACGGCGTAGGCAAAACCGTCCAGCGCATAGGCGGTAAAGGTCAGCATCGTCATGAGGACCGCATTGACCGCGACGACATCGGCGCCAAGGCGGGCGCCAAATACCGTCACCGCCCCGAAGCAGAGCTGTAGCAGCAGCGAGCGCAGCATGATGTCGCGATTCAGCGCCAGCAGGCGGCGTATATCTCCGCGCCAGGCGTTTTTCAGCATCGACAGGGAAACGCCGCGCAGCGCCAGCACGCGTCTCGCCATCAGCAGGCCAATAAAGAAAGTGACGTATTCTGCGGTGACCGTCGCCAGCGCCGCCCCCTGCACGTTCATATGCAGGCCCATCACCAGCCATAAATCGAGCACGATGTTGAGGACGTTGCCGACTACCAGCAGGATCACCGGCGCTCTGGCGTACTGCACGCCCAGCAGCCAGCCCAGCAGGACCAGATTCGCCAGCGATGCCGGCGCGCTTAGCCAGCGGAGCTCCAGGAAGCGTCTGGCCTGTTGGAGCACGGCTTCGCTACCGCCGACGATATGCAGCGCCAGGTCGATTAACGGCATCCGTAAGAGCACAATCGCCGCCCCGGCGGCCAGCGCCAGAACCAGCGGCTGCACCAGCGCACGCGCCAGCCGCTGCGGATCTTTTGCGCCAAACGCCTGCGCCGTCAGTCCGGTGGTACTCATTCGCAGGAACAACAGCAGCATAAAGAGGAAGCTGGTCGCCGTTGCGCCAACCGCCACGCCCCCCAGATAAACCGGGCTGTCGAGGTGGCCAATAACGGCGGTATCCACCAGCCCCAGCAGCGGAACGGTGATATTGGAGAAAATCATGGGCAGCGCTAAGCGCCACAGGGCTTTGTCGGCGGCGTTAAAAAGCATGGAGAAAGAGCCCAAATGAGGAAAAACGGCGCAGCATCATGCATCAGGTGATGATGCCGCGAGGTGAAGAGATTACTGCCAGTTGCCGTTGCGGATAACGCCAACGGCCAGGCCTTCAATAGTGAAGCTTTGCTCGCGAAGGTCCACCACGATCGGCGAGAATTCGCTGTTTTCCGGCAGCAGTTCAACGACGTTACCCTGCTTTTTCAGTCGCTTCACGGTAACTTCTTCGTCGATGCGCGCCACAACCACCTGGCCATTGCGCACATCCTGCGTTTTATGGACGGCCAGCAGGTCGCCATCAAGAATACCGATGTCTTTCATCGACATCCCGCTAACGCGCAGCAGAAAATCGGCATTCGGCTTAAACATAGCCGGATCGACCTGATAGTGACCTTCGATATGCTGCTGGGCCAGCAGCGGCTCACCCGCCGCGACGCGGCCAATAAGCGGCAGACCCGTTTCTTCTTCCGTCAGCAGACGAATACCGCGGGAGGCGCCGGAAACGATCTCGATTGCGCCTTTACGCGCCAGCGCTTTCAGGTGTTCTTCCGCCGCGTTTGGGGAACGGAACCCCAAGCGCTGAGCAATCTCCGCACGCGTCGGCGGCATGCCCGTCTGGCTGATATGATCCCGAATGAGATCAAACACCTCTTGCTGCCTGGTCGTTAACGCTTTCATTCCGCCCCCTGGGTGTATATACAGTTATGCTGTGAGTATATACAGCTAACGGTGATTTTGGAACCACATTTCACACAAAAATCAGGAGTTTCTTTCCGTTTTGCGAGCCGCTACGCCAGGCGTTAGCGGTAGTTTGCCCATAAAAGCGTTCCCCACGCGATCAGCGCGATGATGATCGCCAGCAATACCGCCGCCGATCCCATGTCTTTCGCTCGCCCCGACAGCTCGTGATGTTCAGGGCCAATACGGTCAACAACCGCCTCAATCGCGCTATTGATAATTTCAACTATCATCACTAGCAGGACCGAGCTAATCAACAGCACCCGGGTGATGGCATCGACGTCTAACCAGCAGGCGATCGCCACGGCAACAACGGCCGCGATGCCTTCCTGACGAAAGGCGGCCTCGTTGACCCACGCCGCCCGGAATCCTTTCCAGGAATACCCTGCCGCTTTAATAATTCGGGTTAACCCAGTGGTATTATTGGCCATCAAACAAACCTTTTTATGTAAATGACGTCAATGAGTGTACGCGTTTGCCGCGTTACAACGGAAATTTTGCGCACTTTCTGTTATTCTTGCGGCGCATTTGCATGATTAACCAGAGGCTTCACATCGTCTATGTCTGGCTGGCAACGAATTTACTATAAATTACTGAATTTACCATTAAGGGCGCTGGTAAAAAGCAAGTCGATTCCGGCACAACCTGCTCAGGAATTAGGCCTGGATACCTCGCGTCCCATTATGTATGTCCTGCCCTACAATTCGAAGGCGGACCTGCTGACGCTGCGCGCGCAATGTCTGGAACATGAGTTACCGGACCCGCTGGAGCCGCTCGAGATCGACGGCGGCCTGCTTCCGCGCTACGTATTTATCCACGGCGGACCGCGCGTGTTTACCTATTACACGCCGAAAGAAGAGTCTATCAAGCTCTTTCACGACTATCTGGATTTGCACCGCAACCATCCCGATCTTGACGTGCAGATGGTGCCGGTTTCGGTGATGTTCGGTCGCGCACCGGGGCGTGAAAAAGGCGAGGTGAACCCGCCGCTGCGCATGCTCAACGGCATTCAGAAATTCTTCGCCGTTCTGTGGCTGGGCCGCGACAGCTTTGTCCGTTTCTCGCCTTCGGTCTCGCTGCGTAAGATGGCGGACGAACACGGTACCGATAAAACCATCGCCCAGAAGCTGGCCCGCGTGGCGCGCATGCACTTCGCCCGTCAGCGTCTGGCGGCGGTCGGCCCGCGCCTGCCCGCGCGCCAGGATCTGTTTAATAAGCTGCTGGCGTCGAAAGCCATTGCCCGTGCGGTAGAAGACGAAGCGCGCAGCAAGAAAATTTCTCATGAAAAGGCGCAGCAAAACGCTATCGCCCTGATGGAAGAGATCGCCGCAAACTTCTCCTATGAGATGATTCGCCTGACCGACCGCGTGCTGGGCTTTACCTGGAACCGGCTGTATCAGGGCATTAACGTGCATAACGCCGAGCGCGTGCGCCAGCTGGCGCATGAAGGCCACGAGATCGTTTATGTCCCGTGCCACCGCAGCCATATGGACTATCTGCTGCTCTCTTACGTCATTTATCATCAGGGCCTGGTGCCGCCGCATATCGCCGCCGGTATCAACCTGAACTTCTGGCCCGCCGGTCCGATCTTCCGTCGCGGCGGCGCGTTCTTTATTCGCCGTACGTTCAAGGGCAATAAGCTCTACTCAACCGTATTCCGCGAATATCTCGGCGAGCTGTTCAGCCGCGGCTATTCGGTGGAGTATTTCGTTGAAGGCGGGCGTTCGCGTACCGGACGCCTGCTGGATCCGAAAACCGGCACCCTCTCGATGACCATTCAGGCGATGCTGCGCGGCGGTAATCGCCCCATCACCCTGGTGCCGATTTACATCGGCTACGAGCACGTGATGGAGGTCGGTACCTACGCCAAAGAGCTACGCGGTGCGACGAAAGAGAAAGAGAGCCTGCCGCAGATGCTGCGCGGCTTGAGCAAGCTGCGAAATCTCGGCCAGGGCTACGTTAACTTCGGCGAACCCCTGCCGCTGATGGCCTATCTGAACCAGCATGTGCCGGACTGGCGCGAGTCTATCGACCCTATCGAAGCGGTTCGCCCTTCCTGGCTGACCCCGACGGTGAATAATATCGCCTCGGATCTGATGGTGCGCATCAATAATGCCGGCGCGGCTAACGCCATGAACCTGTGCTGTACCGCGCTTCTGGCATCGCGTCAGCGTTCACTGACCCGCGAGCAGCTCACCGAGCAGCTGGAGTGCTATCTCGCCCTGCTGCGCAACGTGCCATATTCAGCGGATGCGACTACGCCTGCGGCTTCGGCCAGCGAGCTGATTGACCACGCGCTGCAGATGAACAAGTTCGAAGTTGAGAAAGATACCATTGGCGATATCATCATTCTGCCGCGCGAGCAGGCCGTCCTGATGACCTACTACCGCAACAACATCGCCCATATGCTGGTGATGCCGTCGCTGTTAGCCGCCATCGTCACTCAGCATCGTCGTATTACCCGTGCCGAAATCCTGCGTCACGTCGAGATGTTCTATCCGTTCCTGAAGGCCGAGCTGTTCCTGCGCTGGGAAAAAGCGGAGCTGGCGGGCGTCGTCGATGCGCTGATCGCTGAGATGCAGCGTCAGGGCCTCATCGCCCTGAACGACGATGAGGTGAGCGTCAATCCGTCTCATGCCCGTTCTCTGCAGCTGCTGGCCGCAGGCGCGCGCGAAACGCTGCAGCGCTACGCCATTACCTTCTGGCTGCTGAGTGCCAACCCGTCAATCAACCGCAGTTCGCTGGAGAAAGAGAGCCGCACCGTGGCGCAGCGCCTGTCCGTTCTGCACGGCATCAACGCGCCGGAGTTCTTCGATAAGGCGGTGTTCAGCACGCTGGTGTTGACCCTGCGTGACGAAGGCTATATCAGCGATACCGGGGACGCCGAGCCGGAAGAGACGTTGAAGATCTACCGCATGCTGGCGGATCTGATTACTTCGGATGTGCGATTAACGATTGAAAGCGTTACCCAGGATGAAGCGTAACGTTTAAAGAGATGTCCCGGCCTGCGCCGGGCTACCGGACCCTGCGGTTTTGTAGCCCGGCTAAGGCGTTTACGCCGCAAGCCGGGAAACCCACAGCGCTACTGCATATATCCCATCGCCAGGCCGAGAAACAGCACCAGCCCCACGTAGTTATTGTTCATAAACGCCTTAAAGCAGGCATCGCGTTCGCGTTTAAATATCAGCTTCTGCTGCCAGGCAAACAGCGCCGCGGCGATAAACAACGACCAGTAATACTCCCAGCCCAGCCCGCTCAGCCAGCCTACCGCGGCCATCAGACCCAGTACCGCCACCTGTAAAATACCGATGATTAAGCGATCGTTGTCGCCAAAGAGAATCGCCGTCGATTTGATACCGATTTTGACGTCATCATCACGATCGACCATCGCATACTGGGTATCGTAGGCCACCGCCCACAGGATATTGGCGAGGAACATCAGCCAGCAGCTCAGCGGCAGCGATTCGCTGACCGCCGAAAAGGCCATCGGGATCGACCAGCCGAACGCCGCGCCCAGCACGACCTGAGGCAGGTGGGTATAGCGCTTCATAAACGGATATACCCATGCCAGCGCCAGCGCCGCTACCGACAGCAGAATGGTCATGGTGTTCAGGGTCAACACCAGCAGAAACGAAAGCAGCACCAGCACGACAAACAGCGTCCGCGCCTCCTTTTCGCTAACGTCGCCGCTCGGCAACGGGCGGCGGGCCGTCCGTTTGACGTGGCCGTCAAACTTGCGATCGGCATAGTCGTTGACCACGCAGCCTGCGGCGCGCATCAGCCAGACGCCGGCGACAAAAACGGCGAGGATCCATAGCGGCGGTATCCCCGGCGTCGCCACCCACAGCGCCCATAGCGTCGGCCACAGCAGCAGCAGCGCGCCAATCGGTTTGTCAGTACGCATCAGGCGGTGAAACGCCAGCAGCTTGTTCTGCGTCAGACTCCACTCCATTTCATTTTCCTCTTAATACAACGGCGATGCAGGCAAAAACAGTTCCGTCAGCAGCAGCGGTTTGCCGCTCAACCGGAGGCGGGAACGACGCCCCCACAGCTCTGCATGACGACCAATTTCAATAAAATCACGGGTTAGCGTCGATGACGTGAAGAGATAGCGGCCCAACGGCGTTTGCCCCAGCTGTTGCAGCGCCAGTTCGGGGCCGCTCAGCGTTGATTCGGGCACTATCGTGCGCCCGGCCAGCCAGGGTTCACCGTTGGCGCAAAGAATGATTTCCCGCAGCCAGTAGCGGGGTTCGCTCGGTAACAGGGGCGCCTCACCGGCCAGCGCGTCGCGTCCAACAAAACCTTCGTTAACCATGATGACGCTGACTTTCTTCCCCTGCTGCTCAAAGCGTTTGGTCATTGAGTCTTCCAGCAATAGCCAGTCGCGCAGATGCGCATCCAGCGGGGGCATAGCGGCAAAATAATGCAGCGCACGCAGTTGCGTAAGCGCAGGATGTGGCATGCCTGAATCTCCGGTACATAACGTAAAGGTATTGTATCGCAGAATGGGGCATCGGGGGCGGGCAAACGTCAATATACGATCATCCGCGCAACAGCCGTGCAACAGAGGCTGCGGCGCGCTAAAAAAAAGTGCGCCCTGACGGACGCACCTAAAGGCTGTGCCTAAACATCAGCATTGCGGGGAGACGGTCACCCCTTGCCTTTTACACTGCTGATAAAGGTGGAACGAGCAGATTTCGAGCCAAGACGTTCAGCTTCGTTCATCAATTTCAGGGCTTTATCGATATCGCCTTTCGCAACCGCCTGCTTAATGCCGTTGTTGAAATAGGTTTCGGTGTCATCAAGCATCGGTTCGCTTTTCGCCGCCGGAGCCGGGGCCGGCGCGACAACCGGCGCGGCGGTATTGCCGACGGTCACCGGGCCATTGCCGGAAGAGCCAAACAGCGGACCAACCAGCACGCTGGAGCCGCTATTGGTTTTGACTTTTAGCTTCAGCACGCCATCGGTGGTGTGGCGGGCTATCGGGTCTGGAATATCCGGCACGGCATTGCCCGCGCCTTTAGCGTAAGCTTTCGCCGGATCCAGCAGAGTCGTGGTTTGTTGTAAATCTTTTTCCGTCGTAAAGACCAGCACGTAAAGCTTCTGCTGCCCCAGCGCCGGGGTCAGGCGCATGACGCCTTCAAGCCGATCCGCGGTCATCACGCCGGGCTGCTGATAGGTAAAATAGCTGCTGGGGAAGAACGCGGATGGCGTCATATTCTGATCGAGAATCAGCACGTTCGGCGCAAAAATCTGTTTTTGCTTATTCACTTCGCTCGTGAGCGTCAGGGTCAGTTCGCCAATATTCGCCGGAACGCTCCAGGCCGCAACCGGTCCGGAGATGCCGGCAACATCCAGGCGCTGGCCGCCCGTGAGTAAATCAACGGTCTGCGTTTTAGATTGATCGACTGGCGTCCAGACGAGCTGCTGTAGGGCAGCGCCGGGGATGGCGGGCGCTGCGCTGGTGTTTTGCGGGACAAAGTTGACGTCGGCAAGGCTCATTCCCGGCGCGCATGCCAACATTCCTGCGGATAAACACAGGGCGACGAGAGTTTTCTTCATTTTCATTGTTCTCACCTCGGATAGCGTAGGTTTAGCGGTGGCCAGGCAATAGCGCGCTAATCCTGAAGAATCAGGAGGGGCAGAGCCCCTCCGTGTCACTACATGATTACGGCGGTGTTACCACCAAACTTCCATCTGCGCACCGAAGGTCACTTCGCTATCGTTACCGCGGCTGGAGGTGTAAACCCCGTTACCGCTGCCGTCTTTAGTCTGCAGACCGGAGGTGTTGCTGTAGCCCCAGTTCTCATCCCATTTTGCGTAGGTCGCGAAAATACGGATTGCCGGGCGAGACCAGACGCTGTTACCCGCCTGCCATTGCTGGGCCAGGGTAATTTTGTACTGGTTGTTGTTTTCGCTGGTGCGCTGAGATTTCACGTTGTCGTAACCGACTTCCAGCTGGGTGCTCATGATCGGCGTCCATTTGTACATCGGACGAACACCGACGGTGTACCAGGTAGAACCGTTGTTGCTGTCCAGGTCCACGTCCTGGTACATCGCAACGTACATCAGGCCCCAGTCATCGTTGAAGTCCATCGCGCCGTGATCCAGAACGCGGATCATGCTGCCGTTGTTATCGATGCTGGTTCCCTGGGAGTGACCGCTGTTCCAGGAGGTCATCGAGTCGGTCGCATACTGAACAACAAACTTGTTGAAGCCGCCCCAGATAGACTGAGTATGTTCACCGGTGAACATCCAGCCGTCTTTTGATGCGCCATCAACCAGACGGTAATCGTCCTGCGGGTTAGCGCGGCCATAATCCACGCCTAACTCCAGTACGCCGCCCGGGTTGATTTCCATACCGGCCAGACGCACGTCAAAGACGTCGTTTGCGGTTTTAGCAGCAAATTTCTTGGTGTCATCGCTGGAGAAAGTGTAAGAACCGCCGCTTTCTGAGTTACGCGTGGCCGCCAGAGAGAGTTTACCGAAGCCGAGGTCAACGTTTTCCAGACCCGCACCCGGGCCGGAGATATCCCAGTAGTAGAAGTCGATCATGTGAACGTCATGACGCTGGTAGAAGCGCTTACCGGCCCACAGGGTAGAACCCGGCAGCCAGTCAATCAGGTTTTTACCCTGGATGTTAGCTTCACGAAACGCCGGAGAGGTACTTTCCCAGTCATCTTCCTGATTTACGGAATAAGCGACGTTAGTATCGAAATAAAAACTCTTATCACCTTCTTTCCACAACTCCTGGCCCAGCTTCAGTTCCGCATAGGTTTCACATTCGTTGCCAAGACGGTATTTGCTTTGAGCACCCGTGGCTTTGAAGCACTGTTGCTCACCGCCGCTGCCGGTCCAGCCGATACCAGAACGAGCGTAGCCGTGGAAATCAACGGCCAGCGCCTGAGCAGACATAACGCCTGCCGCAACGGCGACCGCCAGTGGAAGTTTGCGCAGAGTAATCATCATTCTATCTCCTGAGATCATTGCTTTTCTTTGAACACTTCACCCTTCGGGCTGCCTCTTTGTTGGCTGCGCTCACTCACCCTGGTCACGTACTTTTGTACGCTCCCAGGGATTCATTCCCTTGCCGCCTCGATGCAGCGCGAATGGTTTTGTGTTTTTTTTTAGTTAGAAGCCTTACACGCCCGGCTCTTTATGCAGCCGACGACAAGCGGTGCCATCCTCACGGAATAAATGGCAGCGCTCCGGCGGCAAACCGATGGCGAATGTGGCTCCCTCTTCTACCAGCACCACGTCGTTCTGGCGGTAAACCAGGTTTTGACGGATGGATGGGATCTGGATATGAATTTGCGTTTCGTGGCCGAGCTGTTCGACCACCTGAACTTCACCTTCAAGGGTGACGTCGGCGATATCGCTGGGCAGCAGATGTTCCGGGCGAATCCCTAAGGACATGTTGGCGCCGACCTGAACGCGGGCGCTGTCCACCGGCAGCCAGACCTGCTGACGGTTTGGCAGCTCCACCTGCACCTGCTCAATGGCGGTAGCGGTGACTTTCACCGGCAGGAAGTTCATCTTCGGCGAGCCAATAAAGCCCGCGACGAAACGATCCGCCGGGTAGTGATAGAGTTCGAGAGGCTTCCCGACCTGCGCGACGCGACCGGCGTCCAGCACCACAATCTTGTCGGCCAGGGTCATCGCTTCGACCTGGTCGTGGGTCACGTAAATCATCGTGCGGCCAAGACGCTTATGCAGACGGGAAATCTCAATGCGCATCTGCACGCGCAGCGCGGCATCGAGGTTAGAGAGCGGTTCATCCAGCAGGAACACGCGCGGTTCAGCCACCAGGGTACGGCCAATCGCCACGCGCTGACGCTGACCGCCGGAAAGCGCTTTCGGTTTGCGCTCCAGCAGATGGGCCAGCTGAAGAACCTCCGCCACCTGAGTCACGCGCTGGTTAATCAGCTCTTTTTTGGCGCCGGCCAGCTTCAGGCCAAAAGACATGTTTTCCGCGACGGAAAGGTGGGGGTAAAGCGCATAAGACTGAAACACCATCCCGATACCGCGCTCGGCGGGCGGGACATCATTCATTCGGGTATCGCCAATCAGCAGATCGCCGCTGGTCACCGTTTCCAGCCCGGCAATCATACGCAGCAGGGTGGATTTGCCGCAGCCTGATGGCCCAACAAACACGACGAACTCCCCATCCTGGATCTCGAGATTGATATCTTTCGATACCACTACGTCACCCCAGGCTTTCGTTACATTTCGCAGCTGTACGCTCGCCATGCCCTTCTCCCTTCGTTACAACCTGTCACTTAACGACACATTCAAGATGGGCTGACTATGCGGCATTCATAAATAGGGTAAATCCTCCACCCCCCGGCTTTTTTATGGGGGAGGAGGCGGGAGGATGAGAGATTGCTTCTCGCCGCCGGGGGGGACGGACGGACGTCGATTTCGTGATGTAGCCTGCAAAATTGGCCGCCTTTTTATGTGCTCCAGGACTCATAACCGGCATTTCTGCAATGGAGATCACACTATCGGGGGATGGGGCGTAGACATGGGGAGGATGGAAAGAGGTTGTTAAAAAAGGAAACTCATCACCGTTAAGCCACTCAAGTGTATCCACGAGCACATCACCAAATAGGACGGGTATATGAAAATCAAAACTGGCGCTCGCATCCTCGCGCTGTCTGCATTGACCACGATGATGTTTTCCGCCTCTGCCCTCGCAAAAATCGAAGAAGGTAAGCTGGTTATCTGGATTAACGGCGACAAAGGCTACAACGGCCTCGCTGAAGTGGGTAAAAAGTTTGAAAAAGACACCGGCATTAAAGTCTCCGTAGAGCATCCGGATAAGCTGGAAGAGAAATTCCCGCAGGTTGCCGCGACCGGCGACGGCCCTGACATCATCTTCTGGGCTCACGACCGTTTTGGCGGCTACGCGCAGTCCGGCCTGCTGGCGGAAATCACCCCGGATAAAGCGTTCCAGGACAAACTCTATCCGTTCACCTGGGATGCGGTTCGCTATAACGGCAAGCTGATTGCCTACCCGGTTGCCGTTGAAGCGCTGTCGCTGATCTATAACAAAGACCTGGTGCCAAACCCGCCGAAAACCTGGGAAGAGATCCCGGCGCTGGATAAAGAACTGAAAGCGAAAGGTAAGAGCGCGCTGATGTTCAACCTGCAAGAACCGTACTTCACCTGGCCGCTGATCGCCGCCGACGGCGGTTATGCGTTCAAGTTTGAAAACGGCAAGTACGACGTGAAAGACGTAGGCGTGGATAGCGCTGGCGCGAAAGCGGGCCTGACCTTCCTGGTCGACCTTATCAAGAACAAGCATATGAACGCCGACACCGACTACTCCATCGCGGAAGCGGCATTCAACAAAGGCGAAACCGCGATGACCATCAACGGTCCGTGGGCGTGGTCTAACATCGATAAGAGCAAGGTTAACTACGGCGTTACCCTGCTGCCGACCTTCAAAGGCAACCCTTCTAAACCGTTCGTTGGCGTACTGAGCGCCGGTATTAACGCCGCCAGCCCGAACAAAGAACTGGCGAAAGAGTTCCTCGAAAACTACCTGATGACCGATCAGGGTCTGGATGAAGTGAACAAGGACAAACCGCTGGGCGCGGTCGCGCTGAAATCCTTCCAGGAAAAACTGGAAAAAGATCCGCGTATCGCCGCCACCATGGCTAACGCCCAGAAAGGTGAAATCATGCCGAATATTCCGCAGATGTCCGCCTTCTGGTATGCCGTTCGTACCGCAGTGATCAACGCCGCTAGCGGTCGCCAGACCGTCGATGCGGCGCTGAAAGACGCACAGGCTCGTATCACCAAGTAATACGGTTTCCCTTATTTCTTAGGGAATAAGGTTTGTTGAATACGTTGTTACGCGAAATCATTCGCGCTACATCGAGGCGGCAAGGATGCAAATCCCAGGAGCTTACATCAGTAAGTGACTGGGGTACGCATCCGCAGCCAACAAAGAGGTAGCGCGAAGGATAAAGTGTAAAGAGGATGATCCCCATGGATGTCGTGAAAAAGAAGCACTGGTGGCAAAGCCCGCAGCTCACATGGTCTGTGATCGGCTTGCTGTGCCTGCTGGTGGGTTACCTTGTTGTTTTGATGTACGCCCAGGGGGAGTACCTGTTTGCCATCATGACGCTGATTTTGAGCTCGGTTGGCCTGTATATTTTTTCCAATCGCAAGGCCTACGCCTGGCGCTATGTTTATCCGGGTCTCGCCGGGATGGGGCTGTTCGTCCTGTTCCCGCTGATCTGCACTATCGCTATCGCTTTTACCAACTACAGCAGCACTAACCAGCTGACCTTCGAACGCGCCCAACAGGTGCTGATGGACCGCTCCTTCCAGGCAGGGAAATCCTACAACTTCGCGCTTTATCCGGCGGGAGATGAGTGGAAGCTGGCGCTGACCGACGGCGAAAGCGGCAAAAACTATCTTTCCGACGCCTTTAAATTCGGCGGCGAACAGAAGCTGGCCTTAAAAGAGGCAGACGCCCTGCCGGAAGGCGAGCGCGCCACGCTGCGCGTGATTACGCAAAACCGTACCGCCCTGAACCAGCTGACCGCCGTGTTGCCGGATGAAAGCAAAGTCATTATGAGCTCCCTGCGTCAGTTCTCCGGTACTCAGCCGCTGTACGCGCTGGCCAGTGACGGCACGCTGACCAACAACCAGAGCGGCGTGAAATACCGTCCGAACGCCGAGGTCGGTTTCTATCAGGCGATGAACGCCGACGGTAGCTGGGGCAGCGAAAAGCTCAGCCCGGGCTACACCGTGACCATCGGCTGGGATAACTTCACTCGCGTGTTCCAGGATGAAGGCATCCAGAAACCGTTCTTCGCGATTTTCGTCTGGACGGTGGTGTTCTCCGTTCTGACCGTGATTCTCACCGTTGCGGTCGGCATGGTGCTCGCCTGTCTCGTCCAGTGGGAAGCCCTGAAAGGTAAAGCGATTTACCGCGTACTGCTGATTCTGCCTTACGCCGTACCGTCGTTTATCTCGATTCTGATTTTCAAAGGGTTGTTCAACCAGAGCTTTGGTGAGATCAACATGATGCTCAGCGCGCTGTTCGGCATCAAGCCGGCCTGGTTTAGCGACCCGACCACCGCGCGTACCATGATTATCATCGTCAACACCTGGCTGGGCTATCCGTACATGATGATCCTGTGCATGGGCCTGCTGAAAGCGATTCCTGACGATTTATATGAAGCCTCGGCAATGGATGGCGCTACGCCGTTCCAGAACTTCTTCAAAATTACGCTGCCGCTGCTGATCAAGCCGCTGACGCCGCTGATGATCGCCAGCTTCGCCTTTAACTTTAACAACTTCGTGCTGATTCAGCTGTTGACCAACGGCGGGCCGGACCGGCTCGGCACCACCACGCCGGCGGGCTACACCGACCTGCTGGTGAGCTATACCTACCGTATCGCCTTTGAAGGCGGCGGCGGTCAGGACTTCGGCCTTGCGGCGGCTATCGCCACGCTGATCTTCCTGCTGGTAGGCGCCCTGGCGATTGTTAACCTGAAAGCCACACGTATGAAGTTTGATTAAGGGAGATAACGATTATGGCTATGGTTCAACCCAAATCTCAGAAGCTGCGCCTGTTCACGACGCACCTCCTGCTGCTGATTTTTATCGCGGCGATTATGTTCCCGCTGCTGATGGTCATCGCTATCTCTCTGCGCGAAGGGAACTTCGCCACCGGTAGCCTGATCCCCGAAAGTATCTCCTGGGAGCACTGGCGGCTGGCGCTCGGCTTCAGCGTCGAACACGCTGATGGTCGCGTCACGCCGCCCCCCTTCCCGGTGCTGCTGTGGCTGTGGAACTCCATCAAGGTGGCAGGCATTACCGCCATTGGCATCGTCGCGCTTTCTACCACCTGCGCTTACGCTTTTGCCCGCATGCGCTTCCCGGGTAAAGCAACGCTGCTGAAAGGGATGCTGATTTTCCAGATGTTCCCCGCGGTGCTGTCGCTGGTCGCGCTGTACGCCCTGTTTGACCGTCTCGGCCAGTACGTGCCGTTCGTCGGCCTGAATACCCACGGCGGCGTCATCTTCGCCTACATGGGCGGTATCGCGCTGCACGTCTGGACAATCAAAGGTTACTTCGAAACCATCGACGGCTCGCTTGAAGAAGCGGCGGCGCTGGACGGTGCGACCCCATGGCAGGCTTTCCGCCTCGTGCTGCTCCCGCTGTCGGTACCGATTCTGGCGGTGGTGTTTATTCTGTCGTTCATCGCGGCGATTACCGAAGTGCCGGTGGCCTCCCTGCTGCTGCGCGATGTGAACAGCTATACCCTTGCGGTCGGAATGCAACAGTATCTCAACCCGCAGAACTATCTGTGGGGCGACTTTGCCGCCGCGGCGGTGCTTTCCGCCATTCCGATTACCGTGGTGTTCCTGCTGGCCCAGCGCTGGTTGGTTAACGGCCTGACGGCTGGCGGAGTGAAAGGTTAATTTTTTTGTAACACCCGCCCCAAATTTCAGATGAGGGCCGACGGTTTAGCGGTAATGCGCGACCCCAACCGGGTATTACCGCCGTCGCCCTCAGCTGAAAAAGTAAGGCAAATGCCACTGCTATCCTCAACTGGACCCTACATAAATTCTATTTGTGACTGTTGGTCAGCGGCCCTGGAGGCCGCTTTTTTTATTCGCGCTTCAGACGGTTGGAGTTACACAGCCAGAGCGTTATCACCAGAATCAGGATCGCCGCGGAGTAAATCAGCACCGCCATAGGCGACTCATGATCGATAATGATCAGGCGGACGATTGCGGTGATGCCGATATAGACAAAGTAGCGCAGCGGGAAGTGAAATCCCGACTCAAAGTACTTCACTATCAGCGCGATAAACTCGAAATAGAGGAAGTAGACCACCAGCCCTTCCACCAGCTTGTACTTGCTGACAGGCTCCGGGGTGAACAGGACGTGCGCCAGATGCAGCGTCTCCTTTCCCAGAAATACGATCAGAATGACCCCCAGGCACAGCAGGCCAAGATTCAAAACGGTTTGCATTGCGGTTGCAATAAAACTCACCAACGGACGATAAACCGGCGGCATAGGTACACCTCATCATCATGATTTCCTGTGACCTGTATAACGCAAAAATGTGATCCAGATCTACATTTGTGAGTCCCTTCTTTCCACTGCTTGCCTTTCTCATCTCCGATGAAATACGTAAAAAGAGAAATTTTTACTTTCGGCAACGCTGTGAGGTAGTTAACTAAATCCCTTTTTATGTTCAAAAAACAGAATATAAATACCCGTCAAATCAGTTAATTAACCATAATAAGATCACAATTTTACAATATTGTAATAAGCGAATATTTTTCTCTTTCAGGCATAAATTACGCCCGCATTAGAGTAAGTTTTTCCTTAGAAATTGACTTAGCATACTCGCAGATTAATAAACCCTCGTTAGCGGAACGATATAAAACATGACTACTGAACACTCATCCCTGTTTATAAACTGGCTAAAAAAAGAAGTGGCTCCGGCATTAGGCTGTACGGAACCCGTTGCTATTTCTTTTACCGCCGCTTACGCTGCAAAACATTTAGATACGGCTTGTCAAAACATTAGCGGCTTTATTTCTGCGAACCTGTACAAGAATGCGATGGGCGTAACTATTCCGGGCACTTCCGTCAGCGGGGTGGCGCTCGCAGCCGCAATTGGCGCATTTGGTGGCGATGCGGATAAAGGTTTAAAAACGCTGGAGGGAATTACCGAACGGCATGTTGAATTAGCCCAGATGTTAATTGCCGATGGCCAGGTCAATATTAGCGTGAAAGATACTCCTGACTTTATTCATCTGGATCTGACGCTAACGGGTGGCGAAAAGAGCTGCCGCGTGGTGGTCAAGGGCACGCATACCAATATCGTTGAGCTGTATATTAATGGCGAAGCGCAGGTGCTGGCGGACAAACAGAGTACGGTAACGCAGCAGGAAACATTAGCAACCTTTTCGCTTGCCGAGGCCTTTGATTTTATTAGCGAGGTCGAATTCGCCGACATCGCATTTATTCTCGAAGCCGCCCGGCTCAATTCGGCGCTGGCGGAGGAAGGTAAAAGCAAAAAATACGGTTTGAACATCAACGGCACCTTCTCTGATGCGGTAAAAAATGGCCTGCTCAGCAACGACCTGCTGAGTAAAGTCATCATCAATACCGTCGCCGCATCCGACGCGCGAATGGGCGGAGCCCCCGTCGTCGCGATGTCTAACTTTGGTTCCGGTAACCAGGGTATCGCCGCCACCATGCCGGTAGTGACGGTCGCGGAGCATCTTAACGCTGATGAAGAGACCCTCGCGCGGGCGCTGGCGCTCTCCCACCTGACCGCCATATCGATCCACTCCCGCTATACGCGTCTGTCCGCGCTATGCGCGGCGTCCACGGCAGCGATGGGCGCCGCGGCAGGCATGGCGTGGTTATTTACCCGTGACCTGCAAACAATTAATACCGCTATTATTAATATGATCAGCGATATTACCGGCATGATTTGCGATGGCGCCTCTAATAGCTGCGCAATGAAAGTATCGTCCGTGGTTTCCAGCGCCTTTAAGGCCGTACTGATGGCGATGCAAAATAGCTGCGCAGGCTCTAATGACGGCATTGTTTGCGCTGACGTTGAGCAGACTATTAATAATCTCTGCCGTCTGGTAATTAAGCCTATGGCCTATACCGATAAAGAAATCATCAACATTATGGTAGCAAAGTAATCATTAATTAGCGTTTTAATGTACCTTACACAAATAATTAATCTCCTGAATACAACAGGTATTGTTTATGAACAAAAAAGTGATTCTACGGGGTATGAGCGCCATACTTCCCCTGTGCATCGGCGACTTTCCGTTTTCATTTATTGTCGGCGCGCTAAGCGTTAGCGCCGGGATGAGTATCTGGCAAAGTACGGCATGGTCGACGATTGTCATCGCCGGTTCGGCACAAATGCTGGCGTTAAATATGCTAAAAACCGGAGCGAGCCTTGGGGTGATTATATTCACCACGCTGATTATTAATCTTCGCCATGTGCTTTATAGCGCCTCTATTTCCAGTACGGTACGCGAAGCCTCCTTCTTTAAAAAATGCTTTATGGCGTATGCCCTGACCGATGAAGTGTACGCCGCGACGGTGAAAGAGATGGAGGAGAATAAAAAAGATAAATATCTTTTCTATTTTTCAGCAATGCTGACGTTTTGGTTCGCCTGGGTGCTAGCCGATTTCCTTGGCGCTCTGGTTGGCGCCTCTTTTCCGCACATTGAAAAATATGGTCTGGACTTCGCGATGGTCGCCGCATTTATCGCCATCGTGGTCCCACAAATCAAAAGCCAGGCCTGCACCGTCGCCGCCGTTGTTGCTGCCGTATCCGGGGTACTTTTGGTCGTACTGCCCTACTCGTTAGGTATCGTCGTCGCGTCCGTACTGGGCGTAATGGCGGGCCTGAGCGTCGATCTCGCCGAAGAGCGTAAACAGGCGCAGGCCGCTGACAAACTCTCTCTCGAAGGAGCGCTGGAAAATGAGTAATAGCTTTTTTATCGCCCTGACGCTGGGCATGGCCGCCGTGACCTTTCTTATTCGCTTCTCGTTCATTGGCCTCGCCGGGAAGATTCAGATGTCGAGCCGGGTCAGCAAAACGCTGCGTTTTGTGCCGGTGACCGTGCTGCCGGCCATCATCACGATTCAGATCCTGAGCGTGAACTCCAGCATGGAGTTCGATTTGAAAAACCCGAAGGTGATCGCCGCGATTATCTGCACGCTCGCCAGCTTCCGCCTGGGCCTGGTCTGGGTCGTCGTCAGCGGCGTCGGTTCACTGGTTTTGCTCAACTATTTCATGTAATCACCTATCAGAAGGAATCAACAGAATGATAATTACCACCGCCGCTGCGCCTGCCGCCATTGGCCCGTATGTTCAGGGAGTAAATCTGGGTACCATGACGATGACCTCAGGGCAGCTCCCGGTCAATCCGCAGGACGGCACCATGTCTGACGACATCGCTCAGCAGACGCGACAGTCGCTGGACAACGTTAAGGCTATCGTTGAAGCGGCGGGTTTGCAGGTGAAAAACATCGTTAAGACGATGGTCTTCGTCAAGGATCTGAATGACTTCGCCACCATCAACGCGGTGTATGAAGCGTTCTTCACCGAACACAACGCGGCCTTTCCGGCCCGTTCCTGCGTCGAAGTCGCCAGACTGCCTAAAGATGCGGGCATTGAGATCGAAGCCATCGCCGTCGCCTGATCCCCGGCCGGAGGCCATCCTCCGGCCACTTCTTATCCCCCCCACTTTTGAGGTTTACCCGCAGCGAACTTTACGGGCAAAATATCGCCACTTCTTTGCGAGGAACGCAGAATGCTAAAGATTCGTCTTGCACGTCCGGAAGATGCGGCTTTACTCAACCAGATGGCCAATGCCAGCTATCGCCACCACTTTGCCCACCTCTGGCACAACGCCGATGAAATGGAGCACTACCTGCAGCAAGAGTATTCCATGGCCGTGCTGGCGCACAGCCTGGCCGATCCGCAGTGCTGCTGGTTGATTGCTGAGGCAGAGGAGCCAATTGGCTTTGCTAAATATGCCTGCCGCCAGGACATCAACCCCGAAGGCCCTACGGGTACGCTATTGCATAAACTCTATCTATTACCTGACGCTACCGGGCATCGCTACGGCGAGCAGATTTTTCGCGCCGTCGAGAAGCGAGCGAAAGAGACCGGTGAAAGCTGGCTATGGCTGGAAGTGCTCGCCGCGAATACCGGTGCCCGCCGTTTTTATGAACGTCAGGGGATGCAGCACGTGAAGGATGTGGCATTTCATTCTGCAACCCAGGAAAGCACACTCCATATTCTGGCTAAACCAATCTGAGAGGCAGCATGCATACCCTTCGTGAAACCGCCATTCGCAACGTCGCCAGCGGCGAAAACGTGGTGATTTACCAGCCCGCCAACCTTTACGACTGCACGCTTGGCGATAACGTCTTCGTCGGGCCGTTTGTAGAGATTCAGGGCCATACCCGTATCGGCAACGACAGCAAAATTCAGTCCCACACCTTTATCTGCGAGTACGTGACCATCGGCGAGCGCTGTTTTATCGGCCACGGCGTGATGTTCGCCAACGATATGTTCCGCGAGGGAAAGCCCAACGCCGACCGCGAGAGCTGGGGAAGAATTGTGATTGGCAACGATGTGTCTATCGGCAGCGGCGCAACCATTCTGGCGGTCAGCATCTGCGATGGGGTCGTGATTGGCGCGGGCAGCGTGGTGACTAAATCCATTACGGAGAAAGGCGTGTGGGCCGGGAACCCGGCAAAGCTGCTGCGGCGGCTATAACAAAAATGCCGGCCACATGGGCCGGCATTGCGAACGTTTTAGCGATTATGCGCGCCAGGATTTATAGCGGTTAATCAGGCCGTTAGTGGAGCTGTCGTGGCTGCTCACTTCGGAACCATCTTTCAGCTCCGGCAGGATGCGGTTAGCCAGCTGTTTGCCCAGCTCAACGCCCCACTGGTCGAAGGTGAAGATATTCATAATCACGCCCTGGGTGAAGATTTTGTGCTCATACAGGGCAATCAGCGCGCCCAGGCTGAACGGCGTAATTTCACGCAGCAGGATGGAGTTGGTGGGGCGGTTGCCTTCAAACACTTTGAACGGCACCACGTGTTCCAGGGTCGCCGGATCTTTACCCTGATCGCGATATTCCTGCTCAACCACTTCGCGGGATTTACCAAACGCCAGCGCTTCGGTCTGCGCAAAGAAGTTGGACAGCAGCTTCGGATGGTGATCGGACAGCGGGTTATGCGTAATCGCCGGCGCGATAAAGTCGCAAGGCACCATTTTGGTCCCCTGGTGAATCAGCTGGTAGAACGCGTGCTGACCGTTGGTCCCCGGCTCGCCCCAGATGATTGGGCCAGTCTGGTAATCCACGGCGTTGCCGTTACGGTCAACGTATTTACCGTTGGATTCCATGTTGCCCTGCTGGAAGTAGGCGGCAAAACGGTGCATATACTGGTCGTACGGCAGAATCGCTTCGGTTTCAGCGCCGAAGAAGTTGTTGTACCAGATACCGATCAGCGCCAGCAGCACCGGCAGGTTTTTCTCAGCCGGCGTGGTGGAGAAGTGTTTGTCCATCGCGTGCGCGCCGGAGAGCAGCTCAACAAAGTTGTCGAAGCCCACGGACAGGATGATGGACAGGCCGATGGCTGACCACAGAGAGTAACGGCCGCCAACCCAGTCCCAGAACTCAAACATATTGGCGGTATCAATACCGAACTCGCCAACCGCTTTACCGTTGGTCGAGAGCGCGGCGAAGTGTTTCGCGACGTGCTTCTCATCGCCAGCGGTCGCCAGGAACCAGTCGCGCGCGCTGTGAGCGTTGGTCATGGTTTCCTGAGTAGTAAAGGTTTTCGACGCGACCAGGAACAGGGTAGTTTCCGGGTTCACCGTTTTCAGCACTTCGGCAATGTGGGTACCATCGACGTTAGAAACAAAATGCATATTCAGGTGATTTTTGTACGGGCGCAGCGCTTCGGTCACCATGAACGGGCCGAGGTCGGAGCCGCCGATACCGATGTTGACGACGTCGGTAATCGCTTTACCGGTGTAGCCTTTCCAGCTGCCGGAGATAATGGCTTCGGAGAAGGTTTTCATCTTCTCAAGCACGGCGTTCACTTCCGGCATCACGTCTTTGCCATCAACCAGAATCGGAGTATTGCTGCGGTTACGCAGCGCAACGTGCAGCACCGCGCGGTCTTCCGTGCGGTTAATCTTCTCGCCGGAGAACATGGATTTAATGGCGTCTGCCAGGAAGGTCTCTTTGGCCAGGTCCTGCAGTTTTGCCAGCGTCTCTTCGGTGATGCGGTTT
Organism: Klebsiella sp. CB_Kp196; assembly: GCF_040061575.1. Lineage (NCBI taxonomy): Bacteria > Pseudomonadati > Pseudomonadota > Gammaproteobacteria > Enterobacterales > Enterobacteriaceae > Klebsiella > Klebsiella sp. CB_Kp196. Next base: position 138,027 of record NZ_JBEAFH010000045.1, read on the forward strand.
TTGGAAAAATCCACCAGCATCAGATCGTCGAACGTGGCGGAGAATTTAGAGAAACGATCGCTATCCTTCGCGAACAGATCCGCGATGGTAACGTCTTTCATTTCATCAAAGTGTTTCTGTAATGCCTGCCAGGCAGAGGTCTGCGTTGGGTTGATGTTTTTCATTAGCAATACTCTTCTGATTTGAGAATTGTGACTGCGGTCGATTGTAGCGCCGGTGACGAAAAATTGTGATGATTTTTGTGTTATGCCGATGATACGCGTCAGGATTAGAGCCAATTTGGCGCAAATCGCCCCTCATAGTATAGACATCATAAGGCTTTTTTCTGTCAGCGACTCGCGCATGAAAAATCCGCATAACCCTGACGTTGACATACTTCGCCTGAAGCCTTTATATAACGGCAGTACCTACATATACGTAGGTAGGTATGGATCGCGCATTTCACGCTACAGCGAAAGGGTATTGCAGGGGGGTATAATGTCCCGCGTCCCCCTGGCAAAGTGAAAGACGTCGGTAATTGCCAGAAGAGGTGCGTTGCCCAGGTAACCGTATTGGAGGAGCCAGTCCGGGGAAAATACGTGAGGGGGAGCAACGCCGAGGTGAATAAGCGTCTGGTTACGCTCATCACCGGCCACAGGGGCTGAATCCCCTGGGTTGTCACCAGAAACGTTCGCAGTCGGGCGTTTCATACTCGCCGTCTGATGCACAGCATCGGCAAGCGGGTCTACAAGGTGGAGCACTTCTGGGTGACATCGTAGTTTGTTTATCGCTCTGCGCCCACCCTGTTTTTCGCTCTTCCCTTGTGCCATGGCTGAATAATTTGGCCTGGCTTATTAAGACATTTTATTGCAATCCGGTTGCGTCCAGCCCCGCCAGGATTGGTTTTCTGGAATCGTTTTAATAAGTCAGGCCCCCTGACACGAGGTTGTTATGACAGACTTAGTTGTAGCCAAGTTCGGCGGCACCAGCGTTGCCGATTTTGATGCCATGAACCGCAGCGTGGACGTCGCGCTGCTGGACGCCAATACCCGCGTGGTGGTGCTTTCCGCCTCAGCGGGGGTGACCAACCTGCTGGTCGCCTTAGCGGAAGGGCTGGAACCCGGCGAACGTTTCGCGAAGCTCGATGCCATGCGTCAAATCCAGTTCAATATTCTGGAGCGTCTGCGCTATCCCAACGTTATTCGCGATGAAATTGAGCGCCTGCTGGAAAACATCACCACCCTGGCGGAAGCCGCCTCCCTGGCCAGTTCAACCGCGTTAACCGACGAACTGGTCAGCCACGGCGAACTGATGTCTACTCTGCTGTTTGTCGAGATCCTGCGCGAGCGCGGCATCGCCGCCCAGTGGTTCGACGTGCGCAAAATTATGCGCACCAACGACCGCTTTGGCCGCGCGGAACCGGATATTGCCGCCTTATCCGAATTAACCCAGCAGCTGCTGGCCCCGCGTCTTGCGGAAGGCGTGGTGATCACCCAGGGCTTTATTGGCAGCGAAGCCAAAGGCCGCACCACCACGCTTGGCCGCGGCGGCAGCGACTATACCGCCGCGCTACTCGGCGAAGCGCTAAACGCCACCCGCGTCGACATCTGGACCGATGTTCCGGGTATCTATACCACCGACCCGCGCGTCGCCCCGGCGGCCAAACGCATTGACGTTATCGCTTTTGAAGAAGCGGCGGAAATGGCGACCTTTGGCGCGAAGGTCCTGCATCCGGCTACCCTGCTCCCCGCCGTGCGCAGCGATATTCCGGTATTCGTCGGCTCCAGCAAAGAGCCGAAAGCCGGCGGCACGCTGGTGTGCAAAAACACCGAAAACCCGCCGCTGTTCCGCGCGCTGGCGCTGCGCCGCAAGCAGACGCTGCTAACCCTGCACAGCCTGAATATGCTGCACTCACGCGGTTTTCTGGCCGAGGTATTCAGTATTCTGGCCCGCCACAGTATCTCCGTCGATCTGATCACCACGTCGGAAGTGAGCGTGGCGCTGACCATGGATACCACCGGTTCGACGTCGGCTGGCGATACCCTGCTCACCCAGGGACTGTTGACCGAACTTTCCTCTCTGTGCCGCGTTGAGGTCGAGCAGGATCTGGCGCTGGTCGCCATCATTGGTAATGAACTGTCGAAGGCGTGCGGCGTCGGTAAAGAGGTGTTTGGCGTACTGGACCCGTTTAATATTCGTATGATTTGCTACGGCGCATCCAGCCATAACCTGTGCTTCCTGGTCCCGGGTGCGGATGCCGAAAAAGTGGTGCAGAAGCTGCATCATAATCTGTTCGAGTAATCGCGAATAAAATGGCCCGCCATTTCTGCCGGGCCATTTTTAGTTTCCCATCACCGTGGTCATCAGCAATCTGTCCAACTCCCTGACATCACCGCTCCGGCTCTCAGGCAGCGCTGGCGGGATTGCGCCTCTGAGCAGCTCGGACTGAATAAACGCATGCAGCAGCGGTCGACGCGGGCCGTTTTCCGCCTCTCCTGCGCGCTGTTTACGTTCCAGCAGCTCGTCTATTTCCGCACGTAGACCCGCTTCCAGCTCGCTTCCTGCCAGCAGTTCATTAAAGCGCATCGGCGGCACGCCTTTTCCCGCCTCAACCCAACGGACGGCCAGCAGCGGGCGCAGTACGTAAAAGTACTTTTTCAGCCGCACCCGTTCGCCTTGCAGATAGCCGCGAAAATTTTTACGGGCCATCGAATAGTAATGCCAGCGGGCGCGAACCGGAGAAAACCAATGCGGTATCACTTTCTTCAGCGCCTGAACCGTTGCGTCATCCTGCTGATACACCACCGGTGAATCCAGCCATTCGATCAGCGTCGGGTTCGCCCCTTTCAGCAGACCCAACGCCTTGCGCCACTCCCAGCCGCAGACGTCCAGCTCATCGTCGATGGGCAGCTCAATAACATCGCGCGGGGGATCCACCCGCAGGTACCACTCCAGCGGGTGAACGTAGAGAAACCGCACATCATAATCGCTGTCCGGCGAGGCAAAGCCCCAGCCCCGGCTGCCGGATTCGCAGGCGTAGAGCACTCTGACGCCGTAGCGCTGCTCCACGTCTTTTAACTGCCGCCGCACCTTATGGCGCATGGCGGCGCTTACAGCGTGATACGTCATTTTCATTATCCTTTTAGATTCACCAGGCCATGCAGCACCTGGTCCAGGCCGCCAAAGACCGAGATTTTATCGATACGCTCCGCCACTCTTTCCAGCGTTTCCAGCTCTTTTAAGCGCAGCGCGACCGGGTTATTCTCCATCACCTTCGCGGTGTTGAGCAGCGAGCGCGTCGCCGCGGTCTCTTCACGCCGGCGGATCACGTTCGCCTGCGCCGATTTCTCCGCCTCCACCAGCTGCGACAAAATGGCTTTCATGTCGCCGGGCAGCACAATATCCTTCACGCCCAGCGACGCGACGTCGATACCAAATGCCGCCATGCGCTCGGTGACCTGCGCGCTCACGACCTCATCAATGATTTTCTTATCTTCCAGCAGCTCATCCAGCGTTCGCGTTCCGACGGCTTCACGCAGCGCAAACTGCAGCTCGCGATACAGATGGTCCAGCGGCTTCGTCAGCTGTCCAAACGCCTGCAGTACATCGCTGTAGCGCCAGTTCGCCGCCAGATTTAAACGCAGGTTCACTTTATCTTTGGTCAGAATCTCCTGGCCGCCAACCTCCAGCACCTGCAGGCGGGTATCGACCACTTCCGCTTCCACCAGATGATTGACCTTCCAGTACGCGCTCAGGCCAGGCTGCAGCAGCGATTGTGTCTCGCCGTCGATTTTCAGCACCCCGACGTGCCACGCCGGCACCGATACGGTGAGGATCGCTTCGCGACCTTTTACCGCCCCGTGACGTCGCGGCTGCAGCACCGCATTCATAATGTCAGCCGGAACCGCAACCTGCCGGGTATCGATACGTAGCAGCTGAATTTCATCACCGGCGGACCAGTACAGTCGGCGCGTCGAAGGCGGTAAAATTTCCTGCAGCACACCGTTGGCATACAGCGCCCCGGCCTCGACATCCGTCAAATCCGCCGCCAGGCAGTAGCGTTCAATCCATTCCGGCTGAAAGCGTCGTAAATACTCCGCCAGCGCCTCCGGCACTTCGCTGCCGTCCCGGTTAACGATCAGCACTTCGGGGACGTTGAACCACGGCAGGCGATGCTCGCCCGCTTCCAGAACCTGATAGTAGTCACCCTGACGGGATAAAAGGCCAAGCTGACCTTTACGTATCGTGATTTTCTTCGTCATTTTTTGTTCCTTAGCAAAATCAGGCGCGGGTGCAGGGGCGAAGCCGCAGGGGAACTCCCTTTTGCCTGCGGCACGGCGCCTTTACCGGCGGCCTGCTGTGGGGCGTGCTGACTGCGCATCACCCCGCGTTATTTCTATGATTAACGACCAGTTTTCATTGGAGATGAAATCGGGAATCGAACCCATTGGTGGTCATCGGCTGACGGAACGCGCCCGAAAAACGGCCTGTACCGTTCCTGGCGTGCCGGCGAGGTTTAACCCCCTGCGTTTTCAGCGTCGTGACGGAAGGGATATTGCCAGTTGCGTGCCAACAATAAAAAATGCGAGAGTTATTTTTCAATCAATTGATTAATAACGCTTTTGTTTTTAATTCAAACGGTAACGCTTGCCGCCGGCAGCAGGTTTTTTTATCTTTAAATATCGAAACTTATCTTTTGGGATAAACATGAAAAAGCGGCGAGTGGTCATTGGCGTCCTCGGAACGGTGCTGGACAAACGCGGCAAGCGGGCGAATCGCTTTAAAAAATGGCGGCCTACCGTTGGGCTATGCCAGCAGGCCGATTTTCCTGTCGACAGGCTGGAGCTTCTCCACCAGCCGCGTGATGAAAATATGGCGCAAAAGCTGATTGACGATGTCGCCCAGCTTTCGCCGCATACCGAAGTGCGCCCGCATACGATTGAGATAAACGATCCGTGGGATTTTGAAGAGGTCTACGCGGCGTTTCTCGACTTCGCCAACCGCTATCGCTTTGATACCGAAAACGAAGAGTATCTGGTGCATATCACCACCGGGACCCACGTGGCGCAGATCTGCTGGTTCCTGCTGACCGAAGCGCGCTATCTCCCCGCCAGCCTCCTGCAGACCAGCCCTGCGCCGAAAGGCGCAGCGGATGACGCCGTCGCCGCCGGTATTTACTCGGTGATCGATCTGGACTTAAGCCGCTACGCCGCGCTCACCAGCCGCTTTCAGCGCGAGCAGCAGCAGTCCGTCTCCTTCCTGAAGGCGGGTATCGAGACGCGTAATGCGACGTTCAACGCGCTTATCGATCGTATTGAGCGCGTGGCGATCCGATCGACCGATCCGATCCTGCTGACCGGCCCAACGGGCGCCGGGAAGTCCGTCCTCGCCAAACGTATTTTTCAGCTTCGTCAGTCGCGCCATCGGGTGGCGGGAAAATTCATGGCGGTAAACTGCGCCACGCTGCGCGGTGATAACGCCATGTCCACGCTGTTTGGACATGTCAAAGGCGCGTTTACCGGCGCGGTTACGCCTCGCGCCGGGCTATTACGCGAAGCCGACGGCGGCGTGCTGTTTCTCGATGAAATCGCCGAGCTGGGGCTGGATGAGCAGGCTATGCTGCTGAAGGCCATCGAAGAAAAAACCTTTTTCCCGTTTGGCTCGGATAAAGAGGTGCACAGCGACTTCCAGCTAATCGCCGGCACGCATCGCGATATGCAGCAGTGGGTGGCGGAGGGGCGCTTTCGCGAAGATCTTTATGCGCGCATCAATATGTGGCGCTTTGCCCTCCCCGGCCTGGCGCAGCGGCGGGAAGATATTGCGCCGAACGTGGAGTATGAATTACGGCGACTGGCCAACGAGCGGCAGACGCAGATCCGCTTCGATAAAGACGCCCGCGAACGCTATCTGGCCTTTGCCTGCTCGCCGCAGGCGCAATGGCGCGGCAATTTCCGCGAGCTAGGCTCCTCCGTGGCGCGTATGGCGACCCTGGCCGAGCAGGGGCGCATTACGCTGGCCGTTGCGGAAGAGGAGATAATGCTGCTGAAAGAGAGCTGGCAGCTCACGACATCTTCTCCTGATATTGCAATGGAAATCGATCTGTTCGATCGCCGCCAGCTGGAAACGGTGCTGGAGGTCTGCCAGCGCAGCGCTTCGCTCTCCGAAGCCGGACGCGAGCTGTTCGCCGTCTCCCGGCAGAAAAAGGCCAATCCTAACGATGCTGACCGCCTGCGCAAATATTTAGCGCGCTTCGGACTCAGCTGGGAGCTTATCCGCAGCGGAACATGAACATAATTTGTTTGAATAATATTTCTTAGCACGATAAACAATAGCGATGGCCGGGCTCGATCCCGGCCGGACAATAACAAGCAAACACAACTTACGTGCAAGGAAAACAACATGCTCGCCACGCTTACGCGGCTGTTCCCATTATGGGCGCTGCTGCTCTCGGTTATCGCCTATTACACGCCATCCACTTTTACCCCCGTTGGCCCGTGGGTCCCGACGCTGCTGATGCTGATTATGTTCGGCATGGGCGTGCATCTGAAAGTCGACGATTTTAAGCGCGTGCTTTCCCGCCCCGCGCCGGTCGCCGCAGGCATTTTTCTCCACTACCTGGTGATGCCGCTCGCCGCCTGGCTGCTGGCGCTGATTTTTCACATGCCGCCCGAGCTCTCCGCCGGGATGGTGCTGGTCGGCAGCGTCGCCAGCGGTACGGCATCCAACGTGATGATCTTTCTGGCAAAAGGCGACGTCGCGCTCTCAGTCACCATCTCATCGGTTTCCACACTGGTTGGCGTGGTCGCCACCCCGTTGCTGACGCGTCTGTACGTGGATGCGCATATTCAGGTGGACGTGATGGGGATGCTGCTCAGCATTCTGCAAATCGTGGTGATCCCGATTGCGCTGGGGCTTGTCGTGCACCATCTGCTGCCGAAAGTGGTGAAGGCGGTGGAGCCGTTCCTGCCGGCCTTTTCGATGGTCTGTATTCTGGCGATTATCTGCGCCGTGGTGGCAGGCTCCGCGTCGCATATCGCTTCCGTTGGTTTTGTGGTGATTATCGCCGTTATCCTGCATAACACTATCGGTCTGCTCGGCGGCTACTGGGGCGGGCGACTGTTTGGCTTTGACGAGTCCACCTGCCGCACGCTGGCGATCGAGGTAGGAATGCAGAACTCCGGCCTTGCCGCCGCGCTGGGGAAAATCTACTTTGGCCCGCTGGCCGCGCTGCCCGGCGCGCTGTTCTCGGTCTGGCACAACCTGTCCGGCTCGCTGCTGGCCGGCTACTGGTCAGGGAAGCCTATCGCCGACAAACCGCGTAAACGGTAAAAGAGCGCGAATAACCCGTAATTTTCCCGGCTTGCGCTGCGCTTAGCCGGGCTACGGTCCGTGCAGCTTGCGGGTTTTGTAGCCGGACAGGTGCGCAGCGCCGCCTCCGGGATTTTCTGCGAGGCACAACAATTTACCGTGAGACGTCAGCCCCAATACCGTACACTGAAACCACAGGCTAATTGAGGGCACCACTATGGCACTCCCCCGCATCACGCAAAAAGAGATGACCGAGCGCGAACAGCGCGAACTGAAAACCCTGCTCGACCGCGCGCGCATCGCCCATGGCCGTCCGCTGACCAACGCGGAAACCAACAGCGTGAAAAAAGAGTACATCGATAAACTGATGGCCCTGCGCGAGGCCGAGGCTAAGAAAGCCCGCCAGCTGAAGAAAAAGCAGGCTTATAAACCGGACGCAGAGGCCTCGTTTTCCTGGTCGGCAAATACCCCGACGCGCGGCAGACGTTAACGCCCTTTCTTCTTGCGCCCCGGCGCGGTAAAGCGTTTGCCGTTCGACGCCGGGCGGGAGGACTTGTCGCTGGTTTTTTCAATCGCCACGACGGGACGCTTGATGCCGGCCGTTTTCGGCTTCGCTTTTGCCTTCGGTTTCGCTTCTGAAGACGAGTTTTCAATCAGTTTGAAAAGATCGATCAGCTCATCGTCGGTCAGATCGCGCCACTCTCCCAGCGGGATCCCCGTCAGGCTGACGTTCATGATCCGCGTCCGCTCAAGCTTCGTCACTTCATAGCCAAAGTGTTCGCACATCCGGCGGATCTGGCGATTCAGCCCCTGCACCAGGGTAATGCGGAACACAAACGGCGCTTCTTTTTTCACTTTGCACTTCTTCGTCACCGTGCCGAGAATCGGTACGCCCGCCCCCATGCCGCGGATAAACTCATCGGTCACCGGCTTATCAACGGTGACCAGATACTCTTTTTCGTGATCGTTACCGGCGCGCAGGATTTTATTCACCAGATCGCCATGGTTGGTCAGAAAGATCAGCCCCTGGGAGTCTTTATCCAGGCGACCGATGGGGAAAACGCGTTTGCTGTGGTTTACGAAATCAACGATGTTGTCGCGTTCGCCGTCTTCGGTAGTGCTGACGATGCCAACCGGTTTATTCAGCGCAATCAGGACCAGATCGTCCGCTTCGCGCGGCTCAATCAACCGGCCATTGACCTTTACCACGTCGCCCGCTTTAACCTGGTCGCCGATGGTAGCGCGCTTGCCGTTGATAAAAACGTTGCCTTGTTCGATAAAGCGATCGGCTTCACGACGCGAGCAAATTCCGCTTTCGCTGATGTATTTATTGAGTCGGGTTGATGAGTCGGGCAGCATAAAATCTCCTGTAAAAGCGAAATATACCCTACCTTGCGGGCGATAAAAAAGAATCGCGCTCTCGTCGCCTGCCGCTAAATGTGATCTGCCACGCCTTTCAACACAAAAGTGTGCCCATGAAAGCCCGGCAACTTTGCCCGGCGAAACAAAGCAGAATCAGGCTCTTATCACGTCCGGCACAAAGGTGCCATAAACCACCGGTAAGCAACGCAAATGTGCAACAGAAACGGTCGGAACATCATCATGAAATAGAGGAAAATTTCTTTGAAGCGGGTCGCTGATGGGGTTATATCAGATCATGACAGCAACTCTCCCATTTGCACAAATGTGCAGGAGCCGACAGTGACGATGGAAAACAGCGACGATATTCGTCTGATCGTGAAAATCGCCCAGCTCTACTATGAGCAGGATATGACCCAGGCGCAGATTGCCCGCGAGCTGGGGATATACCGCACCACTATCAGCCGTCTGCTGAAGCGCGGCCGCGAGCAGGGCATCGTCACTATCGCCATCAACTACGACTACAACGAAAATCTGTGGCTTGAGCAGCAGCTAAAACAAAAATTCGGTCTCAAAGAGGCGGTGGTGGCGGCCTGCGACTCACTGCTGGAGGAGGATCAGCTCAATCTTATCGGCCTGCATGGCGCGCAATTGGTCGACAGGCTGCTGGAGCCGGGCGATATCGTCGGCTTCTCCTGGGGTCGGGCGGTGCGCGCGCTGGTGGAGAATCTGCCGCAGGCCAGCCAGTCCCGTCAGGTTATCTGCGTGCCGATTATCGGCGGCCCCTCCGGAAAACTGGAAAGTCGCTACCACGTGAATACGCTGACCTACGGCGCAGCGGCGAAGCTGAAAGCGGAATCTCATCTCGCTGATTTCCCGGCACTGCTGGATAACACATTAATTCGCAACGGTATTATGCAGTCCCGGCATTTTAAAACGATTGCCTCCTACTGGGATAACCTGGACGTCGCGCTGGTGGGCATTGGTTCTCCGGCGATCCGCGACGGCGCCAACTGGCATGCATTTTACGGCAGTGAAGAGAGCGACGATCTCAACGCTCGCCAGGTCGCCGGCGATATCTGTTCGCGTTTTTACAACATTGATGGCGCGCTGGTCGAAACCGCCATGAGCGAAAAAACGCTCTCTATCGAGATGGTGAAACTCAAGCAGGCGCGCTACTCGGTGGGTATCGCCATGGGCGAGGAGAAATACGCCGGGATTCTTGGCGCCTTAAACGGTCATTACATTAATTGTCTGGTGACGAATCGAGAAACCGCTGAGTCATTACTGAAGTAAATGTCAAGAATATGATTTCACGCAGCGCTGCTGCGGGGGATCCCTTTATCTAAAGAAACAGGAGTCGATAATGAATACATGGTTAAATTTGAAAGACAAAATAATTATCGTGACCGGCGGCGCATCAGGAATCGGCCTGGCGATTGTCGATGAGTTATTAGCCCAGGGCGCAAACGTGCAGATGAGCGATATTCACGGCGGCGACAAACATCAGGATCGCGATAATTATAATTTCTGGCCAACCGATATTTCCAGCGCCAGCGAAGTGAATAAAACCGTCGAGAGTATTATTCAGCGATTTGGCCGCATTGATGGTTTAGTCAATAACGCCGGCGTCAACTTCCCGCGTTTATTAGTCGATGAGAAAGCGCCGTCCGGTCGCTATGAATTAAATGAAGCGGCTTTCGAAAAAATGGTCAATATCAACCAGAAAGGCGTGTTCCTGATGTCGCAGGCGGTGGCGCGCCAGATGGTTAAACAGCGCAGCGGCGTGATTGTTAACGTCTCGTCAGAAAGCGGTCTCGAAGGCTCTGAAGGCCAGAGCTGCTACGCCGCGACCAAAGCCGCGCTGAACAGCTTTACCCGCTCCTGGTCGAAAGAGCTGGGCAAGCACGGTATTCGCGTCGTAGGCGTTGCGCCGGGCATTCTGGAAAAAACCGGGCTGCGTACGCCGGAATATGAAGAAGCGCTGGCCTGGACCCGCAATATCACCGTCGAACAGCTGCGCGAAGGCTATAGCAAAAATGCGATTCCTGTTGGTCGCTCCGGCCGTCTCAGCGAAGTTGCTGATTTTGTTTGCTATCTGCTCTCAGAGCGCGCCAGCTACATTACCGGAGTAACCACTAACATTGCGGGCGGCAAAACGCGCGGCTAAGGGGGAAACATGGTTAACGTCATCTTCTGCGCTCACGGTCAGCTGGCCTGCGCCATGCTCGACTCGGTGCGCATGGTTTACGGCGATGTCCACGTCAGCGCCGTGGCGTTTGTACCGGGGGAAAACGCGGGCGATATCGCCGATAAGCTTGAAAAGTTGGTAAGTACTCACAAAGAGGAGGAGTGGCTCATCGCCGTCGATCTACAGTGCGGCAGCCCGTGGAACGCCGCCGCCGGCCTGGCGATGCGCAACCCACAGCTTCGGGTCATCAGCGGCCTGTCGCTACCGCTGGCTCTGGAGCTGGTCGATAACCAACAAACGATGAATGCAGAAGCACTGTGCCAACATCTTGAGACCATCGCCAGCCAGTGCTGCGTCACCTGGCGGCAACCGGAAACCGTTGAGGAGGATTTCTGATGAACATTACGCTCGCACGCATCGATGACCGCCTGATTCACGGCCAGGTCACCACCGTTTGGTCAAAAGTGGCCAACGCCCAGCGCATCATTATCTGTAATGACGACGTGTATAACGACGACGTTCGCCGCACGCTGCTTCGCCAGGCCGCGCCGCCGGGCATGAAGGTCAATGTGGTGAATATCGAGAAAGCCGTCGCCGTTTATCACAACCCGCAATATCAGGACGAAACGGTTTTTTATTTATTCACTAATCCGCAGGACGTATTAACCATGGTGCAGCAGGGCGTCAAAATAGCCACGCTGAATATTGGCGGCATGGCCTGGCGACCGGGTAAAAAACAGTTAACCAAAGCGGTGTCATTAGACGCAGCGGATATTAATGCCTTTCAGCAGTTAGATACTCTGGGCGTTAAGCTTGATTTACGCGTCGTGGCTTCGGATCCGTCGGTTAATATTCTCGATAAAATAGCAGAGCAGTCCGTTACAGAATAATAAAACGCGCCTTTTATTACACACTATCATTCTGGATGCATCGCGGCGGCAAATGAGCGAGTCACCAGCAGCATAGCTAACTATGTGACTGGGGCGAGAGAATGCAGTCAACAAAGAGGCAGCCTGAAGAACATCGTGTAAATGCCGTAAAAGGCAGGGATTTCTATACCCTCAAGGTGACAAATTATGGAAATAAGTACCCTACAAATAATCGCCATATTTATTTTTTCCTGTATTGCCGGGATGGGCAGCGTGCTGGATGAATTCCAGACGCACCGGCCATTAATCGCCTGTACCGTGATTGGCTTAATTCTCGGCGATCTAAAAACCGGGATTATGCTCGGCGGGACGCTGGAGCTGATCGCGCTCGGCTGGATGAACGTCGGCGCGGCGCAGTCTCCGGATTCGGCGTTAGCCAGCATTATCTCCGCCATCCTGGTGATCGTGGGCCAGCAAAGCATCGCTACCGGAATAGCGATTGCGCTGCCGGTCGCTGCCGCAGGTCAGGTGCTCACCGTGTTCGCCCGCACCATTACCGTGGTGTTCCAGCACGCGGCGGATAAGGCCGCGGAAGAGGCGCGCTTCAGAACAATCGATCTGCTGCACGTGTCTGCGCTGGGCGTTCAGGCGCTGCGCGTCGCCATTCCCGCACTCATCATTTCTCTGTTTGTCAGCGCGGATATGGTCAGCAATATGCTCAACGCCATTCCGGAATTCGTCACCCGCGGTCTGCAAATCGCCGGCGGTTTTATCGTGGTGGTCGGCTACGCCATGGTGCTGCGCATGATGGGCGTGAAGTATCTGATGCCCTTCTTCTTCCTCGGCTTCCTCGCGGGCGGCTATCTCGACTTTAGCCTGCTGGCCTTCGGCGGCGTCGGGGTCATCATCGCGCTGATTTATATCCAGCTTAATCCGCAGTGGCGTAAACCCGAACCGCAGGCCGCCGCCACCTCTTCCACTGCCCTTGACCAGCTTGACGACTGATGGAGCCCAACATGGAACAGAGAAAAATTACCCAAGGCGACCTGGTGAGCATGTTTCTGCGCTCCAACCTGCAGCAGGCGTCATTCAACTTCGAACGTATTCACGGGCTTGGCTTCTGCTACGACATGATCCCGGCCATCAAGCGCCTCTACCCGCTGAAGGAGGATCAGGTCGCCGCGCTGAAACGCCATCTGGTGTTCTTCAACACCACTCCGGCAGTCTGCGGGCCGGTGATTGGCGTCACCGCCGCGATGGAGGAAGCGCGGGCCAACGGCGCCGCTATCGACGATGGCGCCATCAACGGGATCAAAGTTGGCCTGATGGGGCCGCTGGCAGGCGTGGGCGACCCGCTGGTATGGGGCACGCTGCGGCCGATTACCGCCGCCCTCGGCGCCTCGCTGGCGCTCTCCGGCAATATTCTTGGACCGCTGCTGTTCTTCTTTATTTTCAATGCGGTACGTCTGGCGATGAAGTGGTACGGGCTGCAGCTCGGCTTCCGTAAAGGGGTCAATATCGTCAGCGATATGGGCGGCAACCTGCTGCAAAAACTGACCGAAGGCGCCTCCATTCTTGGCCTGTTTGTGATGGGCGTGCTGGTGACCAAGTGGACCACCATCAACGTCCCGCTGGTGGTCTCGCAAACCCCGGGCGCCGACGGCTCGACCGTCACCATGACCGTACAGGACATCCTCGATCAGCTCTGCCCCGGCCTGCTGGCTCTGGGCCTGACGCTGCTGATGGTGCGCCTGCTCAATAAGAAAGTGAACCCGGTATGGCTGATTTTCGCCCTCTTCGGTTTGGGGATTATCGGTAACGCGCTGGGCTTCCTGTCCTGATTTTTCCGCCCCGGCGATGCCGGGGCTACTTCAACAAGTTAGACCCAAAAGATTTCGCAGCCGTCATGCGAAAGATGAAGGGGATGAGGTGGTAAACATGCAAACAACAACAGCCCTGCGGCTCTACGGCAAACGCGATCTGCGCCTGGAAACCTTTGAACTTCCGGCGATGCAGGATGATGAAATTCTCGCCAGGGTGGTCACCGACAGCCTGTGCCTCTCCTCGTGGAAAGAGGCGAACCTGGGCGAGGACCACAAAAAGGTGCCGGACGATGTGGCGACGAACCCAATCATTATCGGCCATGAGTTCTGCGGGGAGATTATCGCCGTCGGCAAAAAGTGGCAGCACAAGTTTCACGCCGGCCAGCGCTATGTGATTCAGGCCAACCTGCAGCTGCCGGATCGCCCGGACTGCCCCGGTTATTCTTTTCCATGGATCGGCGGCGAAGCCACCCACGTGGTGATCCCCAACGAGGTGATGGAACAGGATTGTTTGCTTTCCTGGGAAGGCGATACCTGGTTTGAAGGCTCGCTGGTGGAGCCGCTTTCCTGCGTGATTGGCGCCTTCAACGCCAACTATCATCTGCAGGAAGGCAGCTATAACCATGTGATGGGCATTCGCCCGCAGGGCCGCACGCTGATCCTCGGCGGCACCGGCCCGATGGGTCTGCTGGCCATCGACTACGCGCTGCATGGCCCGATCAACCCGGCGCTGCTGGTGGTCACCGATACCAATAAGCCAAAGCTCAGCTATGCGCGCCAGCACTATCCCTCCGAGCCGCAAACGCTGATCCACTATCTGGATGGGCGCGACGCCAGCCGCGAAACGCTGATGGCGCTCTCCGGCGGCCACGGCTTTGACGATATCTTCGTCTTCGTCCCTAACGAACAGCTCATCACCCTGGCATCCTCGCTGCTGGCCCCGGACGGCTGCCTGAACTTTTTTGCCGGCCCGCAGGATAAGCAGTTCAGCGCACCGATCAATTTTTACGATGTGCATTACGCCTTCACCCACTACGTGGGCACCTCCGGCGGCAATACCGACGATATGCGCGCCGCCGTAGCGCTGATGCAGGAGAAAAAGGTGCAGACCGCGAAGGTGGTGACTCATATTCTGGGGCTGAACGCGGCGGGCGCGACCACCCTGGATTTACCGGCGGTAGGCGGCGGTAAGAAGCTGGTTTATACCGGAAAAAACATTCCGCTTACGCCGCTGGGAAACATTAGCGACCCGCAGCTGGCGGCGATTATGGAACGTCACCACGGTATCTGGTCAAAAGAGGCGGAAGAGTATCTTCTGGCCCACGCGGAGGATATTACTCATGATTGATCGCGATACGCTACTGTGCATGTCGCTGGCCGGTCGCCCGGGTAACTTCGGCACCCGCTTTCATAACTACCTGTATGAAAAGCTGGGGCTGAACTATATCTATAAAGCGTTTACGACCCAGGATATAGCCGCGGCGGTAAACGGCGTGCGCGCATTAGGCATTCGCGGCTGCGCGGTCTCTATGCCGTTTAAAGAGAGCTGCATAGCGTATCTTGACGCGCTTGACCCTTCGGCGAAGGCGATTGATTCGGTCAACACCATCGTCAACGACGACGGCAGGCTGACCGGGCTGAATACCGACTATATCGCGGTGAAAAGCCTGATTGACAGCTATCAGCTCGATTCCTCAGCCAAAGTGATGATCCAGGGCAGCGGCGGAATGGGCAAAGCGGTCATCGCCGCCTTCCGCGATGCCGGTTTCCGCGATGTGATTATCGCCGCCCGCCATCGCGAGCGCGGCCTGGCGCTGGCAAAGCAGTACGGTTTTCAGTGGCAGCCCAGGCCGGAGGGAATCGCGGCGGATATTCTGGTTAACGTCACGCCGCTCGGCATGGCGGGCGGCGCGGAAAGCGAAACTCTGGCCTTTAGCCCGACGATGGTGGAACGGGCCGACGTGATATTTGACGTGGTCGCTCTGCCGCCGGAAACCCCGCTCATCAAGCTGGCGCAGAGGCTGGACAAGCGCGTTATCAGCGGCGCGGAGGTGATTGCCCTGCAGGCGGTGGAGCAGTTTGCGCTCTACACCGGCGTGCGTCCGGACGCGGCGCTGGTCGCTGAAGCCGCGGCCTTTGCCAGAGGATAAGGGCAAAACGGAGAGCGCCAGGGAGGGCGCTCTAATAACCGTTGATCAGAAAGTCGATTGCATCGCGCAGCGCAGCCCCTCCTTTGCCTGTGAATCATCAACGTAAAACTAAGCGGTTCCCGCTAGCCTGTCACGCCCGGTAGAGTCACTCTGCGAGGCACTTTCCAGATTAATTCAGAGAATCCCTGCGCCAATAATCGCCGTTCCGCTTTGCTCAGCGCGTCCCAGCGTGAGCCACGTCAGCAAGCGGTAAGATATCCTGTGATAACATCTCTGCCCGAATAATCATCTGGTCAAATGGAGAAATAATGGAACTGCTGCTATTAAGTAACTCAACGCTGCCGGGCAAAGCCTGGCTGGAACATGCGCTGCCGACCATTGCCGGGCAGCTAAATGGCCGCCGTTCTGCGGTATTCATCCCTTTTGCCGGGGTGACGCAAACCTGGGATGATTACACCGCGAAAACCGCCGCCGTCTTCAGCCCAATGGGCGTTACGGTTACCGGTATTCACAGCGTCGCGGACCCGGTGTCGGCGATTGAGAATGCGGAGATAGTTATCGTCGGCGGCGGCAATACCTTTCAGCTGCTGAAAGAGTGCCGCGACCGCGGCCTGCTGGCGCCGATAGTAGATGTGGTGAAGCGCGGGGCGCTGTATATCGGCTGGAGCGCGGGCGCTAACCTGGCCTGCCCGACGATTCGCACCACTAACGATATGCCGATTGTCGACCCTAACGGTTTTGCTGCGCTGGGGCTGTTCCCGCTGCAAATTAACCCGCATTTCACCAACGCGCTGCCGGAAGGCCATAAAGGCGAGACCCGCGAACAGCGGATCCGCGAGCTGCTGGTGGTTGCGCCAGAGCTGACGATTATCGGCCTGCCGGAAGGCAACTGGATACAGGTGACGCAGGGCCACGCTACCCTTGGCGGCCCGAATCCAACGCTGGTATTCAGAGCCGGAGAAGACGCGGTGACCCTCAACGCCGGTCATCGTTTCTAAACCCCGTGCGCACGTTTCCCGGAGGCGGCGCTGCGCGCCTGTGCGGGCTACCATCCCGTAGACGATGGAGAACTCGTAGCCCGGGCAAGGCGCTCTGCGCCGCCCCCGGGAGCAAAGCGCAGAGTGGCATAATTCCCCGGAGGCGATGCTGCGCATCTGTCCGGGCTACCATCCCGCAGACGGTGGAGAACTCGTAGCCCGGGCAAGGCGCTCTGCGCCGCCCCCGGGAGCAAAGCGC
>NZ_JBEAFH010000046.1:0-147086 GCF_040061575.1 Klebsiella sp. CB_Kp196
GTAAGGCGTTTACGCCGCAACCCGGGGAATATGCCGTGACGTGGTATTGCTGCGGCTTTTTCCCGGCTCGCGCTGCGCTTAGCCGGGCTACAAGGCCGCAGATTGCTGGTAACCCGTAGCCCGGACAGATGCGTAGCATCGCCTCCGGGAAATACTGCCACTTTGCGCTTTTCTCCCGGGGGCGGCGCAGGGCGCCTGCCCGGGCTACAGGGCCGCAGATTGCTGGTAACCCGTAGCCCGGACAGATGCGCAGCATCGCCTCCGGGGAGGGGGTTAATTCTCGTCGATATCGTCGAGCAGATGCTGAATCAGTAGCGGAATCGGCCGGCCGGAAGCGACGCTTTTACCGCCTTCGCGCCACAGCGCCGTGCCGCTGACGTCGAGATGGGCCCAGGGGATCTCCGGCGGGCAAAAATGGTGCAAAAGCCAGGCGGCGGAGGCGCTGATGGCCGCATTATTGCCGGGCGTATTGCACAGGTCGGCGATTGCGCTTTCGGTCTGCTTCTTCAGCCTGCTATCCAGCGGCAGCGACCAGACCTCATCCCCGCTTTTTATTCCTGCCCGGGTTAACCCCGCCCGCAGCGCGTCGCTTTGCGTCATCAAGCCGCTCAAATCGTAACCCAGCGCCTTAACCACCGCGCCGGTAAGGGTCGCAATATCAATAATATAGTGCGCCTGCGGATGCCGCTGGCTCGCCCAGGCAATGGCATCGGAAAGCACCAGGCGGCCTTCAGCGTCGGTATTATTGATCTCTACCGTCAGGCCATTACAGGCCCGGGCGACGCTGCCCGGCTGCATAGCGGCGGGGCCAATCGCGTTTTCCGCCAGCGCCAGTACGCCCATTACCCGCACCGGTAGCGCCAGCTCGGCGATGCTCAGCATCAGGCCAAGGACGTTGGCCGCGCCGCACATATCGTACTTCATGGTGTACATCCCGGCGCCTTCCTTGAGCCACAGTCCGCCGGTATCAAAGGTGACGCCTTTACCGACGTAGCAGCGAACCGGGCCCTCGCTGACGCCATCATAATGAATCGCCAGCAGGCGCGGCGGGCGTTCAGCGCCTTTACCCACCGCATGCAGCAGGCCGAGCCCTTGTTCGACGATCGCTTTTTCATCCAGAACTTCGCAGCGCAGCGTGGGGATATCCGCGCACAGACGCCGGGCTTCTTCCACCACGTACTGCGGGGTACACTGCTCCGCAGGCAGATCCGCCAGCCGCCGCGCGGCGAGCATGCCGTGCGCCGTGGCCCGTTGACGATGGGTGAGGGTATCCAGCGCCGACCGCTGTTCGGGTAAGGCGTAGAGGGCGAGCTGGCGCAGACGAGGCCTGACGGTTTTCACCTGATGCAGGCCCAAATCATCAAGCTGCCAGTCGAGGTTAAACAGTTCGCGCAGCGCTTTGGTTAACGCGCCGCTGCTCTCTTCCAGCGAAGCGTCGAGGATAAGCGTTTCGCTCACCGGTTTTTTGCATAACGGCCGCAGCGCCTCGGCCAGGCCATCGTTCAGCGTATCCCTCCACAGCGGTCGCGGAATGAGGGTGATGCGGGCGAAGGGGGCACAGCCGAAGCGGGTATCCGCCACCTCGCCGCGGGCGGCCTGTTCCACCATTTCCGCGAGCAGGGGAACGGCATTGAGCGGGGCCTGGGCCAGCAGCGTACTGCCGGGCCAGGTCACCAGATGCGCGCCGGTGCAGACGCTATCCAGTTGATTAATCAGACGATAATCCAGCATGGCTTACTCCTCGATGGGGGCGCGAATGCGTGCGGCATAGGCCTGCATCCATTCGTCGTCCACCGGCCGGTAATGGGTTTTCTCCCGAACGCGCTCGGCGCAGAACACGGTCAGCGGCTGCGTCGCGCTGGCGACGACAAAGGAGAAGGTTTTGATATTGGTGGCGGCGCCGAATTCGCCGCGCCGGTTCATGCACACCACCGAAAGGTCGCCCGCGCGGCCAAAGCGCGACATCAGTTTGTCTTCCAGCTCGCAGACCACCGAGTCCGCCGCCTGCTGCGGCGTCATTCCCTGGGCCATTCGCCGGACGATTTCGTAGCTGGTGCAGCCTTTCATCAAATCTTCACCGACGCCGGTCGCCGTGGCGGCGCCGGTCTCGCTATCGCAGTAGAAACCGGAGCCGATAATCGGCGAATCGCCCAGCCGTCCGCGCTTTTTCATAAACAGGCCGCTGGTGGATGTGGCAACGCTCATGGAACCCTGTTTATCAAGGCCAATAATGCCCACGGTATCGTGGCCGTCGTAAGGACTGAGGCCTTTATCCAGCGTTTCGCGACAGCGCTTCCGGTAATGCTGCATCGCGCGTTCGGTCAGCATCGCTTTGGCGGCGAATCCCTGGCTTATGGCCCACTCTCTGGCGCCCTGGCCGACCAGCAGACTGTTGTAGCGCTGGCGGCTCAGGGCGTGGGCGACTTTCACCGGGTTGGCAATATCCACCAGATTACCCACCGCGCCGAAGGCCAGGGTATCGCCATGCATAAAGGCGGCATCCAGTTCGACCTCGCCGTTTTCCGTCGGCAGGCCGCCGTAGCCCACCGATTTGTACAGCGGAAAATCTTCTACCGCCGCCACCGCATTGACCACGGCGCTGGCGGTATCAGCGCCGGATGCCAGCGCCGCCGCGGCTTCGGTTACGCCTTCCAGCGCCATTCGCCAGGTGGCAATCATTCCCCACATTGGTTTACTCCTGTTTTGCAAGCGTGTTGTCCGTTTCAGCACGGGCGGTGACTTCCGCCGCGCGATACTGCTTATCGACGATGCGCATGAAGGGCAGGTACAGCATGGCGCCAATCAGCAAATTGAGGATCTGCATCACGCTGCCGCTAAGATGCCCGGTGACGATAAAACCGCTGATCACCGGCGGCAGCGTCCAGGGGATAAAGACGCCGGTGGTGACGGCCACCGCGCCGATCTTCATCGCCGCGTACTGCACCGTGACCAGCACCAGCGGCACGAGGTTAAACGGAATCAGCATGATCGGGTTCATGATCACCGGCAGGCCAAAGAGGATAGGCTCATTGATATTAAAAATGGAGGCACCGGCGCCGAGGCGGGCAACTTCGCGCATATTTTTGCTGCGGGCGAAAATCAGCATCGCTATCACCAGCGACAGCGTTGCGCCCGCGCCGCCCATCCAGATCATATCGAAGAACTGCTCGGTGATAATGTGCGGCGGGGTGACGCCGGCCTGGATAGCGGCGATGTTGTCGGTCTGATTTTCCATCCACAGCGGACGAATGATGCCGTTGATCATCGAACCGGAGTTAATGCCGACCGACCACAGAATGGTAATGCTGAAAACGGTCATCAGCGCGCCGAAGTAGGAGGTACCGTAATGGCGTACCGGCGAGGCGACGACCTCATAAATAAACTGGTGGATGGTGGCGTAGTGCGTGTGCGCAAACCCGATGCGAACCGCCAGGATCAGAATCATCACCAGCAGCGCCGGGATCAGCGCGGCGAAAGACTCCTGCACGGCGGGCGGAACGCCGTCCGGCATCTTAATCACCAGCTTTTTGCGTTTTAGCCAGCAGAAGAGTTCGGTCCACAGCAGCGAACCGATCATCGCGACGAATAAACCTTTGGTGCCGATCCACTCCACGGGGATCACCGTGATGCCGCCGTTTTCAGCGACCTTAATGAACGGCGTGAGGATCAGAAAACCCACCAGCGAGAGGATGCCGCAGGAGATGCGGTCATCGCCGTAGTGCTCCGCCAGACGGTAGGCCACCAGGAAGCTGATAAACAGCGACATTGTGGAAAATACCGCGTTGAACGGGATTTCGATAATTGCGCTCCAGCTCGCGCCGAAGGTGCTGGCCATAAAGTGCTGGTAGCTCTGATTGGGGAACGACGAGATCACCAGCAGAATGGAACCGACAATAATAAAAGGCATGAATGAAACGTAGGCGCCGCGAATAGCGCCGAGGTGACGCTGCTGAGCGGTTTTCGCCGCCAGAGGCATCAGTTTGGCTTCAAGAAATCCCAGAACATTGTTCATTGTGAACTCCGTACAAGATCGACAGGGCTGTGTGTGTTATCTATGGCGGATTATGAGAGAAAGCGGTGGGCTGAAAGGTGAAGCGGTTCACATTGTATTCTCTGCAATAATATACATCTCATATGATTAGTTATATTTCCTGTAGAGGATCGTATGGAAATTAAGCTGCACGCTAATGCCACCACCACCCCCAGAACGCGTAAATATCTTCAGGAATCGACGAAAAGCGACCGGGAACTGGCGCAGGAACTGGGGATTTCCATTACTACGGTTCGCCGCTGGCGCAACCGCAGCCAGATTTCCGATAACCACACCACGCCGCATTTGATACACAAAGTACTGAGACAAGAGCAGGGGATCCTCATTAACGCCCTCCGCGATGCGCTGCGCGCCCCGCTGGACGAACTGCTGTTTATGGTGAATGAGGGGCTGGGCATCGCTATTTCCCGCGCCACGCTAAACCGCTATCTGCGTCCGGCACATGAAGGACGGAAAAATGCCGCGCCGCAGGGGAAAAAAGCGTTAAAGGCGGGAATGCGCGCGGATACCCTGACGCTGCACTATCGCCAGCTGGCGCTGTCGATGGACGATGGCGGTGAGCATCATCTGCTCTGGGCGCAGGAGCCGATCAGCGGCTGGTGCTTTGGCCGCATCTATAGCGGGATCTCTCCCGCGCTGGTCGATAGCTGGCTGACCGAGGCGCTGAACGCCTGTCCGGCGCGTATACAATGTCTTGAGATTTATACTCATAAAGGTTTTCAGCCCGCGCGCGCGGATCTCTCTTGCCGGACGGTGGCGATGGCGGAGCGCGGAGCGGTACAGCTCAGCGAACGATTAGTCGACGTTATTCCGGCGCTGGATGAGCCGGACGCGACGCTGCAGCGGCTGTGCGCGCTGTGGAACCGGGGGCGGGCGCAAAAAAAGCTGGGCGACACGACGCCCCAGGGCTTTCTTGAGTCGTTGAATCAGAACTAACGGTGGCGTCGGAGGCAGGCACGGCAGCCGCGTTTTGCCCGGGCCCCAGAATCTCTGCGACAGCAAAAGAGAGCGCGTTTTTTGTTGGGCCACGCCAGCGGCCCTGGAGGGTCAACCGTTTCGCAGGCCATCAATCGCGCTGTCGCTCAGCAGCATAACCGTTTTTACGCTGACGCTGATCCTGTCGATAATGGCCTGTCGCGGGCCTTCGCGCCAGGCGGGGCTGCTGTAGAAGCGCGCCTGGGATGCGTTTAAATGCGTCAGGTCCTCATAGGCCCGGATCAGGTAATAAGCGTCGTTGTCATCAACTGAATTGCCGAAGGAGACGATATCCATTCCGGCGGCGCGATGACAGGGGGCGCTTTGTTCCTTCATTATCCGGTGAAACTCGTTCCCGGTCCCCGGTTTAAGGGTGTAAAGCAAAAACTCTACCGTTTTCATCCTGACGTTTCCTGTTCACATTCACTGAGTTTGCTGCAAGAGAGCACTGTCCGGCTATTAGAACAACTCCCCGTGGTTTTGTCGCTTCTCTTTGCCATGACGGCAGCGCGGGTTGCATTTCTTATCTCTTTTTTGATATGTTATATCATAACATTTATGGCATTATAAAATATGTGACTATTTACCTTTCTTTTTAAATGATAATGATTATCATCACTACCTGCCGATCAAAATTCAAAAGAGCGCGTGTTTCGCTCATCCACGCTGAAGAGAGAGGGAGAGGCGGCTAATGGAGGAGAGTTTGACAAAGAGTGGAAAAGCCGATGATCCCGTGCTTAGCGTCAATATCGCATCATTACCGCGGCCCGGCGGCGGGGAAATGCTCTCCGGCATTCATTTCAGCGCCGGTAAAGGAGAGTGTCTGGCCGTCATTGGACCCAACGGCAGCGGGAAAACCACTTTATTACGCGCGATAGATTGCCAACTGCCGTCGCGGGAAGGCGACGTACGGTTATATGGCCGATCCATTACCGCATTAACCCGGCAGCAGCGAGCCCGGCAGATCGCGGTGCTTGCGCAGAATGATACCCCCGACCTGCGTCTGGCGCTTGAGGATTATGTCGCCCTCGGGCGGATTCCCCACGCCCGGGACATGTCGCGTCGCGAACACGACATCATCGTAACCCGCGCGATTAACGATACGGGATTGCAGAGGCTGCGCAAGCGACCGCTCTCCGCGTTATCCGGTGGTGAGAGACAACGGGCGGCGCTGGCGCGGGTACTGGCCCAGGCGCCAAAACTGCTGCTGCTGGATGAGCCCACCAACCACCTTGATCCCCACGGCAGAGTGGAGCTGCTGTCATTAGTGAAAAGCCAGGGAATCGCGGTCGTTACGGTATTGCACGATCTTTCCCTGATTGACGCCTTTGCCGATCGGGTTTTGCTTTTATCGCAAGGGCGCGCCGTGGCCTGGGATGTGCCGGAGCGCGTGCTTGTTTCACAACGGCTTTACCCGGTCTTCGGCTTGACCAGCTTTACCGTACCGCATCCCATGACCGGGAAGGCGCTGCGGATTTTTGAGGTGCCAGGCTATGCCTGATAAATTTCCGGAGGATAACGAGCATGAATAAATGGTTTGCAGGGACGATGGCGTTTCTTTTTATTTCAGCGGCGAACGCGGCGGATTTTCCCGTCACGATTGACAGCTGCGGAACGCCGGTGACCTTCACTCAGGCGCCGAAAAGAGCGGTCATCCACGACCTTAATATGTCTGAAATGGCTTTTGCTCTCAGGTTGCAGGACCGCATCGTTGGCTTAACCGGCATTACCGGATGGTACAAAATGACCCCGGAATTTAAACATCAGATGGGATCAATTCCCGAGCTGGCGCCGAAATATCCCTCTCTGGAGACGCTGCTGGCGGCAAATCCTGATTTCTTTTTCGCCGGCTGGAATTACGGCATGAAGGTCGGCGGGGAGGTCACGCCTTCCGTGCTCGAAACATACGGTATCAAAACCTTTGTGCTGAGCGAGAGCTGCGTCTTTACCGCCTCTCAGAAACAAAAAGCGAGTATGGACCTGCTGTATAACGATGAGCTGACGCTGGGCAAGATTTTTGGCAAGCAGCACGAGGCCCGTACGCTGGTCGACGGCTGGAAAAAAACGCTGAATGCGCTGCCTAAGCCGCCGCAGGGCGTGCAGCCATTAAAGGTGTTTGTCTATGATTCCGGCGAAGATAAGCCCTTTACCAGCGGACGGTACGCCATGCCGACCGCGATTATCGAAGCGGCGGGAGGGAAAAACGTGATGGACGACCTGGAGATGAGCTGGGGGACCACCTCCTGGGAGAGCGTGGCGACGGCGGAACCCGATTTTATTATTCTTCTCGATTATCAGACCGGCAGCGGCGCTGATTCGCTGCGCCGTTTCCTCGAAAATCATCCGTTAATGAAACAGACGCCGGCGGTGAAGCGGCAGCGTTATCTGAAGCTGCAATATGCTGAGTTGACGCCCGGCCCGGCGAATATCAACGCGGCCGAAAAGCTGGCTCATGCGATGTATCCTGCGGCCCACCAATGAGCGGGACTCACTGTCGCTACTACTGGGCCGCGTGGGGGGCGCTGCCGTTATTAGCCGGCTTGATGCTGCTCAGCGTGGCTAAAGGCAGCGTGCCGCTGTCGCTTACCCAGGTTCTCGGCGCCTTGCGGCTGCTGGATGTGCCGGTTTCGGAGATGATCGGACGTATTGTCATTGATTTGCGCGTGCCAAGAACGCTGCTGGCGGTGCTGGCGGGGGCGGTGCTGGCCATCGTGGGCGGTCTACTACAGACCACCACGCGCAACGATCTGGCCGATCCTTTTTTATTCGGGCTTTCCTCCGGCGCATCGGCGGGAGCGGTACTGGTGATCACCCGATTCGGTGAGCGGCTTGGCGCGCTGACGCTGCCGGTGTCGGCATTCGTTGGCGGCATCTGCTCGGCGGTGGCGGTGATGCTGCTGTTTCATTTTAAAAAGCAGCGTGGCGCAGAGCACCTGGTGATCTGCGGGTTGGCGATCTCCTTTTTATTCGGCGCGCTGACCAGCTATCTGATTTTCTCGGGCGACCAGCGGGCCGCCAGCTCGGTGCTGTTCTGGTCGCTGGGTGGGCTCGGTCTGGCGCGCTGGGATAATTTGCCCTACGCCCTGTTCAGTCTGCTGCTTCTCGGCGCATTCATACTCCTGCGCTGGCGCTCCCTGGATGGCCTACTGGCCGGTGAGCAGACCGCGCAGTCGCTGGGCATCAACGTTACCCGCCTGCGAATGGAGGTGTTTTTCTGCTGCGCGTTAGCAACGTCGCTGCTGGTGGCCCTGACCGGGGTGATTGGCTTTATCGGCCTGATGGTGCCGCATATGTGCCGCTATTTTTCTGGCGTAAAACATCTGCTGTTGCTTCCTTTATGCGGCCTGTGGGGCGCGGTGCTACTGTGCGGCGGCGATATCGTCAGCAGGACGCTGCTGGCTCCGCAGGAGCTGCCTATCGGGATCATTACGGCCGGCATCGGCGGACTCTTCATTATTATTCTACTGGCCAGAAACCGTTCATAAACTGAGTCGGCACCGGGTCGCTGCCTGGCGCAGACTTAAACGAAGGGCAAACAAATTCCCGGAAGTCAGCGCGCGCATGCGCTTCGGTTCATGCGCAATACACCCGTGCATGGTTTTATCTTTTGATAAACTGAATTTTTCAATTTTATTCGTTGAATATAATCTTTATCGCAGAGTGATATGCTGCTGATTTCTCTTTAACCGATGTCTCGTAAGAAAAATCCTAAAGTAAGCATGGGGATGAGTGCTGTCTCCGGGCCATTGAAAATCCCATGGTTTACATTTCGCAGGGATTTTTCTGAAATTCACTCGTCTGGACAATAAATATTAAACAAACTTATAATTCACCCACTTCACTCATGGGTATATCCCCATGGCGCCTATTATACGCATTTCTATAAAGGATGATTGCACTTTCATGAGGGAAAGGAATGTTAACTATTTTCAGCCATAATCATTTTTTTAAGAAAGCCATACGTCTGAAAATAAACGACATAAAAGCGGTCAGAAAGGCGAATCTGGTCGATTTGTGCTTAACAAAGTACGCATCCAGCAGCTGCGCGCAGTTCCATTTTTTGATAAACAGCTTTGAAATGAAAAAGAATTTTGTTTGTTTCCGGGTTGAAGGTAATATTATTTGTTTGATAAACAAAAGGCGCACCGCACATATCGCCAGTATTATCGCCAGAGTGACTGATGGCATCCCCGTGGGAGAGGACATCACGTTAACAGAGAGAGAATTTCAGTATATTTTTATTATGAAATTTACCGTACTGGCAAAAGATTACCCGGAGCTGCTCGGCATTTCGCCCAAGGCCTACAGCAGCTATAAAAGAAGATTAATTGAGAAGTTCGGCTTTAACTCATTTCATGCGCTACTGGCGCTGTCTAATTATTTACACGCTTTTTCGCTGCTCGATAAATTTACGCCGGATTAATTGCTGCACCTGCATGCGTGACTATACCTTTATCTTCGCACTCTCATCTTATTTTTCCGCCTGCCACGACTGTTAAGGAGCGCACTCACAAAGTGTCTCTTTTTCATGTCATCTATCCCATGTCTTGCCTCAAAGGGCGAGCGGGGGACAACGGAACCCCACCACGATCTGTTCTCGTCATTTCTGGCGCTTTGGGACCGCGGCATCAGCGTCTATAATCCGCACAGCGATGTGTTCCGCGAGCGGCGAAGCTAATCGTCTGTTGAAAATAGCATTAAGCCTTACGACAACCTGATTGCCGTAAGCTGCCCAACTACAATAAAGGCTTATATGAAACAAATGACGTTGAGTGACCTTCGGCAACAAAGCGAACAGGCTGCAGCTTCGCCTCGCTTGCGTGCCCATCGTAATTTCCACCCTGACTTAAGCGATCCGGTGCAACGCCTGGCCGTCGCTATGGAGCCGGGT
The DNA here is from genome assembly GCF_040061575.1 of Klebsiella sp. CB_Kp196. Lineage (NCBI taxonomy): Bacteria > Pseudomonadati > Pseudomonadota > Gammaproteobacteria > Enterobacterales > Enterobacteriaceae > Klebsiella > Klebsiella sp. CB_Kp196. The sequence goes on from NZ_JBEAFH010000046.1 coordinate 9,918, forward strand.
ACCTATGTTCGGCCTCACCGCCACCCGCACACTTTTGAACTGCTGACATCCCTTAGCGGACGTTTTGTGGTGTTGACCTTTGATGATGCTGGCAACGTGACCGAGCGCGTGGTGTTAGGCGAAGAGTGTAAGGTGCTGGAGATGGCGGCGGGTACCTGGCATGCCGTGCTGTCGATGGATAAAGGCGGCGTAATTTTTGAGGTTAAATACGGTGGTTACCAGCCGGTTTCTGAGCAAGACGCGGCCCCGTGGGCGCCAGCTGAAAACGCGCCGGGAACCGCCGAGCTAATGAAGTGGTACGCCCGGGCGCAAGTGGGTGATGGCGGTTTTACCCTGTAATCCAGGCATTGCGCGGGGAGCAGCCCCGCGCCAGCTTCCTTTACCCCCGATACAGATAAGCCGTTCCCGGCGCGTCAGCGGCTTATCAAACTGGTGACAAGCTCCTGGCTCTATTTATTCATAGTATTTATTCATAGTTAAACTTATCCCATGAAATAGGGCTGACGATATCCCTTTCACGAAAGTGTTAAACACATCTTAAACCACTATGCTATAATTTTTACGGTTTTTGTAAAGAATCTTCAATAAAGAAATGTGGTCATTTCGGTACTATAATTTATCTGCGGGGAAGGATCGGAATATACTTGTTAATAGCCGGTCAGGGGAATCAGTGGCTTTATGAATAAACATTAATGATTGGTTGTGTAAATTATAAACGATTGATTTTTATTGTTTTTAACAAATTGCAATCTTTAATTTATCTAATCATTAGAATTTCCTTATGATAATTTATCTATTTTAGTCAAACCTTCTGCATCTCTGGGTTGCGTAAGGCGTGATTCGGAATATTTGCCAACGCAAGCAGTGAATGATTGATGTACATCAATTAACAACCGCTGCTGTCGTCACAGTTATGGTATTTGGTCTAAAAAACTGGAACTTTTAATTTCAAGTCTCTTTGCGAATTATCGCATAATAGCCTCGCTCAGAAGGCATCTGAGATTTGATATTTTATTAATAGTTAGGGACGAAATAATATGAAATTAAAATTACTAACAGTGGCCGTCTCTACACTTCTTGCTGCAGGAACCGTGCAGGCAGCTGAGGTGTATAACAAGGACGGAAACAAACTCGACCTCTACGGGAAAGTGACCGGCCTGCATTATTTCTCCAGCGATAAGTCAGAAGATGGCGATCAGACCTATGCCCGTTTGGGCTTCAAGGGTGAAACCCAGATCAACGACCAGCTGATCGGCTACGGCCAGTGGGAATATAACTTCAGCGCCAATAACGTTGAAGGCGACAACTCCGGCGACAAAACGCGTCTCGCGTTTGCCGGCCTCAAGTTTGGCGAATTTGGCTCTCTGGACTACGGCCGTAACTACGGCGTCGCCTATGATATCGGCGCCTGGACCGATATGCTGCCGGAGTTCGGCGGCGATACCTGGACCCAGACCGATGTCTTCGCCACCGCGCGTACCACCGGCGTTGCCACCTACCGTAACAGCGGTTTCTTCGGCTTGGTTGACGGCCTGAACGTCGCCGTACAGTACCAGGGCAAAGAAGAGGGCAACGGTCGCGATCTGGCGAAACAGCATGGCGACGGCTGGGGTCTGGCCTCGACCTATGAGTACGAAGGATTTGGCGTAGGCGCGGCCTACGCGGCATCCGATCGCACCGATGCGCAGGTCAGGGAAGGTCGCGTGAATCCTGACTTCTACGCCCGTGGCGAAAAAGCGGAAGTGTGGGCGGCCGGTCTGAAGTACGATGCTAATAACATCTACCTGGCAACCACCTATGCGGAAACCCGCAACATGACGAAGTTTGGTAAAGGCTATATCGCCAATACCGCGCAGAACTTTGAAGTGGTTGCTCAGTATCAGTTCGATTTCGGCCTGCGTCCGTCCATCGCCTACCTGAAATCAAAAGGCAAAGATCTGGGCCGCTACGGCGACCAGGATCTGGTTGAATACGTAGATGTCGGCGCGACTTACTACTTCAATAAAAACATGTCTACCTATGTGGACTACAAAATCAACCTGCTGGATGACACCAGGTTCACCAAAGATGCCAGCATCAGCACCGATAACATCGTTGCCGTGGGCATAACCTACCAGTTCTAAGACAACGCCTTTTATTGAACCATGCCTGCCAGCTTACCCTCCTGGCAGGCATTTTTTATACGTGAACGCAGGGCGAGACGAAAAAGCCCGACGCCGTTTCCCGCGCCGGGCTGAGTGAGAAAAGAGGGAGTTTACGGCGCGGTACTGAAAAACTCGCCGAATTTCACCGCCAGCCAGCCCACCGGGGTGGTGGCTCCGCCCACGATATTAGTGATTTCCGCCATCCCTTCCGGCACCGGAATGTTAGAGTTGACCGCCGCCTGGGTGTATTCCCGCGAAATATCCGTCCCGACGTACAAAATACAGGTGACCACCAGCGTGCCGGTGATAAACATGCGGAACATATTGCGTTTGCAGAACGGCGTCACCATCGCCAGCAGGAACATCAGCGAGGCCAGATCGACAAACGGCAGCACGCGGTTGCCCGGCAAAATAATCGCCAGCACCACCGCCATGGGGATCAGCAGCAGCCCGGTCGCCAGCACCGAGGGTTCGCCAATAAGCAGCGCGGTATCCATGCCGATATAGAAGTCGCGGTTGGGAAATTTCGCTTTCAGCTTCGCTTCCGCGGCATCGCGCACGATAAGCAGACCCTGCACTAAAATTTCGATCATTTTCGGCAGCAGCAGCATGGCGGCGGAAACTTTAATCGCCAGCGACACCGCGGCTGCAACATCGTATCCGGCAAGGAAGGCCAGCAGCAGCCCCAGCACGAAGCCCAGGGTCAGCGGTTCACCGAAGACGCCGAATTTTTTATTAATACTTTCCGGGTCGAAATTAATTTTATTAATCAGCGGGATCTTATCAATAATATAGTTACAGGCAATACCAAACGGCACGTAGGTTATACAGGTAAGATGGGGGAATGATATCCCTTTAAGATTATAGTTTTTTTGCAAATACGGTGCGGTTAAATCCGCCGCCAGCAGGGTTAAGATAAATATGCCGAAAGTAATGCCAACGGAGAGCCAGTAGTTACCGGTGCCGGCATACACGACCGACCCCATAATCAGGAAAATCCAGTAGTTGAATATATCGATATTTACCGTTTTGGTTAATTTAAGCAGCAGCATGGCGATATTGATAACAATAAATCCCACGACCACTGGCAGCATCAGCGGCGAGCCCCAGCCGATAGTGGAGGCGGTCGGCCAGCCGGTATCGACCACCGTCAGGTGCAGACCGATGCGTTCAACCATGGCCTGCGACGCCGGGCCGAGGTTGGTCAACAGCAGGCCGATCACCAGACCCACCCCTTCAAAACCGATACCGACCAGCATCCCGGCTTTAAATGCGGTGCCAATTTTAACGCCGAAGCACAGGGCGATAATAAAGAATATTACTGGCATCATCACTGATGCCCCCAGACTAATAATGCTGTTGATAATATCCATAATATTTCCTTAAAAGGCGGCCGAATTGGGCGCGAGCGAACCCGTGCCCAATGGGCCGTAGCAAAAACCTTACGCGGCTCTTTTAATATTTAACCGAGTTGCTTCAGCAAGATCTTAGAAAAAATCTTCGGCGAATTGCTGAAGGCATCAATAGTACTGCCGGCAATATGCGGCGTTATCGTGACGTTATTCAGCGAATAAAACGCGCTATCCTCCGGCAGCGGCTCATCATCAAAAGTGTCGAGGGCGGCGCCCATGATTTTACCGTCCTGCAGCGCGGCGATCAGATCGCCTTCATTAATTAAGCCGGAGCGTGCGGTATTGACGATAATGGCGCTCTCCTTCATTAATTCAAAATGATGCGCGTTAATCAGGTTTTCCGTTTCCGGGGTCATGCGGGCATGCAGCGAAATCACATCCGCACGGCGAACCAGCTCATCGAGAGAATCCACCTTTTCATAGCTGTCATGGCCGGGGACGTACTTATCGTAAAAGATAATCTCGCTGCCGAAACCGCGCAGGAAGCCGGCCACCAGCTGAGCGATATGCCCCAGCCCGACCAGACCCACCACTTTGCCGCCCAGTTCAGGAATGGCCCGGTGGTTAGGACTCTCTTTGCGCCAGAACTTATCGCGCAGCGCATCGTGCGAGCGGGCGATGTTGCGCATTTCCGCCAGAATCATGCCGACGGTAAACTCCGCCACGCTGCGGGCATTACGTCCTGGCGTGTTCATTACCTCAACTCCGCGCGCTTTGGCCTCCGCCTGATTAACGTTTTCAATGCCGCCGCGCAGCACGCCAACGTATTTAAGCTTTGGCAGCTTGTCGAATACCGCCGCGTTGACCGGGGCGAACTGGACGATCAGGATCTCAACCTCTTCAGCGCCCTGAAGCAGGGCGGCAGGCAGCGCCACCGCTTCGGAGCCTTGCTGTTCAACCAGTAAATTATCCTCCTGCAGTTTTTCAATCGACTCGTGCGACCATTCGCGCACTTCCACTGTAATACCTTTATCTTTCAGCGCTTTCAGACCCGCGTCCATCATCGCTGCATTGATAAACAGATCGGCAATTGCCAGACATTTCATAATGATTCTCCATAAATTAACGCATCAACATACCGCCGGTGACATCCAGAGTCGCTCCCGTCATATAGCTGGTTTTCGGAGAGACCATGAAGACGCCGATGTCGGCAATTTCGTGCGGCTGGGCTACCCGGCCCACCGGAATACGGCTGACGTAATAGTCAGGATTCTGCTCAATGTTTTTACGGATCATCGCGGTATCCATAATGCCGACGGCGATGTTGTTGACATTGATTTTCTGTTTCGCCACCTCGCGCGCCAGCGAGATAGAAAATGCCACCAGGCCCGCTTTACTGGCCGCGTAATGTGCATGACCGGTGGTCGAACCGTGGAAGGCCGCCTGAGAAGTGATATTCAGAATGCTGCCGGCCCGATCTTTCGCCAGGCAGTGGTTGACAAACATCTGGCTCAGGTGGAAAACCGCCTTCAGGTTGACGTTCATCACGCTGTCCCACTCCTGCTGGGTGATTTCAGTGACGTAGCCGCTTAGCCAGATCCCGGCATTGTTGACCAGAATATCGGCGTTCCCCAGCCGCTCAATGCAGGTCGCGAACAGATTCTCCCGGCTTTGCTCATCGGAAAGATCGGTTTTCACCGCAATAATCTCGACGCTGGCGCTATTTTTTACCGTATCGATCAACTGCTCCGGGCGCTCCTCATCACGCATATAGGTGAAGCAGATGTTGACCCCTTCTCTGGCGAGGGAAAGGACAAACTCTTTGCCCAGTCCCGTTGCGCCGCCGGTGACGATAGCCGTGCGGTGGTGTAAATTCAGATCCATACTTTCCTCGCTTAATGCGTAATGTAGTTACTGCAGCTTTTCCACGGAGACTGCATTTCCGATAGCAGATTTTTGTAGAGCTGATACTTATCCTGATAGACCTTGTTATTGTCCGGGTTCGGCGTGACCGTTCGCGAAACGTGAACCATCTCATTTGAGGCGGCAAAGACATCATCAAACCAGCCAACCATGACCGCGGCGGTCATCGCGGTGCCCAGGGTGCCGTGCTCTTTCACGTCGACAATCTCCAGAGTGGACTGGAAAATATCGGCGAATATCTGCAGCCAGACCGCAGAGTTAGTGACGCCGCCCGCAATTCGAATGGTGCGGCTTAGATCAGGGTTGATGTTGCGCAGACGTTCGGTGTGATAAAGGTGGCTGAAGGCGACCCCCTCGTAGATAGCGCGCAGAAAATGCGCTTTTTTATGGAAGCTATTCAGGCCGATAAACCCCGCGGAGGCGTCCGGGATGGTGTTGGAGCCGAAGACAAACGGGAAGAACAGCAGGTGGCTCTCGGCGGGCGTTGTCGTGGAGACCAGCTCATTGCACAGATCGTAGACTGACGATCCCTGCGCCGCCGCGGCGGTGCGATCGCCTTCCATAAAGTTATTGATAAACCACTCCAGATTACTGGCGGATGTGGGGCTGGCCTCGGTAATTAGCCATTTGCCCTCAATCGGATAAATCGAGGTCATAAAGAGATCCCGGTCGATAACCGGATGGTCGGTCACGTATTCATTGATGCTCCAGGTGCCGGTAATAATCGCCAGCTTATCCAGCGTATTGATGCCGGAAGCGACGGATGACGCCGAGATATCAAACACGCCGCCCGAGACCGGCGTGCCGGCACACAAACCGGTTAGCTGCGCGACGTCGTCGGTAATGTAGCCGCAGCAATCGGTGGAGCGTTTAATGGGCGGAAGCTTGTCGCGCAGATCGCCGAGCCCCCACCAGGCCAGCAGCGAGGCATCATAGTCACGGTCGCGAACGTTGATCAGGTTAGTCCCTGAGATATCGGTAAGTTCGAGAAAGGCTTCGCCGGTCAGATAAAAACGAATCAGATCTTTGACCATGAATATGTAGCGCGCGTTGTTCAGCGCTTCAGGCTCGTTCTCTTTCAGCCAGGCGAGGAGGGCGACGGGCTGGCCTGCCCAGATGGACTGCATGGTTTTGGGCAAAATGTCGCTGACAAACGTCGGGTCGCGGTACCACTTTTCAACCCAGCCCTTAGCCCGGCTATCGGTGGAAATGATCCCGTTGCGCACCGGGGCGCCCGTTTCATCCACTATATACAGCCCGTTGCCGTGGCCGGTGACCGCCACGCCTTTGATCTGGCTGGCGTCGATCCCCGACTGCGCGAGGGCCGTTGTAATGACTTCAACGTTGGCCGCCCAGAGTTCGTTGATATCTCGCTCGGTGTGAAATTCCTTCGGGGTCAGCATTTGCGTAGACTTCGACGCGCTGGCCACCACGTTGCCGGCGCGATCGTAAATCGCCGCTTTTGTGACGGTGCCGCCGTTATCAATGCCCATGACGTAGTGTTGTTTCATTGGCGTGGACTCCTTATGCGTTACCATAAACCGGGTTCGCTGGTGGTAATGCCTTTAAATCCGGCATGGAAAATTTTATCTACAAGGTATTTCCGCTTTACAAAGCCTCCGGCGATGAATATCACGTCAAAGCCTTTTAAATTCCGGCTAATCAATTCCAGACACTGGCAGGCATATTCAGCAGGTAAGATTTCAATAGCATCTGGCGGGTTATGCTTAACAATATCGATGGAGTGATCCAGCGAACGCGAGTCGATGAGCAATACCCGGAAGATAGTTAACAACCCCTCTTTTTTGGCATAGCGTAGGGCCGAGAGATTGGACGAAATAACACCATCAACCTTGTAGTAATTTTTGAGCAGACTGATCCCCGCCTGGTCGGGTTTAAAACCGCCCAGTAGCTCCAGGTGAATAAGCACTTTTTTGCCGCGCTGATGGCATTTGCCAATCAGCGATTGCAGGTTGCCGATATTTGCTTCGGACAGCAGTACGTATTCTGATGCGCAGGCCAGCGCCTGTTCAAAATGTTTATATTTTCTGACGGAAGGAATGATGGTGTTATTTAAGAACATATTAATATCCGATGTTATTTAGCCATGTAGAGGCTGTAGGCATCTTCCGCTGTGGCATTTTCATGGATGATGGCGTTCAGACCTGCTACTACTTTTGCCGGCTGTGGGTCCTGAGTAATATTGCGGCCCACCGCCACGCCTTTTGCACCCACCTGCATACAGTGCTGCACAAATTTAAAATAACCGTCGATGCCGGTTTTCGGGCCGCCCAGCGCGAGTACCGGCACGCCGGCCGCTTCGACGATAAGCCGATCATCTTCGGTACCGGTAAAGCGGGTTTTGATCACGTCAGCCCCCAGCTCAACGGCGATGCGGGCCGAGGCGGCGATAACGGCCGGGTTGTTGGAGTCGTCGCTGGTCACGGGATAGCCGTACGGCAGGGATTCCACGATCAGCGGCACGTTCCAGCGATCGGCGGCCTGCGCCAGCTGCATCGCCATGATGTGCGTTTTCTCTTCATTGAACGCGCCGGGGAAGGTCATACACACTACGCCTTCCGCAGCCACTTTCAGCGCATCCTCAATGGAAAAGACGGGAGTCGTATCGGGAACGGTATTATCAAAAATATTCACTGTGCTATCGACGCGTAATACAACGGGAACGCAATTGAAAACTTCGCGGAAATTTTTCAACATGCCATAAGTGACCAGCGCGCAGTCCAGGCCGCTTTCAACAAGGGCCGGAAGCTGATTTATCGTATTATCAATACCATTTGTTTTGCTTGAAAAATAGTAGCCATCCAGCGCCAGCGTGACGGATTTACCATCTTTTGCGAAAATGCGAGAGAGACGACGTTCTTTAGACATTTTTTGACTCCTGAGATAGAAAAAAACAAAAAAGGCCCTCAGAGACTTTCGTCTCTGAGGGCCTTCGATTCACTTACCCTTTTGATAATCGTTCAGTAATCCAAACCATTATCAATTAATTTTTCAGCCTGACGGGTAGGGTTTAAATGGTGTTTAATTTAAATCCGTTCCCTTGCTTGAATTAATTACTAGCATGCCTGCGTTCTTTCTGTCTAGCCGTTGTTGATAAACTGAGATGCTTATCACGAATTAAACTTGAGTTTAATCTTATCGGCGCTTGCGAATTTGAACACCAACAGCCGATTTTATTGTGCTTATGCTAAGAGTAAAAACTCTATCGTCAACTGCGCCAGCAGCAGGGCAATCAGCGCCAGCCATTTCGCCGGACGCAGCTTATGCTGCGGAATAGAGGTATTACGCAAACGCACGAACCATGGATTGTTTTTCATTATTGACGTCCTGTCCCTGATGTCTGTTAACGGGATCGACAGAAACTGAATGACGATCTAATTAGCTGATATTAATGGATTAGTCGGCAATAACCCATGAATAAATGAAGCTGGTTTAGCTTTCATTCAATAATTGGGACTCAAATCATATACAAAATAAATCAGGATAAGGGTCCGTCAATAAATGCTGTTTCAGACCCTCATCTGGCTGTCGCTTGCTGACAGGGCGTCCGCTGTCTTCAGAGTTCATGATCCCAGGGCGGGTTAGCGCCCGGCCTGGAAACCGTCACCGCTGCGGCGCGCATCCCCAGATCCACCGCCTGGCGAACCTGCTCGCGTGACAGTGTCACTAGTTTCTCTTTCTCCAGGAGCCCGGCCTGCGAGAGGCTGGCGAGAATACCGGCATTCACCGTATCGCCCGCGCCGACGGTATCGACCACCGCTACGCGAATAGCGGGCACATGCAGATGAAAATCAGCGGTCCAGGCATCAGCGCCGTCAGCGCCGCGGGTGACCACGATGAGCTTCGGCCCCCGCGCCAGCCAGCGGCCTATCACCTGATGCTCTTCGCCGGGTTCGGCAAACCAAGCGAGGTCCTCATCGGAAAGCTTGACGATATCCGCCAGCGCAATCATGCGCCTCATGCGCGCCAGGTGTTTCTGCCGGTCCGGGATGAAAATTTCACGAATATTAGGGTCGAGGAACATCACCCGACGCGGCGCTTCCCTTATCATCAGCGCTTCATAAACGCTGCCGCACGGTTCGGCGATCAGGCTGATGCAGCCGAACAGAACGGCGGAGACGTCATCCCCGAGCGTCGGCAGGTCGTTTTCAGTCAGCATTCGACCGGCGCTATTCTCATCGTAAAAGGTATAGCGGGCCTGACCGCCTACCAGCCTGACGAAGGCGAGGGTGGTGGGCAGCGGCGCGCGGGTTGAGGGCGAATAATCCACGCCGGAGGCGTCAAGCGTGTGGCGCAGCATGTCACCCATAAAATCGTCCGATAAACCGGAAAACAGCGCGACCGCCATCCCCTGGCGACCCAGGGCGACGGCGGTATTGAACGCCGCTCCGCCAACGCAGGGAGTAAAGGCGGGGGCATTCTCGCGGCTCTGACAGGGCAGCATGTCGATAAGTGCTTCTCCGCAGCAGAGGATCATGGCTTTTCTCCCTGGCTCACCGCGACCACCGGCGGAGTTTCCAGCCGATCGGCTACCTGCATCCAGTTTTCGGCAAAACGTCCGCAGGCGGTCTTGATATCGACGCCGACGGGGAGCTCCGGACACTCGTTTTCGCCGTTGCTGCCCCAGTTAACCCATCCGGACTGGCGGCGCTGGACTATCTGAAACGCGCCGGAGGGGCGGGAGGTCCACCAGATCATCGCCCGGCCGCTCGCTGAATCATACTCGACGGTTTTACTGGCTGGCCCGGGAAAGATGGTTTCATCCGCGACGGCGGAAACGTCAACGGGCGAATCGGTCAGCAGCCATTCCCGCTCGGTGAGATCGGCTCTGCGATGCGCCCGGGCGCGAACCTGGCTCAGCCGTTCGCGAATCTCCGCCTCATCGAGCACGTTCTCCCAGCGGCAGAACATCCGCCAGTAGAGATCCCAGTGGGCGGAGGCCATATCGGCGAGCTGTTCGCGGAATTCGGTAAATTTCGGGCTCTGGTTTTCCGAGGTGGTGACGGTATTGGCCACCATGGCGACCAGCTCTTCGGCATAGGGGTCGCCCGCGCGATAGCGGGTGCCGCCGTACGCCGCGAAGCGATCGAACAGCAGTTTTCCCGGGCCGCTCTCAAATTCGTCGCCGACGGTGATCTTGTTGGTCACCGAACGGCCGTTAATCACCGTTGAAAAATCATCTACGCAGTAGCGCCGCTGAAACCAGGGCGTGTTCCAGCTAAATTTCCAGTCGATGGAGAAACGTTTACCGCGCAGCTCCGGTAATAATCCGTCGGGGATCGCGCCGCGCATGCGGTAGTGATGATAGACCGGGCCTTCCTCGAGGATCTCAATATCAACGAGGGTATGCTCCGGCGGGTTTATCAGCCCATTTTCCGGGGTGAAAAACGGGCCGTAAAACCCGCCAATGGCGTTATTTCCGGAAGGAAGCAGCTCGACGTTGTCCTGCAGCGCGCGAAAATGGCGCAGCCCCCACTTGGATGCACCGACGCCCTGGGCGGTTCCCCGACACATTTCCAGATCGAAACAGCCGGTATTGAGACGGACAAAACAGTCCTTTTCCCGGCCAGGCAGCCGGTGGATACCGGCGATTTCACCGACTTCAGCCGCCGTGAGCGGGCGGTCAAGCCGCATCTTGAGGGTCCCGCTGAAGCTGACCGTCGCGATAAAAGCGGTACGGCTTGCCGACGACTCCTGCTCAAGGCGCTGGCACAGGATCCGCGCATCCTCGTCGGTAATCGCCCACCACAGGGGCTCCTGCAGTTTCTCCGGAAGAGTAAACGTAATCGGTTCGCGATCCCGGGTACCGTTCATCGGGTCCGTCAGCGTAATGTGATATGTCATGAGGGTATACTCCATTAAAATTTAAGCGTGCGAAGACCCGCCGCCAGCGCGGCGGATAAACAAAGCGTCAGGGAAAGCTAGCGGGTACGGGCGATCTCTTTTTTCCGCCAGAAGGTAAACAGCTCCGGATGCTGCTTCAGCCCGTCAATCGCCACGGCAAGAATGATGACGATGCCTTTAATCAATAGCTGGGTGAAAAAGGGCACGCTCAGCAGAATCAGGCCGGTGCTGAGTACGCCAAGAATAATCGACCCAATCAGGGTGCCGATAATCCGCCCGCGTCCACCGGCGAGGCTGGTGCCTCCCAGCACCACCGCCGCAATGGCGTCCAGCTCATATCCCGTACCCGCCGTGGGCTGGGCGGAAATCACCCTGGCGGCGAAGATAATTCCCGCCAGACCCGCGCAGACGCCGGCAATCATGTAGACCGCCGCCAGCACGCGTTTGACCCGTACGCCGGCCAGGCGCGCGGCCTGGGCGTTGCCGCCGACGGCATAGATATGACGGCCGAACCGCGTGCGCTCAAGAATGAACCACGCCAGCAGATAAACAATCAGCATAATAATGACCGGCACGGGGATACCGGCAAGATAGCCATTTCCCAGCTCGCGGAAGCTCAGGCTGCTCGACACAATAGGCTGCCCTTCGGTAATGGTGTAGGCCATACCGCGCAGGAAGGTCATCGTGCCGAGAGTGACGATAAAGGGCGCGAGAGCGAGATAGGCGGTGAGCACGCCGTTAAGCAGACCGCACAGTGCGCCCACGCCAACGCCGGCCAGAATCGCCAGCGGCGCAGGGAGCCCGGCCATCGCCGCGACCACTGAGACTACGCCGGAAACGGCGACGATTGACCCGACGGATAAATCAATGCCGCTGGTTAAAATGACGAAGGTCATGCCCGCCGCCAGAATAGCGTTGACGGAAATCGAGCGGGCGATATTCAGCAGATTATCGACGCGGTTAAAGTTTGGCGCGAAGGTGGACATCAGGATCAGCAGCACCAGCAGAACGATTAAGATCCCCACCCGATCCCACCATTTCGCAAAATCAAACGGCGCTTTGACCGGCAGTTCCGTCACAGGTTTATTGTTGTCCATGGCATTCTCCGGATTGACTGGTAAAGGTTCCTGTTGCGTGCAGCATCACTTCTTCTTCCGTGGCTGAAAACGAGGGTAACTGATGAACGATTCGCCCGCCGCGCATGACCAGCACGCGGTCGCTAATGCCGATGGCCTCCGGTAAATCGGAGGAGATCACCAGAATGGCTTTCCCGGCGCGGGCGAGCTTGTCGATCAGTTCGTAGATTTCCCTTTTGGCGCCGATATCCACGCCGCGGGTCGGTTCATCGAGAATAAGCAGCCTCGAATCGCGCAGCAGCCAGCGCGCCAGCGCCGCTTTCTGCTGGTTTCCGCCGGACAGGGCGCTGACGGGCAGTTCAACCGCATTTTCCCGCAGCCGCAGCCTGCGCATCTGCTCAAGGACGGCGGCGCGAATCGTCTTGCGTTTCACCACGCCGCCGGCGACAAAGTTATCCAGCGAGCTGATATCAATGTTGTGCTCAACCGAATGCCCGAGAAACAGTCCCTGAGTTTTGCGGTCTTCGGTCACCATCCCGATACCGTCGGCGATAGCGGCGGTGGGGTCTACCGGATTGCTCGTCCGGCCGTCAATGCGCACGCTTCCCCGGGTGCGCGGGTCGGCGCCGAAGAGCAGGCGAGCGACTTCGGTTCGCCCGGAGCCCACCAGACCGGACATGCTGACCACTTCGCCCGCGTTGACCTCAAAGGAGACCGGGCCGGTCGCACTGCCTGCCAGGTCCCTGACTTCCAGCAGTACCTTGCCGGGCGCACGCGGCTCGTGCTGATAGAGATCGACGATTTGCCGGCCGACCATCATGCGGACGATATCGGTGGTTGAGACGTTGCCGAGGATTTCCGTGCCGATCCACGTGCCGTCCCTGAAGACCGTGACCCGGTTTGCCAGCTGCCATACCTCTTCCATGCGGTGCGAGATATAGACCATCCCGACGCCATCCTGACGCATCTGCTCGATCAGCCGGTATAGCTGGAGAGTCTCCGCCCGCGACAGGGCGGCGGTCGGCTCATCAAGCACCAGCACTTTGGCGTTTTCGCTGACGGCGCGGGCGATCTCGACCATTTGCTGACGCCCGATACTCAACGAGCCGAGCGGCGCCTGCGGGTCGATGTCCGCGTTAATCCGGTCCAGCTTCTCCCGGGCCTCCCGGTGCATCCGTTTGCGATCGAGAATACCGGCGAAAGCGGTCGGTTCCTGGCCGAGAAACAGGTTTTCCGCCACCGTCATATCGGGAACCGTATTCAGCTCCTGGTGGATAATGGCGATGCCATATTTGCGGGCATCCCTGGGCGTGCGAATATCAATCTCCTGCCCGTCGATAAAAATAACGCCGCTATCGCGCTGCTCGTTACCGGAGAGGATCTTCATCAGCGTGGATTTGCCCGCGCCGTTTTCCCCCATCAGGGCATGGACCTCTCCGGCGAATAAATCAAAGCGTACGTTGTTCAGCGCCAGGGTCGCGCCGTAGCGTTTTGAAATCCCTTCCAGCCTGAGCAAGGGAGGTGATGTTGTATCGGCCATTGTCTTTGCCCTCCGGGATGAACCTGAGCGTCATCCCGTTTTTGCCTCTTAAAGTGACGAAGTGATTACCAGCCCGGATAGCTGTCGACGTTATCGCGGGTGACCAGTACGCTGGGGATCAGGACGGTATGAGAGGCGATCGGTTTGCCGTCGACCATATCCTGAGCAAGCGTGATGGCCTGGCGCACCATTTCGCCCGGATTTTGCGTTGCGGTACCGATAAACGGCGAGCCGCTGCGCTTAAGTTCTTCAACCGCTTCCGGGCTACCGTCGACGCCGGTAACTTTGATCGCGCCCGCTTTGCCCGCCTGTTCAACGGCCAGTACCGCACCGAGCGCGGAAGGATCGTTCATGCCGAAAATACCGGCGACGTCCGGATTGGCTGTGAGCATGTCGGTGGTCACCATCAGGCCGGAAGCGCGGTCGTTGCGCGATGCCTGCTGGCCGACGATTTTGATATCCGGGTATTTTTGCGCGACGTTTTTACAGCCTTTGATGCGGTCGATAATGGTCTGAATCGGCGTGCCATCCACCAGCAGCACTTTGCCTTTGCCGCCCATCTGGCTGAACAGGTATTCGCAGGAGGTTTCCCCGGCCTGGATGGCGTTGGTCATGATCGCCGCGTCTGCGCCTTTCGCGGGCGTATCGACTGCGATAACGATAATTCCGGCGGCTTTTGCCCGCTGAATGGCCGGCTCGATCCCGGATTCATCGACGGCGGAAATAATGATGAGATCCACTTTCTGCTGAATAAACGCGTCAATCTGCGTGTTCTGGTTTGCCAGATCGACCTGTGCATCCTGTACGTTAAGGGTTGCGCCGATTTGCGCCGCGGCCTGCTTAGCGTTCCTTTCCATTGCCGAGAAGAAGGGGTTGGACATGTCCTGCACCATTAAGCCGATGCGGGAGATTTTTTTGCCATCCTGCGGCGCGGCGCTGGCTGCGGGAATAAACCCTGTCATGGTGGTGATTACCGCGCTAACCGCGACAGCCAGCCATGCTTTGCGAAGTTTGGTCATATTCTGCTCCTTTCATTATCGTGTGGTATAAGGTACGGCCAGGTGTGGGGAAGCCTCAGAAATAATCCCCTGATGTTGTTTTTCGGTAGCGACTGAAATTCAGCCGTTATTTACATCGCTAAAATGATGAGCGCGTATAGCACGCAGTAGCCCGCTTTTTTGTCGGGTGGCGCCTTACCCGGCCGACGAAAACCGCAAGCACCATTTCTGTCGGCCCGTGCAGGGGAAGCGCCGCCGGGCAATGCCGTCCGGGCGATACGTTGTCAGCAATCTTTTTAATAGTTATTCATTTTCTACAGCCGCAGGACTGGCGAATAACCAGTTCGGCGGGAACTTTACGCTGGGTATTAATTTCTCCTTTTCCTTCCGGATTAATTAACTGGATAAGCATTTCAGCCGACTGCCTGCCAATCTCTTCGCTGTTTTCATTGAGCACCGTTAGCGGCGGATTTAATAGCGGCGCCCAGTCGAATTCATCGTAGGCGATAAGCGCCATATCGTTGGGGATGGCTATCTGGCGCTGCTGAAGCTGTTTAAGTGAACCCAGCAGAATAGGGTTGTTACCGGCAATAAGCGCGTCCGGCAGCGATGTCTGGCGGTCCAGGTATCGGCTCAGGGTGTCCGCAGCCGACTGCGCGTCGTTCTCCGTTTCGACAACTTCAAGCGTTGCGCCGCAGCGCTCTGCGGCCTCGCGAATACCGCGCTCGCGTTCAAAACGCGTGGTCCAGCGGTCCGGGTAGATGAGGAGCAGCCAGCTTTTATAGCCGTGCTGCGCCAGATGGTTCCCCACCAGCAGGCTGGCCTGATAATTGTCGGTCGTGACGCTGGGAAAGTTGTGTTCGCCGCGGGGAGGTGAGTCAACGAAGACGACCGGAATATCCCATTTCGCCAGCAGGCTCAGGCTTTCCGGCTGAAGCGTCACCGTCGAAATGATCCCGGCCATTCGCGACTCGATCAGGCGGTTAATCATGCGATCTTCCTGCGCGCGGTCGTAGGTACCGTTGACCGCGATATCGCCAAGCACTACGGTCCACTGCGACGGCTGCAGCATCTGCTGAATACCGGACATCAGGTTGAGGTAGTAAGAGTTCGAGGCATGGGCGGTAATCACCGCCACCGAGTCTCTGCTTGAGCGGCGTAGCGCCTGGGCCGCGCGGTTAGGTACGTAGCCGAGTTCTCGCGCCACTTTTAAAATCAGCTCCCGGCTGTCGTCAGCAACGCCATCGCCACCGTTTAGCGCGCGTGAAACGGTAAACATAGAAAATCCCGTCGCTTCACTTACATCCCGCATCGTTGCTTTACGCATATTTCGCTCTCTGCATTTATGAAATTACCCGCGATACAGACGGCTATTTCCTTGACCTAAACGTTTATGAGACTAAACATAAACGTTTAGGTTTGTTTGATCAGTGAGCCGCTTCTCGTTTTGTGAACAGAAGGTAAACAACGTCGTTTGTGAATGATTTCAATGTATTTATTGATTTAATGCATATTTAGCCCGCTTGCCGCTTTGCTACTCTTGAACGCATTCATTCACGGTCAGACAGGGTCGTCGCGTTGGAAATCTTTTTTTAACCCACTGAAAAGTATTCTCTAAATATTTTTCACATCGCAAAAATCACGGTCCGTTTTCGACGGATCCGCTTTTGTATGGGTTAAAAAAAGGTTCACCATGAAAATTACATGGAACGTCAGGCCAGTTGGCTATCAGCTGATTAGCAAGCGCTGCCCCGCCTGTCATGGGCAGCAGGATTTCACCCCATCCGGCGCCTTCCGGGTCAACTCGCAAAAGAAAGTGCTCGATGTCTGGAGTATCTATAAGTGCGTGCGCTGCGCGTATACCTGGAACATCAGCCTGTTCTCGCGTTTGCCCGTCAGCAAAATCAATCCGCAGCTCTACGCGCGACTTATCGCTAACGACAAATCTGCCGTCGAGGCTTACTCTCACGATCCGGTCGTTCTGCGGCGTAATCGCGCGGCGCTATCGGGTACGCCTGACTTTGTGGTTCAGGAAAGCTGGCGCATCAACCTTGTTCGCGCTTCTCAGGTGAGGGTGGATGTCAGGGTCACGCGCGCCTTTCAGACCAGCCTGCTGTCGGTCCTGAGACGAGCGCTGCGGCTTAGCGGTAGCGCGATCCGTCAACGTCTTCAATCGGGAGATATCGTCGGTATTACGCTAAAAGAACTGCGGGCGCCCAGGCTGCGGCCGGAGGGATATACGCTGTACATCACGAGGGAGGTTCTCCTGGCGCGCAGGCCTATTTCATTAAACGCGGGCTTAGCGCGCGGGAGACGATAGCCATTGCCCCGGATAGTTTTCTATCCGGGGAGCTGACTCGCAAAAATCGATTCGGGTTGCCGCAAGGGGCAAAATAGCCTTGCCTTTTATACTGTGAATTTATACAGTTTTTGGCGGCAGTACGGCGATAGTGTCCATCGGTACCCGGATGCTGCGACGGCAAATTCTGTTAATAAAAGGAGAGTGCGATGTCTATGGATACGCGTAAAGAAGTGCTGTTTGTCCTCATCCAGGAGTACGCCGACTGGGAGTTCGCGCTGCTGGCACCGGGGCTGCGCCGCGGTTTTGGCGTATGGGAACCGCGATACGAAGTCAGGACCGTGGCTGCCGATGAGGGGCCGGTGAGGTCAATTGGCGGGGTGCGCTGCCTGCCGGATTATACCTTCGAGACGATACCCGATGATTACGCCGCGCTGGTGCTGGTGGGCGGAATGAACTGGTGGGGAGAGGAGGCCCGGCGGGTTGTACCTTTGGTAGAACAAGCGCAGGCCCGGCAGATCGTGGTAGGCGCGATATGCGACGCTTCGGCATTCCTTGGCGCACATGGCTTTCTCGATGATGTCGACCACACCTCGAACGGGCTGGCCTACCTGCAGAGCCGGGCGGGGTCAGCCTACAGCGGCGCCGCGCGGTACAGAAACGTGCCTTCGGTTCGCGACGGCAACCTGGTGACCGCCAACGGCGTTGGCTTTGTGGATTTTACCTGCAATATGCTGTCTGCCTTAAAGGCGGCCCGTCAGGAAGAGATCGAAGCCATGAGGGAGACGTTCAGGTCGGGAATGTTTACGGAAGGCTGATGCAGACAAGCATGGCCATTTGCCGAAATCGAATCATCTGGCTGAGAGCATCCGTCGCTATATTGAGAGTTGCCAGGGTTGTTGCGCAGGGTTTCGCCATGCGCTAACCCTGCATTAACTTTCCGGCGTGGGGCTTAGTCTGCGTTTGCGTAATAAACAAACGCCAGCTTATTGCCGTCCGGATCTCTGACGTAGGCGCTGTGGAAACCTTCACCGTACTGCGGGCGGTGTCCTGGGGCGCCTTCATCACTTCCTCCCAGGCGTAGCGCCAGCTGATGCAGCTGCTGAATATGCTCAACCGAACGTGCGTTCAGGGCCACCATAGCGCCGTTGCCCGCTGTTGCCTGCTGCTGGTTGAACGGTTTGCCAACGCACAGCCCGATAGTGCGGTTTCCGCTGAATGTCCCCCACGATGCGCCTTGCTCGCTGCGGCCGCTCCGGGGCTGCCCCAGCATCTCCATCAACGGGTCGTAAAAACGAATCGCGCGCGGCAGATCGTTAGTGCCGAGCATGATGTAGGAAAACATAACTCCTCCTCATTTTTCGCCTGAAGGTTGCTGCTGCCAATCTAGCAGCAAGGCGCGAGCGCGGGCAGCCCGAGGAGCCAGAAATCATACCTCCGTCGCGATTCTTCAGCGATTTTGCCCGCGCGTGAGCCGGCTGCTCAGCTCAGATCGTGCAAATCTTTATCATTCGGCGGCAGCAGTGATATCTGGTCGAAAGTAACCCGCAGGCCGCTGCGCTGCGGCGTGCAGCACATGATGCCGACCTTCGCCGCGCCACCCGGAAAAGGGCACAGCCGCAGCAGCGGCCACAGTTGACCATCCGTTGAATACTGCAGGCGCAGCGCTTCTCCGCGGCGGGTCAGACGCAGCCAGAACTCACCGGGATCGCCCGGGAAAATACCGGTTGCCCAGTCTGATGTTCCCTGCGTCAGTACGCTACCGATAGCGGGCGCGCCGTCGTTGTACTCGATACCGGCCTTAATCCAGCGCCTGGCGTCCTGCATTAACATGATCCCTGCCTGGTCATACAGCGTACTGAAATCTGCTCGCACCCTTACCTGAAAGGTGAAATCCCCCGCGGCTTCCGTGGCGTAGATATGCCCGGAAAAACGCTCAAACCCGTACCAGGTTTCGCGCCAGAAGTCGGTTTGCGCGTCGGTGACGACGCGCAGTTCGCCGTCCTCTTCCGACCATGTCGCGGGTTCGTTAATCCATTGAAATATCTGATGCATCAGGCCTCCTGTCTTTGCTGAATAAGTGTTAAAAACCGCAGCGTGTCTTCGTCCGCCTGCTGCGCAAGGCGCGCATCCCACGCCGGACTGTCGGCATCGCAAAAGCCGTGCTGCGCATTGAACATCCGGCAGGTCACGGAGGGATATTTCTCCAGCTCGTTTTGCAGGGCGCGGGGATCGAACGCCGGCTCATGGCGGGCGAGAATCACCTGCGTTGGGCACGGAGGCGCCGCATCGCAGTACTGGCGGATCCGTGAACCGTAGTGGCAAACCGCACCGTCGCAGAGTCCGCTTCTGGCGGCCAGCCAGGCTAAGGTGGCGCCTACGCTGTAGCCGATAAGGATTAGCGTGCCGTATTTCGCTCTTAGCTCGGCCAGCAGCGACACGATGGCGGCGGTATCAAATCCGACATTATCGGAAAAGTGGCGCCAGGCCTGCTCCTGCTGCTCATAGGCGAACGGCGCAGAGTGAGGGAAAAGCGCTGGCGTGTACGCATCGAAGCCGCGGCTGCGCCAGGTCGCGGCGGATCGCTGAATATGCGCGTTGATGCCGTAGATTTCATGCAGCAGGACGATGGCTTTATCGCAATCAGGTAACATACATGCGCCTCTGGCGGATAAAATGGGTTTATCTCCGGTCGGAAGGTCAGTTTATCAAGGCTGACGCCTGTAGTATAAACATACCGCCCGGAAGATTGCTCGTGCATCCAGGTCTTTGATTTTCCTGGTCGGATCAACGTCACGATACGCCATCACATCAAAGTAACGTTGTTTTTTCAGCTTAAAGTCTATCCAGTTAGCGAGACCGTATGAATGTAACCCGTGCCGACATGGCCGATCTTGTCTATTTTTTCGCCATAGCCCGCCATCAGAGTTTTAGTAAAGCTGCCGTTGAACTTGGGGTGAGCGCATCGACGCTGAGCCACGCGATCAAGGGATTTGAGGCGCGGCTGGGCGTGCGTCTGCTGAACCGCACGACCAAAAGCGTTTCCCTGACGGCGGCAGGCGAGAGTCTGGCCAGCACGGTAAGCGAGCCGCTCGCTTCAATCGATGTCGCGATTGAACAGCTCAACCAGTTTCGCGACTCGCCTGCGGGACATATTCGGCTCAACGTCGCCGTCGAGGCGGCCACGCTGCTGCTGGCCCCGGTCCTGTCTGTTTTTGCTGAACGTTACCCCGATATTGAGCTGGACATCGTGGCCAGCAACCGCATTGTTGATGTAACGGAAGCGCGGTTTGACGCAGGGATCCGCTATGGCGGAACCGTGCCTGAAGATATGGTGGCGCAGCGGCTGTCCGCCGATGTGCGCTGGGTGGTCGCCGCATCCCCGGAATATCTTGCCCGCTTTGGCGAGCCCCGGCATCCTCACGATCTTCAACAGCACCGCTGCGTCAGCAATCGTCTGGGAAACAACCGCATTTATAAATGGGAGTTTGAACGTGGCGAAGAGCAGCTCACCGTCAAAGTACCGCCGCTGTTAACGGTCGATCTGGCCGAGACGGGCGTGGTGGCCATTCTGCAGGGGTTTGGCCTGATGTACCTGCCGGAACCGCTGATAGCAGAGCACGTCAGCGCAGGGCGCCTGCGTCTGGTGCTGACCGACTGGGCCTCATACGGACCGGGATTCTATATCTATTACTCCAGCCGTCATCAGGTTCCCACCGGGCTGCGCCTGTTAATCTCCCTTGTGCGGGAAATGAAGCCGCTCGGTCTGTAGCCCGATTGATGAAAATAACTCACAGCCCCATTCGATAGCGAGGGCTGGCTCCTTCTTATTCCGCGCCTTACCCTGTGGCAAAAGAGAAGGAGAGCTTGATGAACTATTCGCACCGCTGTATTCCCGGTCTGTTCTGGCTTTTGGCCGTCACCGCATTTCTGTTTAGCTTTACCTCTACCAGCCGCGCGGCAGAGGCTAACACGCTGGTTATCGTCTCTCATCCGTATCCCGAGCAATCGGTCATGACCAAAGGTCTTGAGGCCGCAGCGCAAAGCGTACCCGGCGTGACCGTACGCAATCTCGAGGCGCTTTACGGTTTTGACACCCGAAATATCAATGCCGATGAAGAGCGACGGCTCATGCGGGAACACTCGCGCATCGTTTTTATCTTCCCGACCCACTGGTTCAACATCACTCCGATGATGAAGGCCTGGCTGAACGATACCTGGGGCAGCGTAGGGCCGGGAGTATGGCAGGGCAAAGAGATGCTGATTGTCACGACGGCCGCAGGCGGTGACGCGACATACGGCGAGACCGGGCGAACGGGCGTCAGCCTGGCCGACGTCTTTACGCCAATGAAGGCCAGCGCGCTGCATGCGGGAATGACCTGGCTGCCTCCGCTGGTTTTTCAGCGCGCCAGCCGCGATCAACTGCCTGAATACCAGCGTCAACTGGTGGAAAGGCTGAAGAATTAACGTGCCGGGAAGGTGTTCACAATGAAAGCTTTTATTGCCGTAGCTGCAATGTCGTTAATGCTGGGCGCGCCAGCCCTGGCAGAAGAAAAAAGAGGTGAAAAAATGGCTCCACGTAGTCCATCCGTATTGTCCGCTGAGGATATTCAAACCGTCGCGCCGGCGCTTGCCCGTTTCGGCAGCGAGGTGCTGATAGGGGATCTCTGGCAGAGAACAGAACTCTCGCGTCGCGACCGCAGCATCGTGACCGTGGCGATTCTTATCGCCCGTAATCAGCCGGCGGAGCTAAAACATAACGTTGAAGTTGCTCTGGATAACGACGTCACGGCGGCTGAAATCTCAGAGATCGTCACGCATCTGGCTTTTTATTCCGGCTGGCCCAACGCGATGGCCGCCGTTGCGGTGACGAAAGATATTTTTGTCGCGCGCGGCATTGGCCGCGAGCAGCTGGCTGCTGCCTCCCCGGAGCTGCTCCCTCTTAATCAGGCGGCGGAGAACCAGCGTTCAACAACCGTAGAACAGAACTTCGGCGCGATTTCTCCTGGACTGGTGAAGTTTACGACTCAACCGCTGTTTCTTGACCTGTGGCAGCGACCGGGGCTGAAGCCGCGCGACCGCAGCCTGGTCACGGTCAGCGCGTTGATTGCCGCCGGGCAAAGCGCGCAAATTGGCTACCACCTTAACCGGGCGATGGATAACGGCCTCACCGCACAAGAGGCGGGGGAGATCGTTGCGCATGCCGCTTTCTATGCCGGCTGGCCAAATGCCTTTTCGGCGGTAGCGGTGGTGAGTGAAGTCCTGCGCGCTCGTGGCCTGGCAGGGTGAGCGGATGTTCAACTCTCTTAGCGTCACGTTATTGATTTTTATTGCTACGACGGGGGCGGCATTTGCCGCCGGGCGGGAGAACGCGGTGAAGATTCAGTTTGAGTTCAATGGCGCCACGGTTGTCGGCTCGCTGGATGAGAGCGCAGCGGCTAATGAGTTCCTGGCGCAGCTGCCGATGACGGTGAAGCTCGAGGATTATGGTTCCACGGAAAAAATCGCCTGGCTGCCGACGAAACTGCGCCGCGCGGACTCTGGCGCCTCAATGACCCCACGGCGCGGCGACATCGCCTATTACGCGCCGTGGGGCAATCTGGCCATTTTTCGCGAGGATTTTCGCCACTCCCCCGGGCTGATAAGCCTCGGGCGGATAGAGGAGGGCCTCGTCGCGCTCGACCAGGCAGGAGCCGAAACGGTAACCATCCGGCGTTATTAAGTTCGTCCTGCGTTAAATTTTCCTTTCTGCATGCTTAAATGGGCTGTTTACAGCCCATTTATCGGATACAAAGCGAACGCTCAGTATCGACAAAAATCATCTACACTTTTCCAGCCAGGTCATTTTCACACCTAACGAGACGCTATCGTCCGGACATAGCATCCCGCCTTAAGACCCGACCCACTGCAGGCGTCAGGCCCGCAGCCTTGTTTTCTCACGAGAGGAGTTTGTAACATGGCATTTGTGACAACCAAAGACGGCGTCAATATCTTCTTTAAAGACTGGGGCCCGAAGGAGGCGCAGCCGATCGTATTCCATCATGGCTGGCCTTTAAGCGCCGATGATTGGGATAACCAGATGCTGTTTTTCCTGGCAGAAGGGTTCCGGGTGATTGCGATTGACCGACGCGGTCATGGTCGTTCAGATCAGGTGAGTGACGGTCACGATATGGAGCATTATGCCGCCGATGCCTCAGCGGTGGCGGAGCATCTGGATCTGCATAACGCCGTACATATCGGGCATTCCACCGGCGGTGGGCAGGTTGCGCGCTACGTTGCGCAGTATGGTCAGCCGCAGGGGCGCGTGGCCAAAGCGGTGCTGATCAGCGCGGTTCCGCCATTGATGGTAAAAACGGAGAGTAATCCGGGCGGTACGCCAATCGAGGTGTTTGATGGTTTTCGCAAAGCGCTGGCCGCCAACCGCTCGCAGTTTTATCTCGACGTAGCGTCCGGGCCGTTCTACGGCTTTAACCGTGAAGGCGCGGAGGTGTCCCAGGGCACGATTCAGAACTGGTGGCGGCAGGGCATGACCGGTAGCGCAAAAGCGCACTATGAGGGGATTAAGGCGTTTTCTGAAACCGACCAGACCGAAGATTTAAAAGCCATTACGCTGCCGGTGCTGGTGATGCAGGGCGATGACGACCAGGTTGTGCCTTATCAAAACGCCGCGATACTGCAGGATAAGCTGCTGCCGAACAGCCAGCTAAAAATTTATCCCGGCTTTCCGCACGGTATGCATACCTCGCACGCCGATGTGATTAACGCCGATCTGCTGGCGTTTATTCGCTCGTAGCCTGGTGCTATAAGAAGGCCGCCATCCGGCGGCCTTATCGTTTACATCAGGCTTTCATGCTGGAGGATTTTGAGCATTTCGTCCTTCAACATAAGTTTTTCTTTCTTCATCTGTACAAGCTCGAGACTGTATCCTTTGCCATCGACTCCTTCTATGCGCGAAATGTCGTGATCGAGTGCATTATGTTTTTCGAATAGCGACTGAAAGCGCGGATGCGTGGTTTTCAATCGAGAAATCAGCTCTCTGTATTCTGGAAACATGTACCTTCCTTGTTGATGGTGAAAAGTGTGTACGCTGACACACACATTCAGATTACCCATATGAATAAAATGGTAATGCGAACGAAGTCGCGTTTATGTTACGTACCAATGAAATCTCAGGGGCCGGAAGCGGCCTGGAGGCATAGATGACAGTTGAAGAACCCACCGTTGCGCTGATCGGTCCGGGCGCAATTGGTACCACCATCGCCGCGGCGCTGCACGAGGTTGGCCGTACGCCTCTGGTATGCGGCCGCCGCGCGCACCCGCAGCTGTCGCTGCGTTTTGATGGCGGAAATATTGTGGTGCCGGGGCCGGTCTTGACGGAACCGGCCTCGGTCGCCGCGCCGTACGACCTGGTATTTGTGGCGGTAAAAGCGACACAAATTGCGGCTATTGAACCGTGGCTGCAAGCGCTGTGTCACGATCGAACGGCAGTCTGCGTGCTCCAAAACGGCGTTGAACAAAAAACGCTGTTCGCGCCGTACGTGGCGGAAGCGGCTGTGCTGCCATCGGTCGTCTGGTTCCCCGCGCAGCGTGAACCTGAAGCGTCAGTCTGGCTGCGGGCGAAACCGCGCCTGACGCTGCCGGATGTTGAGGGGGCCGAGCGGGTGCGGCACGCGCTACGGGACACGCGCTGTGAAGTGGATATCAGCGCGGATTTTCTCTCCGTTGCGTGGCGCAAACTGCTGCAGAATGCGGTCGCCGGTCTGATGGTGCTGGCGGGGAGGCGGGCAGGGATGTTTGCCCGCGACGATATCACGGCGCTTGCTTTAGCCTATTTGCAGGAGGGGCTGACGGTGGCGCGCGCCGCAGGCGCCAGCCTGGACGACGGCGTGCCGCAGGAAATTCTCACCGGTTTTCACCGTGCGCCTCCGGATTTAAGCACTTCAATACTGACGGATCGCGAGGCCGGGCTGCCGCTGGAGTGGGATATTCGCAACGGGGTCGTTCAGCGATATGGCCGTATTCACCATATCCCCACGCCGTTAAGCGATCTGATTGTGCCGCTGCTGGCCGCCGCCAGCGACGGGCCGGGCTAAAGGCGCGGGACGCCGGCGTGATAACGTTCCCCGGGATCAGATTGATTCCGCCAGCCGGTCGACAACCACTTTGCCGCTATTATCAAACTGGGTGATGCGGTAATTCACGCAATAGGAACGGCGGGTGGTAAATTGATTGAATAACGCCACCCGGCCTTTTTTATCACCATTTTTATTCACAATAATCCATTCGGTGACGTCCGTTGAATTCACTTTACCGCTGCTGGCGTCCTGTTGTTCGACCAGACGATCCTCTTTTTCTACCTTCAAAAAATCACGTAACATTTATTTATCTCCGCTCATCATTGTTTTTAACAATACTCTTTTTATCGATTCATTCAATTAAACATTTTAATCAATGATGTTGATTATTAGTCTGAGATTAAATGTACTGAAGGATTCTATAACGTATTGTTTATAAATAATAAAATCATTCACCTCCTTGGTGATGAAAGCGATTTTTCCATGAGCAGCGGTATTCTCTTTGAAAAATCCCCATGTGACAACGTCACTTTTATGTTGAACATTCTCCCCCAGTTGGAGCGCTAAGGTGGAACATTGCCACGGTGTTGGTGCTAAATTATCCACCAGATTTCCCGCCGGCGGTTGATGTCCTCGTGAGGCTCACAGGAAGCCTTGACCTCCTGTGAAACCCTTTGTCATCACGCACAGCAACGATCGTTCCAGCTATCACGATAGATAATATTTCCTTCCGTATACTTCCAGGTGATCGCCTCATAACGCAATTCGAGCGTTTCAAGATGAGTACTACTTATACCGTTTGGAGAGAGGTACGGTGCAACCGTTGTAAACTTGACGTTTTCCAGAATGATATTGAAATATTCGGCTTCAATACCTGATTCGAGAATACGATACATTTTGATTGTCGCCGTCTTCATGGTTCGGCCTTCGCAGACTGCGCGATACAGAAGCGGTGTTGTCTGATCAAATTCTTTTACTATCGTGATAGGGCGGTGAACGCGGGTACCCGTCAGTTTTCCCCAGCTGGGATCTACCGGGATAGTGATACCGTGGGAGAAGGATTTTAACTCGATAGATCCCATTCGTAGCGGCATTAAACAGCTACCCATAATTGGAGAACCATTTTCATCCTCAAGCCATAAATGTGCGGGTGTAGACATACTATTTCCTTATATATTCAGGAGGGTAATAATTTTCAGGAATTACCATGTTACGTATCGTTAAAAAATAAAAATTACCAATAAGAAAAAAACGGGGATAAGCCAGGCAGGACTCTCCGGAAACCATAGGCCTTGAATTAAAGCAAATACTATTGTTAGCGCGGCGGGGCCATAATACGACACCAGGGATCTAAATATTCGCCTGAGCAATCTTTTAATCAAATTCATCATAATTATTGGATCATCCTCCTGATGATATCTGCAATTTCATCATCCGATACCCATTGTGCTTTAAACGCCTCGGCGCGTTCAAACAAGGGTTCTATCAGAAAATACATCATTTCCAGCTCTTTCGCGTATAGCGCTGAGTAGTAAGCAGGATAAGTCATGTGAAGACGATGTGCACTATTAACCGCTTTCTGGACAACGCCGTATATGGCAATAGCGCCTACAATCCCACCTGCTTTTTGCCCTGCCAGTGCGCTGAACTCAAGACTGAGTCTTGTGCCTGTTGCGACAAATGATGCTGTTGCTAAAGCAAATCCCGCGCTTGTCAGTGAACTGGCGGCAATATGGATATTAACCGCCATAAGCTTTTTTTTAATGTATTCCAATTGATCGTTAGTTTTAAATTTGAATATTTGTTCAAAATATATTTTTAGCAAGTCGTACACGAGATTACCATGTCGCAACAAATAAATAACACCTTGTTTAAATCGAAGGTCTTCGTTTTTTTGTTGCTGGCATACATCCTGATACTCATCAGTAAAGCAGGAGGTATAATACAGCATACGCATCGCGCCTGCGCCTATGCTTTCAATCTGATTTGATACCGCTTTTTCGACGCCCGTTAAGGCACGGTCGAGTTTTAACGCAAGGATTTTATTCGTCTGTAAATAACTGATCACTTCATTCCTGTAGAACATCACTGCTCCTTGATCGTGTTCATTAAATCCCGTTTTTGAATTTTATCCAGCGAAAGCATCCGATGGTTAAAGGGAAAATAATTCAGTCCCATCCTGTTTGTCCGTGAAGTCACTGGCATAACCTTTAGGTACTGCTTTATTACGGGAACGTTCAGGGGTATGAAAGGTATTTTTACCATTCCCTTTATAGCAGCCAGCGTCAGCCGTAATTTTCACTGAAGTATAAAAAGCTTTATACCGTCCCCGTCACGATCCTCTTACAGATATAATTTCTGTTTCCTGGAAGTCAGCCGCGTAGTGCGCCGTTATCGCGTTTTAAATATCTACCCACCTCACAGATAGAAATTTTATATGACTGATGCGAACTTGATCACTTGACTGGTCAAGTGGGGCGCGCCTATGTTGAAAGCACCTTCTTATCCGTTCCGGGGAGCAAGAAACATGGGCATCATTCGAACGTTAAACGGGGATATTTCCGCCAATCAGCTGGGCGTCACCTACAGCCACGACCATATCTACTGTATTCCGCCCTATTGGGCCGAGCGTCAGGATGACGATCTATTACTCGACGATCCGCAGGCTTCAGAGCGTGAATTAAGCGACTTCCGCCGGGCGGGTGGTAACGCCATCTACGACGCCACCGCGCCGGATTATGGCCGTCAGGCCGCAGCCGTCGCCGCCATGGCGCAGCGCCAGCAGCTGCACATTATCGCCACTGCGGGTTTTAACAAGGGTTTTCTATGGAGCAGCAAGCGGCCGGGCTCCGCGCAGACTTTCGCCGAGTGGATTGCACATTCAGACGTTGATGAACTGGTTGAACACGTCTGTCGCGAGGTCACTGAGGGGATAGAGGGCACCGAACATCGGGCCGGCGTGGTGAAGTGCGGTACCGGCTATAACGCCATTTCCCCTCTGGAACAAAAAACCATGGAGGTTATCGTTCGCGCCCAGCAGCGCACCGGGGCGCCGATGCACAGCCATACGGAAATGGGGACGATGGGACTCGAGCAGGCGCAGCTCTTCAAAAAATGGGGGCTGGATCTCTCCCGCTTATGTTTTGCTCATATGGATCGTAACCCCGATCCCTGGCTGCACCGTCAGATCGCCAACACCGGGGCGTTTCTCTCTTTCGACGGTATCAGCCGCATCAAATATCACCCAGAGCACATCCGTACCCAGGCCATCCTGGCGCTCTGCCAGCGCGGTTATCAAAAGCAGATCTTAATCGGCGGCGATTTTGCCCGTAAATCCATGAGCGCGCATTACGGCAAAGGGGGCTGGGGCTGAAATTTATCCTTAGCGACTGGCGGCCAAGATTCATTGACGAGGCCCGGGAAGCCGGGTTTGACGGCGAAGCGCTGCTGCATGATTTCTTTGTCGACAACCCGGCGCGTTACCTCGCTTTTGCCTGAGGAGATGTTATGAAGCTGCATCGTTTAAACGAAAGCGAGGCCCGGCGGGCGTTACAAAAGGCGCGGATCGCCTTATTGCCGCTCGGCGCCGTCGAGCCGCACGGCGACCACCTGCCGCTGGATACCGATAACCTGCTCGCCGAGCGGTTTTGCGCGCTGCTTGACGAGCAGCTGGGCGAGTGCGCCCTGAGCCTGCCGGTTGTTTCCTACAGCCAGGTCTGGTCCCTGCGCGGCCACGCGGGCGCGATTGATATCGGTCATGAACGGCTGACGTCGCTGCTGGTGTCGCTGGCGGAAAACATGGCCAGCTACGGTATCACCACCACGGCGGTGATTAACGCGCATTACGGCAATTTTGATGCGATGAAAGCGGCCTCCCGGCAGCTAAAAGAGCAGGGTATTACCTTGCTTAGCTATAGCTGGGCGGGGATGGATGAGGAGGTAAAACGATGGCAAACCACCGCGGTGGCTTACCCCGGCTATATGCATGCTGATGAGGTCGAAACCTCGCTGATGCTGGCGCTGGCGCCAGAGTTCGTCACCATGACCAACGCCCGCGCGCACTATCCGGCTTTCCCGAACAATTTTCGCTATCAGCCGATACCCTGGACCGAGTTTTCTGACTATGCGGTGCTGGGCGATCCCACTGCCGCCAGCGAAGAGAAAGGGCGCGCGTTCGTCCAGCGGGCGCTGGCGACCACGCTTGCCTCTATCCGTCATCACTTAACCCAAGGAGCCTCCGATGATTGAGCGTCAGGCGATACGCGTTGACTGCCCGGCCGCTACCCCTGAGGAGGCCATTCGCGAGGCGGGGAACGCGCTGTGCCGCGCGGGAGCCTGTAGTCCGCAATACGTCCAGGCAATGGTCGATAGCTACCGCGAGCTGGGCCCCTATTTTGTCATTGCCCCCGGGCTGGCGCTGCCGCATGCCCGCCCGGAGCAGGGGGCGATGAAAGCGCAGATCAGCGCGGTCAGGCTGCGTGAACCGCTGGCGTTTGGTCATGCGGAAAACGACCCGGTGCAGGTGGTGCTGGGGCTTTCGGCAACCAGCAGCGATGCCCATATCCACCTTATCCAGCATATCGTGACCGTACTCAGCGATGAAAATAACCTGCATACCCTGATGCATTCGAACGATCCAGAACAACTTTATCGGCTGTTAGCCAGCGGCTCGCAGCGTTTGTAGCGTGATGAACACGGAGTGAATAGCGATGAAAATTCTGACAGTCTGTGGTTTAGGTATGGGCTCCAGCCTGATTTTAAAAATGAACGTTGAGGCGGTGTTAAAACAGCACGGGATTCAGGCCTCCGTGGAACATATGGATGTCTCTTCCGCCGCTTCGGCCAACGCCGATGTGGTGATAACCAACGCGGAGCTGGTGGACAACCTTAAGCATCTGTCCTGTCCGGTGGTGGTGGTGAACAACTATATCGATAACGCCGAAATCACCGCGGCGCTGACCCAGGCGAAAATTCTGCCCGCAGGAGAGCCGTCATGAGCGAGTTTCTTGGCGTGCTGCGCTGGATCACCATCAATATATTTGGTGAAGCGTCGATCTTAATTGGCCTGATTGTGCTGCTGGGACTGGTGCTGCAAAAGAAATCGCTGGCGGACATTGTGTCCGGCACCCTGAAAGGCATTCTGGGCTTTCTGATCATCGGCGCGGGGGCCGGGATTATCGTCTCAGCGCTGCTGATATTTCAGCCGATCTGGACCGAGGTTTTCGGTCTCAGCTCAATGAACCTGACCAATATTATCGGCCAGGCGCGCTTCAGCGAACGCTACGGAAGCAGCGTGACCATCGCCATTGCCGGCGGATTCGCCATCAATTTGCTGCTGGCCCGGCTGACGCGCTTTAAATACATCTATCTGACAGGACATATGATGTTCTGGACGACGATGATCTTTGCCGGGGTGATGGTGAACACCGAGCCCGCTATTTCAGCGGTGCAGCTGACGCTGATGCTAACGGTGATTATGGGGCTCTACTGGACCCTACAGCCCGCGCTGGTTCAGCCCTGGGTGCGGAAAATCACCGGCAACGACAACGTGGCGCTGGGGCATACTTCCGCCTCCGTCGCGCTGCTGGGGGCGATTTTTGGCCAGATTTTCGCCCGCAACAAAATCAGCTCCGAAGATATCAAAGTCCCTAAAAAGCTGGGTTTCCTGCGCGACTCCAACGTGGTGACGGCGTTGACCATGGCGCTGCTGTTCTTTATTGGCACCTTTATTCTGCAGATTAAAGGTACGCCGAAAGCGGCGGAGATCCTGGCGCAATCCGGCGACCTGAGCTTCTACATCTATGCCCTCAAACAATCGCTGATGTTTACCGGCGGCATTGCCGTCGTGCTGCTCGGCGTACGGATGTTTATTGGCGAAATGGTGCCGGCGTTTAACGGCATCGGCTCGCGGCTGGTGCCCGGCGCAAAACCGGCGCTGGACTGCCCGATACTGTTTAACTTTGCGCCAAACGCGGTGGTGCTGGGGTTCGTCGGCGCTTTCGTCGGCTCGCTGCTGTGGCTGACCCTGATCGGCCGCTATACCGGCTACGTTTTTATTCCCAGCATGATTGTGATTTTCTTTCACGCCGGTACGGCGGGGGTCTTCGGCAATATTACCGGAGGCTATAAAGGCGCTCTGCTGGCGGGGTTTATCACCTCGACCGTGGTCGCGTGGGGGCAGTATTTCTGCGTCACCGGCTTTATCGACAATACGATCCCGGATACCGCGCTATGGGCAGGCGACAGCGATATGTTTGTCCTCGCGCCAGTCATTCATCTTTTGACCCGCCTGCTGGCGTTCTGATATCGGGAGGAAGTCTATGAGTCAGGCCCTGAAACAGTACTACAGTCAGATCCGCCAGAAGCTGGCTTTTCTTGAGCAGCGCCCCGATGAACTCACCCGGGCGGCGGAAATCATGTCCCACAGCATTATGGGGCAGCGCAACATCTTCGTCTTTGGCGCCAGCCACGCCGGGATCCTGGCTGAGGAGATGAGCTATCGCGCGGGCGGCCTGGCCATCATCAATCCGCTTTTTACGCCTGCGCTGATGCTTAACGTCAGGCCGTTAACCCTCACCAGCGCGGTGGAAAATGTGGAGCACCTCGGTCGGGTACTGGTGGAGCAGTCGCCGCTAAGGGCTGAAGATACGCTGCTGATCCATTCGGTGTCGGGACGCAACGCGATTACCATTGATGTCGCGCTAGCGGCGAAAGCGTGCGGCGCAACGGTTATCGCGATTACCAGCCTGGCGACGGCGGCGCGCGTCACGTCGCGCCACTCCAGCGGCAAGCTGCTGGTGGATGTGGCCGATATCACCATTGATAACCACTGCGAGTATGGCGATGCGGCGGTGAGCCTGCCGGGGATGGCGCAGAAAGCCGCGCCGCTCTCCACCATCATGGGCGCGACCATCGCCAACAGCCTGGTATTACGTATTTGCGAAATCATGCTGGAAAATGCGCGCACGCCGCCCATTCTCGCCAGCGCAAACATAGACGGTAATCAGGAGATAAATCAGGATATACTTAGCGCTTACAGGAGCCAGATACACTACCTCTGAGTTGGAGCACAAGTATGTTTGAGTCGGATGGACTCCCTCTCTATTTAAGGATAAAAGACGTTATCCTGCAGCGGATCCTCTCTTTTACCTATGACGATAAACTCCCGGGCGAACTGCTGCTCGCCGGGGAGTTTAAGGTCGCGCGCGGTACCATTAAACAGGCGATAGATTCGCTGGCCAGTATTGGCATGGTGTACCGCGAACAGGGTAAAGGGACGTTTATTAACCGCGATGCGCTGCAGAAATACTACACCGACCTCCCGGACGTACTGACCACCTTTGCTCCGCCGGGGGAGATAGCCGTGGAAGTTCTGTCGCTGATTTCGACCATGGCCGACCGCCAGGTGGCGGAGCAAATGGGGCTGGATTTAGGCTGCCAGCTGATGCGTCTGGAGCGGCTGTTAGTGCAGGGCGACCGGCCGGTTGGCCATGTGCTGACCTGGCTTAATGGCCGTATCTATAACGATCTGAGCCACGTGGACGGCAGCCGATCGCTGTATAAGCAGCTGCGGGAAACGTTCGGCTACTCGCCGGCCAACGCCAGGGAACGCTATACGCCGGTGTGCTGCGATAGCCGCACGGCGGGATTGCTCAATATTGAACCCGGCCAGGCTCTGTTTCGCATTGAGCGCGTCGCCCGCGATCTGGATGATGTGGTGCTTGAATACAGCGTCACGCATACCCTTGACGCCAGCCTGTCGCTGCAAATCGCCACCAGCCAGAGCAGCATGAGCCAGCAGTGGGCCTGCACGATCGAGAAAGGGCGTTAATCCGCCTCCCAGGCGAGAATATCGCCTGGCTGGCACTCCAGCGCCTGGCAGATTTTTGCCAGCGTATCGAAGCGGATGCCTTTCACCTTTCCTGATTTGAGCAAAGACAGGTTTTGCTCGGTAATCCCTACATAGGCCGCCAGCGCTCTGGACGTCATCTCAGCGCCAGGTCGAGGCTCAGAATGGTGCGTTTTCTGACGTATTGAGTGACGCCGATCCCCTGCCAGATCGCCCATGCGAAAAGCCCGGCGGGTAAACCATGAAACTTAACCTGCCGGTGACAGGAGTAACGGCACGTAATCACCTGTTCACCTATTGATTGTTTTTTGCTCTAAAGGGTGAAGGGTCGGGTGAACACTTAAACGCATTTTTTTAATTTTATAAAAGGAATTCATTATGAAGCGTATTAACGAACGTGCCTGGGAAGTGTTTGGTATCTATGGAAAGGTATGTGAAAGCTGCTCTGGGGCGATCGCATTAAGCCTGTTGCAGGCGCTGGCGATGTTAGGTTGCCTTGAAAAAAGAGAGGTTGGAGGGTTAACTCTGTATTGCATTTTGACTCTAATAGCCGTTGTGGCGACTATCGGTTTTTTTGCCTCTCTGATAAGTATAGGAAGAACTATTCATACACAAAGCAAAGGCCATAAGGTAGCTGAATACCTGATTTCCTGCGTTTTTTATCCGGTAGTTATCGGTATCCTGCTTACGGCGGTTGCGACTCTTCAATCTGTACTCTGAAATCATCAGAAGCATAAGGATGCTGCAATTTGGAGTAATATCATCCACTACGTTTTGTATTTATACGCAGAAAATGGTTGGTAAATCATGATGCCGGGAGAACCCGGCTTTTTTACGTCCTGGAATAATCATTACCCCGGATACCAGAGCGCGCGAGGAAGAGGCGAAAAACTGAATCGTGGGTTGCTCGCGCGACGCCGGCTGACGGTTAAAGCCTGCTGTTTCAGGGGATAATCCGCGCGGCTCTCAGCTGAGCGAACAGGCGGAAAAACATGTCGTCGGTGGCCTGCATTTCAGTGAAGCCCGCCCGGCGCAGTTTGCTGCCATCGCCAAACATGTCGTAGTTCCAGCCAAAGACGAAATCAGCAAATTTACCGTCGCTGAGCCGTAAGATGTCCGCTTCCACCAGACTCTGCCCGGCCAGTTCGCGCCAGTGCGCGCGGTAATCCACAAACAGCTGGTGAAATGACAGTCTGACCGGCGGGGCGGATGCCAGTTCAAACCAGCTCGCGATGCGCGGCCACAGCTCGCACCAGCGCCAGATGTCGCCGTTATTGACGTTGAACGCCTGGTTTTGCGCCGTTGGCGAGGTCGCGGCCCACAGCGTGGCATCAGCCAGCAACCCGGCGTCCGTATGATCGACGATGCTGTGCCAGGTTTTTTCCGAACCGGGGAAACGCAGCGGTAGATCCTGCGCTTTACATAGCGAAGCATAGATCGCGATGCTGAGTGCGAGATTCATGGCGTTGCCGGGCACCGTGCTGCCGACCACGCCCGGCCTGATCGCGTTCCAGCGCCACGTTTTTCCGCGCTGGAAATGGCTGAGCCAGGTGAGCTGAGCGGCGTTAAATTCGGCCCCGGGTGCGCCGGGATCGCTTTCACGCGCCGGGGTTTTGAACGGACCAAGATGCGCGCCGTACACTTTGTATCCCTGCATCAGGCTTACCGTCCGTAGCGGTGCGGTTTGCTCGATGTTGCTGACCAGGTTGCGCAGCATGGTGACGTTCGGTTCAACCATTTCCGCCCAGTTCCCGGCGTTGGCCCATGCGCTGTAAAAAATGTGGGTGACGCCGTTGAGCGAATGCAGTTTTTGCGCGCTGTGCTGCGCATCCAGTAAATCGACGTGAATGAAGGGAATGTTTTCCGGGTGGGACGATGCATGGCGGCTGAGGCCGATAACCTCCCAGCGATTGCGTAACAGCGTTTTCACCAGTTCTCTGCCAATAATGCCGCTGGCGCCGGCGACCAGGGCGATTTTGGGTTGCAGTATCTTATTCACGTTGCTTCTCCAGGGTGGGTGACAGAGGCAGTGTGGTATATTATTTTTTTCACGCATATCCCGTAAAACTGATGACACTTATAAGTAGAATCATTAAATGAATAATAAGCTCAACGCCATTGCCACCTTCCTGCGCGTGGTAGAAGCGGGATCCTTTTCAGCGGCAGCCCGCCAGTGCGGGATGAAACAATCCGCCGTCAGTCAGCAGATCGCGGCGCTTGAGGAGGAGCTTGGGGTGGTGTTGCTGCACCGAACCACGCGGGCGATGGCGCTGACCGAGCAGGGGGAAAGTTACCGGCGCGATATGCAGCTTTTGCTGGAAGCGATGCATGAAGCGGAAAGGCGCTTACAGCCAACCGATCGCCAGTGGCAAGGCCGGGTGCACGTGCAGCTGCCGAGCGGCCTGGGGCAGCTCTTTTTGCCGCATCTGCTGGCGCTGCAGAAAATGCACCCCGAACTGCGTCTGACGCTTTCCCTTGATGACCGCATTGCCGATCTGGTTGCTGAAGGAGTGGATGTCGCGCTGCGGTTGAGCAGTGAACCGCCGCCGGGGAGTGCGGCGCGCGTGCTGGCGCGTATTGAAACCGCGCTCTTTGCCGCCCCCGGTTTTAAAACGGTGCATGCCGTCAGCGAGCTGGCCGCCCACCCGCACGTGCGGTTCAGCGGCATCGCGCAGGACGCGCCGCTGCGGCTGGTCTCGGGTGATAAAACGGTTGATATGAAAGTGAATACCGTCTTCCGTGCCAACACCAGCGAAGCGCTGCTGCAGGCGCTAGAGTCCGGCATCGGTATCGGCGGCATGCAGTTACCCCTTGCGGCCCACGCTTTGCAGTCCGGCAGGCTGGTACCGGTATTACCCGCCTGGCGATTACCCGATCGCGTTCTCTATGCGGTCTATCCTGACGCCCGCTTTATCCCACCGCGGGTAAGAAGTATTATCGACGTGATTGAACAATTGCTGCCTGAGATGACGGAGAGTGTCTGACGGTTGGTTTTTCTCCTGCCTCTACCGCGCGTAAAGTGACGAGCGTTGCTGCTGACAAAGGCGTCTTGATTATGAACCGCTATGAAAAAGAGTATCGGCAGTTGCTGGCAAATGGCGCTATCGCCTGGGCTGGCGAAGGTTATTTCCGGGCCAAAGAACAGCAGGAGCGCGTTTTTAGCTGGCTTCATTTACAGCACTATTTCCCCCAACCCGGCGCGCCTGTCCTTGAGCTGGGGTGCGGGAATGGCGCGATGGCCGCGCAGTATTTTGCGGAACGAGGCTATTCGGTGTGGGGGATAGATTGGTCCGAAACCGCGATCCGATGGGCACAAAATCGTTTTCAGCAAGCGGGTCTCCCGGCAAATTTTTTTGTTGGAGATGTCTGCCATATTCATCAGTGTCAGGATGCGACGTTTGAGCTCATTGTTGATGGCAGCTGTATGCATTGCCTGATTGATGATGCCCGCCACCTCTGCTTCGCCGAAGTCAGAAGATTACTGAAACCCGGAGGACGACTGGTGATCGGCTCCATGTGCGGAACCCCGCGTCATCCCGAGGATATTCTCGCGTACGATCCTATCCGCCATCATTTACTTAAAGAGGGCAAACCCTGGCGTACGTTGCGACCGCTCCAGGCCCTGCTGGACGAGATTCGGGCGGAGCAATTTACGGTTCTTGAGGTGAATATTAATGAGAACGCATGGTGGGATCATGCCACCATGGTATGTAGAGTCGATTAACCTTCACGCCTCCCGTCCGCTCGGGCCTGGAGCGGACGGGAGCCAAATCGGCGTTAATGCAGTGCCTTCGCTATCGCGCTAAACATCAGCGAAGCTTCCAGCGGTTGGGCGCTGAAGGCGGGCTCAGCCTGCGGCCAGGTCGACCACTGGACGATGACCAGATTTTCCGCCTGATTAACCATTATCATCTGACCAAAAATGCCCAGCGCCCACAGCGAATGTTGAAGGGATGCCTGCGGCGCAGGTTCAACGTTGGTCGCATTGGCCGGCACTTCATTGTTCCACCACTGGTAGCCGTAAATACCGTGTGGATGCGCCGCGGACAGCGAGTCTGCCGCCCGAGTCCAGCGTGATGACTCGGCAACCCAGTTTTCCGGCAAGATCTGCTCGCCGTTCGGCAGCACGCCGTTATGCAGAATGAACTCACCGAAGCGCCCCCAATCCTCTAACGTGGCGTTAAAGCCGTGTGCGCCCACATCGTGCTCACCTTTTGTGTAGGCATGCCACACGCCGTCGCTCGCCATACCGTAGGGTTGCCAGATACTTTTTTCCAGATATGCCGCCAGCGTCATGCCGGTGGCGCGTTCCAGCACATCCCCCAGCAGCCATGCGCCGCCGGAGGAGTAAGACCAGTTCTCGCCGGCAGGATGCGCGCGGCGCAGGCCGGACACCAACTGACGTACGCAGTCATAGGCGCCGGGTCTGGCTTCACACTCGGTAAGCCGGGCGAAGTCCGATTGCGGATTAGTGTAGTCCTCACTCCACGCCACCCCGGAGGTGTGGCTAATCAGCTGCTTCAGGGTCACACCGTCCCAGGCGGTGCCTTTCAGGTCGGGTTCATACTCGGTGATGAGATCGTCGAGCGAGTGAATTTTGCCCTGTTTAATCGCCACGCCCACCAGGGTGGCAACCACGGATTTGCCCACCGAGCGCGATGTCCAGAGAGTGGTGTCGGTATTGCCTTCTGCCAGATATTTCCAGGCCACTTTGCCATTTTTCAGCACCAGCATGCCGCTGACGTTCTGGCGCCGCAGGTAATCCTGCAGATTCCAGGTTTGGCCGTTCACCCGATAGCTTGCGTCGGTTAAGCGTTTCGCCGCGGCCTGCAACGGCACGGCATTACCGTGATGAAACACATCGCCCGCGTAATTGCGGTAGTCGTTACGAAAGCCGATTACCCGGTCGGTCTGGCTCCAGGTGAGCATGTTGTGGGGATCCGGAAGCGGCGCATCAAAGGGGGCGGGACAGACGCTGAGTTCGGTGCCGGTACAGGCGGCATGCGCGGCGGGCGCCAGCAGGACGCTGCAGAGACTGATAACAACGCCAGACAGCAGGCCAGGGTTAAACACTTTGCTTTTCATATTTTTACTCGTTCAGCTCAGGAAGGTGTTCAGCTTAAAAAAACGCGGCCTATAATAAAAAACGCATCATGGGGGAAAATCCCCCACAACAACTGAATGGAGGGCCGTATGCCGAGCCTGATATATTCTTTTGCCCAGCTGGAGGCCTTCACCGCCGTGGTTGAGTGCAAAAGCCTGGCGAAAGCGGCGCGCCAGCTGGGCAAGGACCGGACGACGCTGCGCGATTTAATTGAGTTCCTCGAAGATGGCCTGGGGTATACGCTGTTCCTGCGCGAAGGGCGAAGCCTGCGCCTGACGCCGGAAGGTGAGCAGCTGCAGCGGCAGGCGCACCTGCTGATGCGCCAGGTGAAAGCGTTTGAAGCGTTTGCCAGGGCGGTGCCGAACAGCGCCACGCAGGACATGACCCTGGTCTACGATCCCTTTACTCCCAGAACGCTGCTGCAGGGGTTGATTAGCGCTATGGCCCAGCGCAACGTTCGTCTGAGTCTGATAAACGCGTCGCGCGACGAGGCGGAAAAGCTGCTGGCGAGCGGGCAGGCCGACCTGGGGATCTGCCAGGCGCGCCATCGTAGCGTGGGAGACGCTATGGAGTGGCGCGCCTTAGGGGCAATCGAGATGGATTTTTACGCCGCCGAAGCGCTTTTTCCCGGCGCTAAACAACCGCTATCCCTGCTGGAACTTTCGCTGGCGCCGCAGGTGATTATGCACCCGGATACTGACGAGCCCGTGGCCCGCCGTCTGCAAATTTCAGGACATACCATCTTCACCAACGACCTGGAGATGCTGCGTGGCCTGCTTGAACAGGGCTGCGGCTGGGGATTCTTGCCGACGCACATGAATGCGGCGCGCTGGAAAAACGTCACAACCTTGCGCACCGAAGTCGGCAATCAGGGGATCGGCCAAACGATGGTCACTATCTGGAAGCCAGGCAACGACAGGCGGGCGCTGGTAGCTGACACGCTGGACTTGTTGCCGGCATTGTGGTGAAAGCCGGGCCTCGCTGCTGGCATTTCGGCGACAGGGCGAGGCGTAAATCGATAAATACGCTACCTTGCAGAGCTATTGAGCAGACGAAAATTTTGCCGCGATCGCTTCAGCCGTGGGCTGTATGCCGCCCAGACTCCACTGTTCCGGCTCATGCTCATCAATGCGAACCCAGACTGAACGGCGGAACTCGGGATCGCCTTTCCCTTCAATTTCGACAATCAGATCGGTCATGCGGCGTAAAAGCTCTTTTTTTTGCTCCGGGTTCATTATTCCTTTAATGGTTTGTACATTGACGAAGGGCATTGTATTCTCCTTGATAAGCTAGGTCTAAAATTCATACTCAGATTAAAGAGCGAAAGCGGACATGTCAAAAAATAATTCAGTTGCCTACCTATTACCGGAGCTTTGCGGGCTTTCTGCGGCAGCGGAAATCCTGGGAGATCGGTGGGTTTTGTTGATTTTAAGAGAGGCTTTCTACGGCGTGACGCGCTTTGAAACGATCCGCTCGCATACAAAAATGCCTAAGCAGACGCTGGCAAACCGGTTAAAGAAAATGACGGAACTGGGTTTACTGAGCAAAACGCCTTATCAGGAAGAAGGCGTGCGCGAACGTTATGAGTATATCCTTACGCCAAAAAGCCGCAGCCTGGCGCCGATCCTGTTTTCCCTGATGGCGTGGGGGCATAAAAATATCCTGCATGATGAACCGCATATTGCGCTGGTGGATAAAGAGAGCGGGGACGTCGTCCACAATGCATTTGTGACGACGAAAGGCACCGTTGTTGAACCTCGGAACATCCAGATAGTGGCTCTGAACCTTAACCAGCCGTAGCGCGGGCGACAAAAACCGCAACCCCGTTTTCTGCTTTCTGACGGCAAACGTTGTCTGCTTGAGCGGGGAGGCGTAATATGCGAAACATATATAAATTGTTACGGTACGTATAAATGGGCATTGTAAAAATTTCCGACCTGCTGCACGACGATATTCGTGACGCCAGCAAGGCGATGTCGCGTTCGGTCAACGCGCAGGCGGAGTACTGGATCCGTCTGGGTATGATGAGCGAGCTCTATCCCGAACTTAACCATCAGCAAATTAAGCTGCTGATGCTCAAGTCCGGCTCTGACCGGTTGCTGGAGGTGATCAATGCTATCAATTCCCATTAAGACCGCGGATGAGCTGGCCAGACAGCGCCGCGCAGGTGAGCTGTTGGCCTCGGTTTTCGACATGCTGGATACCTTTATTCAGCCCGGTATCTCCACCATGGCCATCAACAACCGGGTAGAGGATTTTATCGTCAACGATCTGCATTCGCGCCCGGCCAGCAAAGGGCAGTATGATTTCCCCTACGTGCTGAATACGTCGATCAACGAAGTGGTTTGTCACGGTATGCCAAAGGAGAGCGAGCATCTGAAATCCGGCATGATCGTGAATGTGGATATTACGCTGGAAAAAGAGGGGCTGATTGCCGATTCCAGCAAAATGTATCTGATTGGCGAGGTTTCACCGCTGGCCCGTCGGCTGGTGCAGAAAACCTACGAAGCGATGTGGAAAGGGATCAAGGTCGTCAGGCCGGGCGCGACGCTGGGCGATATCGGCCATGCGATCCAGACTTATGTCGAAGGTAATGGCTACAGCGTGGTCAGGGAGTACTGCGGCCACGGCGTCGGCAGAGAGATGCACGAAGATCCCCAGGTGCTGCATTACGGCATACCGGGAACCGGCGCCGTGCTCAAGGAGGGGATGGTGTTTACCATTGAACCAATGGTAAACCAGGGCGATAGCCGGATTAAAACCAAAAAAGATGGCTGGACGGTGGTCACCCGCGATAAAAAACTGTCCGCGCAGTGGGAGCACACCGTCGCTGTCACCGCGGATGGATTCGAGGTCCAGACCCTGCGTAAAGATGAAGCGATCCCGGAGTAGCCCAAACAACAGGTTTCACGCCCGGGCAGTGAAACCTGTCAGACAGCGACTACGCGGGCATCTCTTTGC
This sequence comes from Klebsiella sp. CB_Kp196, assembly GCF_040061575.1. Classification (NCBI taxonomy): domain Bacteria; kingdom Pseudomonadati; phylum Pseudomonadota; class Gammaproteobacteria; order Enterobacterales; family Enterobacteriaceae; genus Klebsiella; species Klebsiella sp. CB_Kp196. The sequence continues at coordinate 51,104 of NZ_JBEAFH010000046.1, forward strand.
GCCCCACATAACGCTCTTTCCATAATGCGCCCGCCACCCCGATATCGAGGAACGGCGAAGGCGGCATAACGTTCGCCTGGCCGAGCGACTGCATCGCGGCGATCAGCGGGTTGTCCTGGCCCATCGCCAGATCGGCAAGCAGCGTCCCGGCGATAGTCTGTTTAGATACGCCGGCGCCGTTACAGCCCCCGGCGGTCCAGATCTGCGGCGCAAGACGCCCCCAGACCGGCGCGCCGTTGCGGGTGACGCTGATGGTCCCGGACCAGGTTCGCTCCAGCGGCACATCCTGCAGCTGCGGATAGGCCGTATGGAACAGCGCCAGATGCTGGCGCGCGGCGCTGGCGGTCTGTCCGGCGGTAATCACTCCCCGCAATGCCGGATCGACATGCTGGCGGACCAGAAAACGATGATCGTGGGTATAGCGTAGCGTGGCGCCGGCGATCGCGTTGACCGGCGTTAATCCCCAGCTTTCCATTGCCGGCAGACGCTGGCGCTGTTCAGGGGTGAGCGGGGCGGTAATGCTGGCGTAGGTCGCCATTGACGCCTGGCGGCTCACGGTGGGCGAGAGTTCGCGGGAGAGCGCGTTGGTCGCCAGCATCGCCTGGTCGGCGCGGATCGTGCCCTGCAGCGTCGTCACCCTGACGCCGCCGTTTTCCTGGCGCATAGCCAGCGCCGGGGTTTGATGGTAAACCGTGACGTTTTCCGGCAGATGACGCGCGAGGCCCGCAATCAGTTTCGCCGGGTTCACCAGAATACAGCCGGGGGTGTAAATACCTTTGCTGTAGAGGCGGGTTCCCAGCTTCTGGTACAGCGCTTCGCCGTCCAGCAGGCTGTAAGGCTCCTGCATCAGCTGCAGGTTATCCACATACTCCTGCATAATGGCTTCGCTGGACGGATCTATCTGGCAGTGGTATTTCCCGACGTTTTCCCATTCGCAGGCAATCTGGTGCTCGGTCACCGTTTCATCGAGCAGGCGGATCCCCTCCTGGAGCAGGGCGCGGTAATCCTGCGCTTTTTTCAGCTCGGCGGTAGAGCTGCCGATATTGTGCGGCAGGCCGATGATAAAGCCGGAATTTCGCGCCGAGGAGCTGGTCGCGGCGCATTCGGCGTCGATGAGCACGATGTTCAGCTGCGGATTGAGGCTGGCCAGCCTGCGGGCAAAGCTTACGCCGGCATAGCCGGAGCCGATAATCACCCAGTCAGCTTTAATGTCGCCGCTCAGCGAGGGCTGTCGATAAAGATCTTCTTCATTAAGCGGCCATCCCACCTGATTTTGATTGAAAGGCACTGATGCAAATTTCACGGTTAATCTCCCTGTGGAAAAAACACCTGCAGGGCAGGTGTGAATGGGGTTGCCGCTCTCCGCGTTTTTGGTCTGGAGTGTGAGTCGGCAAGCGCCAGGGCAGCGTCTGAAAAATCACCACGCTGAATGATAATCACCTGGACAACAATTCAGCAGAATAACAAGGAACAGGCAAAATAACACCTCTTGCTGTAGGGGTATGCGGTTTTCTCTGGCCTGCGATATCACCCTGACGATTCACTACGGCAGCGAGTCGGCTACCTGGTTATTCCTTTCCTCTAACCCTGCAAGATACCGCATAAGATATTGCTGTGGATCATGATCGCATGACCAACATCTCTATAAGGTTATTTCTTCCGCAGAGGGAATTTTGACCAACTGGTAAAATATAGCCTCTCCGCGCTCCTCTCTATAAAGAAATCCTGCCCTTTCATAGGATTTTTCAGCTTTTAAACTTCGCTTCCTACAATATGTATTAGGAATTTTCTTACGGATGAGTCCTAATATTCCACAAGCGCATCGATCTTTTGCAATTGTATGAAATACATGGTTTTTTTAATTGCGTGATGCTGTCGATGAAATTTTTTTAAGTTGTGAATATATTTTTTTAAATTATTGGTAATATTTTTACATACATTGTCGTATTAAGCTGCTTTTGCGAGATTTTATCCTGCAAATTATTTTTTAATGAAATTATTAGCTCGTAATTACCCATTTGGTAGATGCATATGTTCAATTGTAAGATTTTTCAAGTTAGTATGATTTCGCTGTCAGGAATACACATAACTCAAGAGGATATAGCGGTATTTTGTCAGCATAAATATGCGTTATTATCTTCTGATGTTATTTCCAGGATGGTTATCCAGTAACTTTTAATATAACGGAATGTATTATGAAAATTAGCAAAATTGCATCTGCTGTTGTTCTCACTATGGGTGTCGCCTCTTTCGCAGCTCAGGCCGATCAGGGAAGCGGCAAGGTGACTTTCTGGGGTTCCATTATTGATGCACCATGCTCAATCAAAAATGGTTACGGCGATCAGCGTATTGAACTGGGTCAGATTTCCAATACTCATTTAGATAACGGCGGTATTTCCACTCCTCGTCCGTTCGACATCGAGCTGGAAAACTGCTCCTTCGAGAAGGATTCAAACGGCGACCCGATGTATAACACCGTTAAAGTGACCTTTGCTGGCGGTAATGTCCCAGGAGATATGACCATGTTGGCTATTTCCGGTCAGGCCGCTGGCGCCGGCGTGCGTATTGAAGATGGTTCTGGTCAACCCGTGACTTTATTGGTACCTACTAGCGGTCGCGGCCTGGGCATTGGCGACAATACCCTAAACTTCAGCGCTTACCTCGAAAAAATCTCTACCGTAACCAACGTCACTCCGGGTGATTTTGAAGCAGTGACCAACTTTACCCTGGCTTATGAATAAGGTGAGTCCTGTTCTCATGTAGCTTTATTCGGGCTGCATTTGCAGCCCGATATTCAGGAGCACAGTCATGGTAAATATATCGCGTTCTCTGATGTTGAGTTTGTTATTAGGCATATCACCGCTGTCTCAGGCATCCGACCAGGGGCGGGGCCTGGTTACAATGAATGGTCAAATTCAGGAGTCGGCCTGTTCTATTCATACCGACGATATCTGGCAGGAGATTCCATTCGGCGTGATCTCGTATAGCGATCTTAATCAGGAAGGCAAAGCGGTCATCAAACCTTTTGCGGTTCGGCTGGTGAATTGCTCACTGGAACGGATTCGCGGCGGTTTATGGCAAAGCGTAAATATTACCTTTAGTGGCGAAACGGAGATATTCCGCCCGGATATTTTTAAAGTCAATGGCGAGGCGCAGGGGCTTGGACTGCGTATCCACAATCAGGCTGGCGATGTGGCGCGTGATGGAATACCGATGCCTGCCGTCATGATCCAAAATGAAAATAATGAATTACGTTATTTATTATCGTTAGTGCGCGGTGGAAAAACGTTGTCAGAAGGCGACTGGTACGGAATTATTCGTTTCATGGTGACCTATCAGTAGCGGGAAATATGAATGATAAAAACAGATGAGCCTCTCATCTAAATTATTTCCGGGATTGACGCTTCCCGCCGGTGAATTCTACCAGGCAATAAACGGATTTTAAAAAATGAAAAAAAGCAGACCGCCAGCTTTTTACCTGCGACGTCTGGGTATTTACATTGCTATTGCCATTTTGGGTTCTACATCACCGGTAGTGGCGGTAGAATTTAATATTGATATTCTGGACTCGGAAGACCGGGAAAATATCGACTTATCGCGCTTTTCCCGGGCCGGCTATATTATGCCCGGAACCTATACGCTCAGCATGCGTTTAAATGAGCACGGTATTTCTGACCAGGAAATTTCTTTTATTGAAAGAACCCGTGACGATGGGGTGGTTGTAGAAACCTGTCTGACGTCTGCGCAGGTCGAACTTCTCGGTCTGCGGGATGACGCGCTCAACATGATTCAATGGCTCGACGAGGGGCGTTGCGCTGATTTTTCCGCTCTTGAAGGCGTCGTCCTGCGCGGCGATCTGTCAGAATCTTCCCTGCAAATTGCGGTCCCCCAGGCCTGGCTGGAATATCAGGATGCTTCGTGGCTGCCTGTTTCCCGCTGGGAAGATGGCATCCCCGGGATGTTGGTTGACTATAACCTGAATACCAACGTCACCTGGCCTCGTCAGGGCAATCAGAGCCAGAGTGCCAGTATCAGCGGTACAACAGGTGTTAACCTGGGTGCCTGGCGCCTGAGGGGGGATTATCAGGGGAGCTATTACAATACGACCGGACGCGCGGATAAAAATTCACGTAATTTTGACTGGAGTCGTTTCTACGCCTATCGCGCGTTACCTGGAATGATGTCGAAACTCACCGTTGGTGAGGATTATCTCTCTTCCGATCTCTTTGACTCCTGGCGCTATACCGGTTTGTCGCTGGCGAGCGATGAAAGCCAGCTGCCGCCTAAACTTCGAGGCTACGCGCCTGAAGTTTCCGGCATTGCCCGTACCAACGCCAAAGTGACGGTCAGCCAACAGGGTCGAGTCATCTATGAAACGACGGTTGCCGCTGGCCCGTTTCGTATTCAGGAACTCAACAGCGCCCTGACCGGACGTCTGGATGTTCGCGTTGAAGAGCAGGATGGCTCCGTGCAGACATTCTCGGTTGAAACGGCTCAGGTTCCTTATCTGACGCGCCCCGGCCAGCTGCGTTATAAAATGACCACCGGTCGTCCGCGCGATTATAACCACAGCACTCAGGGACCATACTTCGCCACAGGTGAGCTCTCGTGGGGGCTTACCAACGCGTGGTCGCTGTACGGAGGTGGCATTTTTTCCCAGGACTACAACAGCCTGGCGGTGGGGGCGGGTCGTGATATGAACGCCTTCGGGACACTTTCTGCTGACGTGACTCATGCCAGCGCGCGTTTCCCGGGTGATAAAAACAGGCAAGGGCGATCCTGGCGCCTGAGCTACTCCAAACGTTTTGATGAAATCAACAGTGAAGTGACGTTTGCCGGCTACCGTTTTTCTGAGCGCAACTATCTCACTATGGGTGAATATCTGGATATGCGCTATCGGGAAGGCTACGTCGGGAATAGCAAAGAGCTTTATACCCTCCAGGCGACCAAAAATTTCGCAGACCTGCGCCTGTCGACGCACATCAACTGGTCGCATCAGACTTACTGGAACCGCCCGGCAACCGATCGCTACAGCGTGTCGCTGAATAAATATTTTGACCTCGGTGACTGGCGGCATCTGTCGTTGTCCCTCAACGCCGCCCGCAGTGAATTTAACGGGCGTAAGGACGACAGCGCCTATATCTCACTGACGATGCCGTTTGGATCGGGAACCGTTGGCTATAACGGCAGCATGAGCCGCGACCGCTATACACAAAATGCCAGCTGGAGCCAAAGGCTGGATAACAACGACTATTACAGCATCAACGCCGGCAACAGCGTCGGCGGTGGGGAAGGAACTCGCAGCCAGATGAGCGGGTACTACTCGCACCTGGGCAATATGGCGGATGTCACCACCAACTTTAACTGGGCGCAAAGCCAGTACTCCTCGTTTGGTATTTCCGCCAGCGGCGGTATGACCGCGACCGCTGAAGGTGTGGCGCTGCACCCTGGTGGGGTACAGGGTGGGACTCGTCTGATGGTCAGTACTGATGGGGTAAGCGGTGTTCCGGTGGGCTTTCAGGGCCATACCAATGCTTTTGGCATCGCGGTAATCCCTGGGGTGCCAAATTACTATCGAACCCGCGCTGAGATTGACGTTAATCGTCTGCCAGACGATGTCGAGTCTGGCGGAACGCCGGTTGTTGAACTCGCCCTGACTGAAGGGGCCATCGGGTTCCGTCGTTTTGATGTGCTGAAAGGCTCTAAGGTCGTGGCCATCCTCAGCCAGGAAGATGGGCGCCATCCGCCATTCGGCGCCACGGTACATAACGCAAAAGATCGCGAACTGGGGATGGTCAGCGACAGCGGACTGGCCTGGTTGACCGGCGTAAATCCGGATGAACGCTTAACCGTGCACTGGAGTGGTTCCGCTCAGTGTGAAGTCGTACTGCCACGGGTTATCCCTGCACAGCAGCTATTGCTGCCGTGCAAGCCGGTCACTCGCGGCTGAGAAAGTGAATGGTGATGTAATGAAAAGCAAAAAGATAGCGATGACGATAGTGCTGGCAAGCCTGGCGGCAGGTCTGGTTAACGAAGCCGGGGCAGCGATTGCGCTGGACAGAACGCGGGCGATTTTCCCCGGTTCGGAAAAGAGCATTTCCCTGAGTATTACTAACGACAGTACGTCAATGCCGTACCTGGCGCAGGGATGGATTGAGGATGAACACGGGAAAAAAATCAGCGGTCCTCTGGTGGTTGTTCCGCCGCTGCAGCGTCTTGAAGCGAAAGGGAAGAGCATGATGCGTATCAACGCCATGCCGGATGCCGCGATGTTACCTCAGGACAGAGAGAGCATTTTTTATTTCAACGTGCGCGAGGTGCCGCCAAAAAGCGAGCGACCCAACGTGATGCAGCTGGCGTTACACACCAAAATAAAATTGTTCTATCGCCCCAAAGCCATTCTGCCGGAGAAGTATAGCCGCTGGGATAACCAACTGGTGCTGCATAAAGTGAACGGCGGTTATCGGGTAGAAAACCCGACGCCCTATTACATGACGGTGATCGGGATTACCGCTGCGCCGAAAGTGGCGGTGGCCAGCGGATTTCAAACGGTGATGGTACCGCCGAAGTCCACCTCGATGGTCAATAGCGCGCACTATACCGTGCCGCATGTCACCACGATTAACGACTTCGGCGGTAAGCCAACCCTGCGGTTTAGCTGCAGCGGTAACATCTGCCGGGCTGCGGATACCCCGGCAAGCTGATGGACGCCGAAGCTGAACACAGGAGAAGCCTGATGAAACAAGGATTTGGTCATACCACCCTCATGTTGTGGCTTTTGATGGCTGGAGTCGTTTCCGCGGCGAGCGCCGCTAACTGGGATACCGATGGCCTGAATGGCGGCATTCGCGCAAGCGGAACGCTTGTTGCGTCACCGTGCGCGCTGCTGCCTGAGTCGGCAGAACAAGAGATCGATTTGGGCAGCACCGTTGCCTGGGGACTGGAACGGCCGGGTAGCGTTACGCCATCAGTACTGGTGTACATCAAATTAGATCGTTGCCCGGGAGAATACTCGTTTATGCGCGATCGCCAAATGATGCGCGGCGCCACGATGTTAAACGGACAGTCTGCGGTAAGACTGACTATCTATGGGGAAGCAGAACCGATGGATGACCGCTTTTTCCGGGTGCATGGTGGCGTAGAAGGGGTCGCGTTGCGCCTTAGCGACCGACAGGGAGAACTCTTACGACCCGCGATCCAGAGTCGACCGCAGATTCTCTATCCGGGATGCAACGATTTGGTGGTGCAGGCACAGCTATGGCGTCTTCCCGCGCCGCTGATGGCTAATGAATGGCGCAGCGTGGTGAATATCGGCCTGGAGTACGAATAATGAAAAAAAATATCGTGTGCGTACTCAGCCTGGCAAGCTTTCCTCTGCTGCTTTTGCTGGCTGGTGTGTCGGTCACTCATGCCGATACTGACGTTCATTTCTCCGGGAATCTGATTGCCGACCCTTGTGAATTACACGTGGATTCGGAAGATCAGATTGTCGATTTTCGTAACGTGCCTTCTAAGACATTTATGAAATATCCCCGCAGCGAACGCGAGCGTTTTTCAATCTGGTTGACGGAGTGCGATCTCTCGCTGGGCGACACGGTGACCGTAACCTTTATGGGAACTGAGGATAGCGCTCAGCCAGGGCTATTCGCCGTCAGCGGAACGGCGAGTGGTATTGCCATTGCGCTGGAAGATGAGAACGGTACGCCGGTAAAACCCAATGTCCCTATGCGGCCGGCAGCATTGAAGGCGGGAGATACTTTTTTAAATTTTCAGGCCTTTATTTCCGCACCAGTACATCATCTGGTCAGAGAAGGAGATTTTGAATGCGTCACTACTTTTCTTCTGGAATATGATTAAAACCCGGGCTGATGAGTTATTACTGCTTTACGCAAAATGTCAGTTGGTTAACTTTTCTGGGCTGCTATTTATTCATGTATCAAATAACTATTTGAATGTTCTTTATAAGAATCTGCTTGCTTCCTGTTGCTTTATTTTCAGGAAAGAAGGCATTAATAAGTCATATACTGGAGTGCATTAAATAATGTTTAAATCAGGATGTATAGCAGCGATCATCGCAGGTACATTTTTAACGGGTTGCGTCGCAAAAAACATTCCGTCACAGGTTACCTCTTCCATGGAATCCGTGGATCCCCCCACGACTTCAGACGGGGAGTTGGATATGGTGCAGTGCGAAAAAGAACTCAGGGCGCTGGAGTCGATTAACCCTATTAAACATGTCGAGCTCAAGTCTCGCTTTGAGCGAGTGATGCTCGGCGCTTCCGGCTATACCAACGTACGCAGTTCCGTTAATCCTGAAACGCGTAATGCCATTGACGCTTTGTATAAGTTTCAGGCGGTAAAATTATGCTCGGAGGTCCGCGCCGAAATGCTCAATAGTCTCGCCGTGAAGCCAACGGGTGAGAATATTTAATGGATCGTAGAGCAGGGAACGTTTTGGTCCTGATGATGGGTATCGTATTGATTTCATCTTCACGGGCGGATGTGTTGAACTATGCTCGTGAATGGACGTCACGCAATGATGAAAATAAAGCCATTACATCCCCGTCTCAGCCACAAGCGGAGGAAGACAAATCTTCTGCGCCGCGTCAAAAATCTGCTGTACAGCGATCGCTGCCCGGTGAGAAATCTAAAGCTCCGCCTCCGGCGGCAACAAGAAAAAAAAGAGTACCACCGGCTGTTGCCGCCGATAAGCGAATGACATCACCTGCGATTACGCCTTCTAAACCGACGGATAAGCAGGCGCCAACGGTAGCGGAAGACCGGGACAAGTTAGTGGCTGGGGCCAGTAAGAATCCCTCTTTACCCGATCCCCAGATTTTGGGGCGCTGGTTTAAGGCGTTAAGGCAACATGCGTCACTGAGTCCCGCAGAGATTGATTTACGCGAAAATTTCCAGCTATCGCGCAATGAGGTAGAGAGATTGAAGGCTCAACTCGCTTTGCGACACCGTGAAGTACAGCAGCAGTTCGTTGCCCTCCAGGCGGCTTCTGAACAGCTCGCCGCGGCAATGGAGAACAATGGCAAGCAACAACAGGAACTCCAGGCGCTCACCGTGCGTGCCAATCAGCTGGAAGAGAAAAATGCGCAGTGGCAAGTAGTAACCAGAAAATTGCAATCGAGCCTTAAGCAAGCACAGCATCCCGCACTGCCGGCAACCGACGATGAACTGGCCGATTTTGCCGCCGGGATGGCGATGGGGTTTGACATTTTGGGCGTACTCGAACAGCGGAATGAACAAGATGTTCATGTTGATAAGGCGGCCTTTCTGGCCGGTATTAGCGAAACGATACGCGGCGAACGCCGGCTATCTCAGGAGGAATTTGAGCGCCATCTTAACCGCGCCAATCAGCGAGTCGAGGATGCGATGCACAAGATCAAGCAGCAAAAGGAAGCGCGGGATAACGCATGGCTGGAGAAATTTCGCCAGGAGGAGGGCATACAAACTGCGGGTGAGCAGGCCTGGTATAAAGTCATCCATGCGGGAGAGCCGCTGTTCGAGGATGAGCACTCTGAAGCGGCGCTAACCATTTCGGTCAATCGCCGTCTGTCAGATGGTACCGTGATTGCGGACACCGATCTGACGGGCCTGGTATTACAGGAAAAATTGTCCGATCTTCCTGGATGGCTTCAGATTGTGGTGAAGGATATTCGTCTTCATGGTGAAGCAGAGTTAGCCGTTAAGGTTGATGAGTATGGCGATCCTCGAAAACACGGGAATTATATTGAACATTGGCGCATTCGGGTAATTGAATCGCATGCAATGTAAATAATTTCAGGCAAAATTTACGTTACTTTTAAAATATAGCTCGCATGGCCGAGAGAGTGAGTGGGGCATCAATTGTATAATTATTTTAGTGTTTATTTATGTAGAGATATTAATTGTTCGGGAAAGAGGAGAAAATATGATGGATGACACCAGAGGTACCTATTTGCCGGTTTATGTGGCAACTGAGAATAATTGTTTTTCTCAGGGGGTGGTCTTTCTCCTTGAGGAGTTATTTGAGGATGAGTTTAGCGGCAATATTACCGTATCCTTAGTCAAAAAATCGCAGGAAGCCGATCTCATTGTGCAAGTGCAATCTCCTGGGGAAAAAGCCTTTGACTGGGTCGATTGTCAACGATTTCGCGCCCACAATGACTATAAATTTAAGCTCCTCAAGAAAAAGTGGTTAAGCGTTTATCCACGTAGTGAACACTATGATAAAAACTTTCATTGCCCGGTTGTTAGTTCAGTTCTCGCGATGAGGAACTCAGTGGCGACCATCCGGCGAAAGCTGTTCATGCTGTTTTTCGCCGATCTCATGTGCGGGCCTCCGGACTTACGTAAACCAAATTGTAATAAATGTCCTGGCCCCTACCAGTTGACATGGCGTGAACAGCTAATGCTAGGCTATTTGAGCCAGGGCTTAGGCCACGATGAAATTTCTCGCAAAATGGGCTGTAGTATTAAGGCGCTCAGTGGCTATCGACGCTCGATTATGCGGAAAGTCAATATCACCAGATACAGTGATTTCGTTTCGTGGCTGGGTACCAAATCGGTTTCTGATAAATATGCTGAGGTTGTTAATAATCACGAACGTGATGCGGATGAAGATCAGCTAATATGGAAAACCACGTTGTCCGGTGATATGGAGAGACAGCTCGATGATAAAGAGCGAGCTTTACAAAGTATAAAACGCTTGACCAAAAAACGGTTACGAAAAAGCGAACTGGATGATGAGGTATGGCTGACAACGCGAGAAATAGCCAATGAGATGGATATCAGTATCTACAGCATGCGTTATTTATTATGCCAGATGGAATCAAACGGTAAAGTGATCAGTATCAAAACCGGAAAAGGGAGAAGTCATACTCTCCGCTGGAAGCTGGCAAGTTAATTCTTGTCCAGGACAACTGTCTCGGCTAATAAGCAGGGACGAAAATGAATATTAATAATGGGTGGGGTGCAAATTTAGGAATGTTCATCATGCCATTTCTGAAAATGGATCTCCCCCTTAAAAACGCATATGTACAGATAGACATAAAATGTAAATTATCTGCTAGATGAAATAACTCTGGTCCTGTAAGTGATACGACAGGTGAAAGTATGAAACTTAAATTAACGTCTTTTCTGGGTATTCTACTGTTTACCGGAAGCCAGCATTCAGCTCAGGCTGCATTATCTGTGGAACGCTCCCGGGTTATTTTCAATGAAGGGGAGAAATCTGTCGGATTGAGCGTGAAAAATAATAATACGCAGGATCCCTATCTCGCCCAGGGGTGGATGGAAAACGAGAAAGAAGAAAAAATAAACGGCCCTCTGATGGTTTTACCGCCCGTACAGCGTATTGAGCCCGACGGTAGAACGATGATCAGGGTACAGCAGGTTGCGGATGCCTCTTCACTGCCCAACGACAGAGAAAGCGTATTCTGGCTTAACTTACGCGAGATCCCGCCAAAATCCGACAAACCTAACGTTCTGATGCTGGCTATGCAGACGCGAATGAAAGTGTTCTGGCGACCAAAGGGGATTAAGGTTGATCCCCTGCTTGATGCGGTGCCCGGCGTAGAAACGCTGACCCTCGCTCGTAAGGGGGACCGCTATGAGGTTAATAATCCGACACCGTACCATTTTTCATTTGTTGAAGCGCGTGACAGCCTGAACGGAAAAGCGCTGGACGATTTCGAGCCCGTGATGGTTTCTCCAAAAGATAAAGCGGCGCTGACGCTACCCACCTTGCGGTTGGGAAATAATCCGACGCTGATGTTTATTAATGATTATGGCAGCGCGCGATTATTACCGTTTACCTGCACCGGGACGCTGTGCCGGGCGGGAAAAGTGGCACTACCAAAGGAAGGCTGATATGACGCGCCAACACTCAATAACATCCCGAGCGTATCTGATGATGGCTGGAGCCTTACTGTTTTTTTCCGGCGGACAGGCGAAGGCCGCTGAAGGAGATACCACCACTATCACCGTCAACGGCACCCTGATCGATGGGCCGCAGTGCGTTATTGACGGTAACAACACCGTAGACGTGAAGTTTGGTGATGATCTGATTACTCGTCTGGTAGACGGAGTGAATTATAAGAAAGAGATTCAATATGGCCTCACCTGTACTGGCCTGAACAGTAATGCCCTCAAACTGACGATTCGAGGGTCTCTGGCGAGTTTTGGCAGCGGTCTTTTGTTGACCAGTAAAGGGGGCCTGGGCATACGGCTGTACAGCGGAAGTGCCGGCACCACGCTCATGACTCCCGGCAATTATGTCAACTTCAATGGCACAGCCAATAAACCCAGGCTGTGGGCCGTACCCGTGGCTCAGAATAACGCCACGCTTACCGCAGGTCCGTTTTTCGGCACAGGCACCATGGTCATTGACTACCAGTGACGCGAGAGGAGAGAGACATAGTGACCCCCATAAATCTGCGTGGCCTGGTGCTTCCCCTTACGTTGTGCTTTGGCACCAGCGCGCTGGCCGACGCAACGGTTAACTTTAGCGGCACCTTAATAGAAGCGCCTCCGTGCGTGGTACATAACAATAACGTTATCACCGTCAACTTTGGCAGCGAGGTGATGACCACCCGTATCGACGGGACGCAATACCGGAAGCTGATTGATTTCGATTTAGATTGCTCCATGGCGGTATCGTCAAAACAGAAAGTGCGCATAACGGGGACAGCGGCAAGCTTTGACAGCACGGCGCTGGCGGGAGGTCAAAGCGGGCTGGGCATCGCCCTGTACAATGGTGATACCCGCCTTAACGTTGGCACCTGGCTAAATTTCACCGACCCCAATATCCCCAAGCTTTACGCCGCCCCCATCAAACAAAGCGGAGTGACTCTGAGCGGTGGGCCGTTCAGGGTCATGGCTTCGCTTGTCGTGGAGTATCAGTAAATGGCGCAGGGAAACAACATGATGAAATTGAGCGGATATGCCCCCTTGCTGTTGGTCGGCCTGATGATGACGTCATCTCTTCAGGCGGCAGACCCGGAAAACCTCGAGTTTATCGGCACTCTGGTGACGCCACCGGCTTGCTCAATAAGCGAAGGCGGCCCTGTGTATGTGGATTTCGGTGATGTCCGAATAAAAAAAATCGTGGAGGGAAAATACCGTGAAACCGTTCCACTAACCCTGAAATGTGAAGACAGCACCCTTGCATGGCAGCTGCGGCTTAGCGTACGCGGTAACGCGGCCGGGTTTGATGCCGACAATGCCACCGTGGTGACCCCTGAGCAGGCCAATCTTGGCGTGAAAATCTACCAGAACGGCCAGCCGTTTAAGCTGGGCGAGGCCATCAACATCAATAGCGTGACGCTGCCGAGTATTGAAGCTCTCCTTGTTCAGCGCAACGGGGTGGAGTTGGTGGAAGGATTATTTAGCGCCACCGCAACCCTGCGGGCCGAATACCAGTAACGCTATTTTATGCACAGGAGAGTGCAGGTGAAGAAAAAGCTATTTCAGGCAGCCTTAGCGGCAGCCATGATCGTGCCGGTTTCTGTACCCGTGTACGGTGAAAACTATCGGTGGAAAACGGTCACCGCAGTAAGGTTGGTACCTTTCGGTACGGGTACTGAGTGGATTATCACCACAGGTGATATTACCGTGAGTTCAGGTAGCGTCAGCCTGGATACACCAGCGAACTTAGGCAGTAATGGCGGGCTTTTGGTTGCAAATGCGCTGACTGCGAATGGCGACTTTTGGGGGACATCGGATGTTGCCACGAGTTATCCTCCGCCCGGCGTCCCGTATAAGGGAACCTGGCGAGAAGTGCTTAACGCGAGCGTCGATAGCGTCAGAAATCAAATTTCCATCCGAAATTATAGTGTAGTGGGAGGCTCTTCCACCGTCTGCTTTGGATACACGCTTCGTGAAGCTAATGGTAACTTCAATTTTTCCGACCTTGTTTATCCGCCGGGAGCCGGTAGCGGTATAAACTGCATGACGGCGCCACCGCTAAACGAGTGGTGCGCCATGTCTGTGCCTCAGGTAACGCTAAGTTTCGGTACGCTAATGCTTGACCAGGCGGCGGGCAAAACGGCTGATAGTACGGTGGGCGTTTCCTGCACGTCTTCCTCGGTGAGCTATGTGTTAAAGCTACAAACAGGCAATACCTATATCCCGCTCAGCAACGGCATGCGTGCCAATCTGGGACTTGGGGCAGCTAACTCAGCGCCGGGTAATACCACCTATTCCGGATCTCAGTCCTCGCTACGGTTAAGAGGAACGCTGGCTGGGACGCCAACCTCAACCGGCGCCTTCAACGGAACCGGCGTGATGATGGTGGTTTATAACTAATCATGGCCGCCTCGATACCGGTACGCTAAGGAGCACAACCCTGTACGTACCGAAGCGGTCTACACCCGCTCAATCCTTGCCGGCAGCCCCTGACGCACCGCCGCGCCGGAGACCCAGTCCAGCCAGGTATTGCTGACCTCGCGGGTTGGGTCGGCAAATCCCAAATCGTTAAGGTTAATGCCGGCTTTAATCTGCGCAGCGAACGGCATGGGCTCACCGTCGAGGGTGTGCCGCGCCGCGCCCATTTCGCGATGCCCGTAGCCGTGTTCAATCGCGATGACGCCGGGCATTACGCCACTTAACAGGCTAATGACGGCTTCAACCTCGCCGCCGGGCGTGGAAATTCGTACGCGGTCGCCGTGCGCCAGGCCGTAGCGCTGGCCGTCCAGCGGATTCAGCGCCACCAGATTGGTCGGCTTAAGATGATGCAGGCGCGGGATCACCGTCGAGGCGCTGGCCATGGTATTGGATTTAAACGAGATCAGCTTCAGCGGCCACTGCTGTCGCGGGAAAAGCGCTTCGATAGCGCGTCCGTCGGACAATCTGGCCGGATACCATGCCGGGCAGCCGCTGTAGCGCTCGCCGGTGATGGCGTGGCGGTGGGCGGCAACCTCCGCGTTCCAGATCTGCAGCGGTTTTTCCCACAATTGACCGACGCGATTCTCCGCTCGACCGCTTGTGTCCGGCGCGAAGCGCCCGCCGCGGGAGTAGACAAAGGCTACCCGGCTCACTTCGTCCGCTTTCAGGGTCTGGTTGATAACCGGCAGAATACGCTGCACCCCGGTCAGCGTCAGATCCTCGCTAATGGCTTCGGCAACCGGCGCGTTACCCATAAATGCAATGTTCGCGGCCATGCGCAGGTAATAGTCCTCAGCCCGGTGGAGTGGATAGCGGTTACCCTGAGCATCGGTAATGGCGTTTTCGCCAAATCCTGGCAGATTAAGACGCTTCGCCACCGCAATGCAAAATGCTTCCATTGACGCAGGCTCACCGTCAGCGGTTTTTGCGGTGGCGGCAGGGACGACCGGCCAGCGGGCGGTGGTGGCCTTACTGGCGACGCCGGCCCACGGCGCGCTGAATCCCCAGCTTTCGAAATTATGCGTATCCGGAACGATATAGTCGGCCAGGGCGGTGGTTTCATTCATAAATGCGTCAATGGCGATAAACAGCGGCAGCCGCTGCGGATCCTTTAGCTTTTCTTCCGCAACCGCGCGTAGCCCGGGCACGCCGTACAGCGGGTTGGTCATATTGGAAATCCACGCTTTCAGCGGATAGGGATAGCCTTCGAGCGCCGAGGTCAGCAGCTCGGTCAGCTGTCCTGCGACGAACGGATACCACGGGGCTCTGGCCGGGTAGGGGGAGACGCCCGCCGCCGCCTTGCTGCGATACTCTTCGGAGGATTCATACGCGGTTTTGCTGCGCGCGATGCTGAGCCCTTTCGGCTTCACTTTACCGGCAAAGCTCTCCAGGTTGTAACGCGGGCCGTCTGTCGCGCCGTTGAATTTGCCGCCGCCGACAAACACGCCGCCTTCCAGGCTGAGATTACCGATTAGCGCATTAAGCATCATGACCGCCCAGGCGCTGTAAAATCCGTTGCCGGCCATCATGCCGCCGTGGGTAATGACCGCGGCTTTACGGCCATGACGGGTAAAGGCATCCGCCAGCGCCGCGATCTTATCTTCCGCGACGCCGCACTGCTGGCTGTACTGTGTCAGGGTGAGCTTTTCAGCGGACTCTTTCAGCAGCTGGAAGCCGCTTTTGACCGTCACGCTGCGCCCGTCCGGCAGGGTTAGCTGGCGCGTTACAAAGAGCGCGCCGCGCGGGCAGCCGCTGGCGGCGACAACGTCACCGCTTTCGTTAACCACCACCGGTTCGCTGGCGCCCTCCGCATTCAGGTGAGCAAGGGTTAAATGCTGTCCGGCCAGCTCCGGCTGGTCATCGGTGATGACCAGGTGTGTCGCATTGGTCCAGCTCTTTTCAGCGGCCTGCCGCATCGCCTGCGCGCCCGGTAGCGCCAGGTAATCAGCGTTGTAGCGCCGGTTTTCGATAATCCAGCGAATCATCGCCATTGCCAGCGCCGAATCGCTCCCGGGGATCACCGGCAGCCAGTGCCCGCGATCGTCTGCCATCACCGTGGTGAGCGGCAGCGCCGGCGCGACCACCACATACTGAAAGCCATTGCGCAGGCGGGCGCTGGCGAGCTGCCTGGCCTGGCGTTTAAAGGGGTTGCCTGACTGGGCGGGCGACGTTCCCATAAACATGGCGAACTCAACGTTATCCCAGTCGGGCTTCACATGCGGGTTTTTATCCAGATCGCCCATTAAGGCGCCGGAGCCCGCGCGATAGGCCAGCCCGCAGTAGGAACCATGTGCGCCGAAGTTTTTACTGCCGAAGCTGTTCAGCGCAAAACGGCGTAAAAAGGTATCGCGCCCATCGTCGCTGGTGTTGGTGACCAGTCGCTGGTTGGTTTTTGGGCCGAATCCCGGATGCCGCGGGTCAACGGGGGCGATCGGATCGTGAATCGCGCGCAGACCATCAACGTGCCCCTCGCCAAACAGATCGCCGCCTTCAACCACCTCTTTCACCAGTTGTTCAAAGCTGATGCGCTGCCATTTCCCTTCGCCGCGTTTACCCGCGCGCTTCATCGGCTCAAGGAGCCGCAGCGGGCTATAGAGTCCCTCGAGCTGCGTGGCGCCGCGCGCGCAGGCGGTAGAGCGGGCATCAAGTCCGCTTTCACCCGCCAGCTGCGCCATGGCGGTTGAAAAAGGAATGGAAGAGTCGAGGTGGTGCTCATGAGAAAGCGGGTGATAAGGGTTGCCGGCAATGCGCAGTACCTCGCCTTTCTCGCTATCCACCCGCACCCGAACGCCGCACTGCGTCCAGCAGCCAAAACATTGGGTCATCGAGATAACCTGCCGAGAATTTTGTTGCCAGCCGGTATTTGCATTGGCTTCCGGGATCAGCGCATTAGCGAAAATACGATCGCGGGTCACTTTACCGGATGTACCGCTGAGCAGGCCGTCAAGGGCGCGCTTTGCCACCTCGCGATAGCTCAGGGCGAAAGACGCCAGACCGCCTGCGGCGAGGCCGACTTTGAGCCACTGACGACGGGTTAAATTAGCCATGTTGCCTTCTCCTTGCGAGTCCGTTTACGGTTTCACGGACAATAATGAGCAGCGCAATCCACAGGCCGAATGTGCCAAGGATAGCGAGCCAGCCGTCGGTACCGACCGGCAGGGTATAGGGATTAAACTGGGCATTAAATTTGGGGATGGTTTGCCCCTGAATCAGCAGCGTCCAGCGCATCAGCCAGCTCAGCGCCATGGCGCTGACGGTCAGCAGGGCGCGAACGGGCAGCGTCAGTGGATAACGCAGGGCAAGCGCGCAAAAGATCAATGAAATAAGCCAGCATGCCAGCCAGCCGATCGCGTAATGACGAGCTGAAGGCGAAATGACCAGCCACTGACGAATAGCCGAGCCGGAAAGGGTATCACCGCTGACCCAGATCGCCACGATGACGGCCAGCAGCATAAGCGCTGAGAGCTGCCATATCGCCAACTGCCTTTGGCATTGAAAATCATTGCGTACCGCGACAATCAGCAGGGCGAAAAAGGTTTGCAGCGCGCTAAAGAACATCGCCAGCACAAAGGCGTAGCTGAACCAGACCGGGCGGGCCTGAACCACGGAGACTTCGCGTCCGGTGTAAAGCAGCAGCCCCGTCGCGGTAAGCGCGCTGGCCAGCGCCAGCCATTTTGTGACACTGTCACTTTTATTGCGCAGCAGACCTAACTGCCGTACCGCAAACCACAGGCCCAGAAAGAGGGTGAATAGCGGCAGAAACAGCGCCCCCCAGGGCATCCACGACCAGGGCGTGGGATAGGCGTAAAAGTGCCAGAAGCGGGCGGTTTGATGCAGGTCCGCCGTCAGCGCCAGCGGCGCGGTAATCGCGCAGGTCAGAGCAATCAGCAGCGTCAGCCGTTCCAGCTTCGCATCGTGTCTTTTGCGCCAGTGAAGCAGGCAGCCAAACAGCGCCGCGCAGGCGGCAATGCCGATGAAAAAGAAATACTGCACCGCCCACGGCAGCCAGCTCACCTCCTGCGGACGGGCCAGCACTTCCTCAATGATCATGGTTTGGCTCATTCATACCTCCTGCCAGAGCGCGGGTTGGGCATGTCCCATCAGCGGGGTAACAAACGCCTCGTCCAGTCCGAGATAGAAAACGTGGGGGACGGTACCGTTTTCCGGCTTCAGCACCTTGATGGCGTCATGGTGCAGGGCGAGCGTCTGCGAGATACGGCTTTGACGGTCCTGGATATCGCCGACGATCCGCGCGCCGCCGACGCAGGACTCGACGCAGGCGGGGAGCAGCCCGGCTTCCAGGCGATGAACGCAGAAGGTGCACTTATCGGCGGTTTGTGTCTCATGGTTGATAAAACGCGCGTCATAGGGGCAGGCCTGGACGCAGTAGGCGCAGCCGACGCAGCGGGTGTTATCCACCACCACAATGCCATCCTGGCGCTGAAAGGTGGCCTGCACCGGGCAGACCGGCACGCAGGGCGGGTTATCACAATGGTTGCACAGCCGCGGTAGCAGGACGTTGGTGACCCGATCGCCCAACTGCACCTGATACTGATTGACGTGAGTACGAAACGCCCCCTGCGGCGTCTGATTTTCGATTGCGCAACTGACGGTGCAGGCCTGGCAGCCGATGCAGCGTCGCAGGTCAACCAGCATGGCATAGCGATGACCGGAGGCGCCTTCGCGGCGGGCCGGCGAAAAGGGAAATTTCGCCTCCGCCAGCGGCACCAGAGACGCGCCGGCGGTGAGAACGCCCAGCTGCGCCAGAAACTGTCGTTTACTGCTGTCCATATTTTTCCCTCGCGCAGCAATAACGAAACATTTGTCACGTCATTGTTTTGCATGTGATGAATAAACAATGTTGATGATTTACAGTGTAAAAATCGCGGCGGGGTCAGCTCTATTGTGGTTAACCACATACCCGGCGGGTTGTTGATCTAAAACAACATAATGAACAGGGATAATCGGGTGAGAGCGAAAAATGTGCAGCGTCTGGCGCTGCTGGTGACGGCGTTCCTGCTGAACAGCAGCGGGTGGGCGGCGTCGTGGAATATCGGCGTTCTGGCCATGCGCGGCGAGGTCTTAACCCGCAGCCACTGGCAGCCGCTGGAGGTGATGCTCAATCAGCAGCTAACGGATCAGCAGTTTCACATTCAGCCCCTCGATCTGCAGCAGATGCAGGAGGCGGTCAATAACGGCTCGGTGCAGTTTGTGGTGACCAATCCGGCGCAGTTTGTCCAGCTGAATAGTCATTCTTCGCTGCGCTGGCTGGCCTCTTTGCGCTCTTCGCTCGGGACAAGCAACGTTATCGGCAGCGTCATTTTGACTCGTCGCGACAGCGGTATTGCGTCGCCGGCCGACCTGATCGGCAAAACGGTAGGGGCCATCGATCCTCAGGCCTTCGGCGGCTATTTATTGGGATACAAGGCGCTGAGCGATGCCGGGCTGCGGCCGGAACGCGATCTGCATCTGCGTTTTAGCGGATTCCCCGCGGATGCGCTGATCTATCTGCTGCGTGAACGGGCAGTGCAGGCGGCGATTGTTCCGGTGTGCCTGCTGGAAAAAATGGCTGATGAGGGACTGGTAAATAAAGCCGATTTTACCGCGGTCATCGAGGGGCCGGCGGCGATACCTTGTTTAACCAGTACCCCGCTGTATCCCGACTGGTCGTTTGCCGCGCTGCAGGCGGTGAGCGACGCGCTGGCGGATCGCGTGACCCGCGCCTTGCTCAATGCCCCGGATAACGCCGTCTTTCACTGGGGCGCGCCCGCTTCGACCCGTCAGGTGGAAGCGTTGCTGAGCGAAGTTCAACAGCACCCTCAGCAGCGACGGCTGTGGCTGGAGGTGAAAAACTGGCTTATCCAGCACCGGTTAATCATGGGCGGCATCGGGCTGACGCTGCTGTTGCTGACGCTGAATTATATCTGGGTGATGCTGCTGGTGCGGCGGCGCGGCAGGCAGCTTGAACGCAACGCTATCCGGCTGCGCGAGCAGGAGCTGGCGCTGCAAACGGCAAGACAGATGAGCGTATTGGGTGAGATGACCTCAGGCTTTGCCCATGAGTTAAATCAGCCGCTTTCGGCCATCCGCCACTATGCGCAGGGTTGTACGATCCGTTTGCAGAAACAGGATCCGCAGCATCCCTTACTGCCCGCGCTGGGCCACATCGATCAACAGGCTCAGCGCGGGGCGGAAACGCTGCGCAATCTGCGCCATTGGGTCAGCCAGGCGCACGGGGAGCCAGGACGAGCGGAGAACTGGGAACGTATCAGCGTTCGTCAGGCTATTGACCATGTCTGGCAGTGGCTGCGAATGCCGCAGCAGTTTCCCGGGCTGTTGCTCAACAGCGATGTCGATCGCCCGTTAACGCTCGTCTTACCGCCGGTTCTGCTTGAACAGGTGCTGGCGAATCTGATCCTCAATGCGGCGCAGGCCGGGGCGAAGATGCTGTGGATTGATGCCGTTCGCGATGCCGGAGGCGTGAAGATCGTCCTGCAGGATAACGGCGGTGGTATCGCCGGGGCGCAGCTTGCTCAGGCATTCCAGCCGTTTGTGACCAGTCGACAAGAGGGGATGGGGCTTGGGCTGGTTATCTGTCAGCGGCTGGTCCGCTATGTCCGGGGGGAAATAAGCCTGGCAAATCAAACGGCGCCCGATGGACGACCCGGTGTCGCCGTGGAACTGACATTCATGCAACAAGGAGCGCGGAGCGGCAATGGCGATAATTCATCTACTGGATGACGACCTGGCGGTGACCCAGGCATGTGCTTTTTTACTGGAAAGCCTGGGTTACGAGGTAATGTGCTGGGCAGAGGGGGACGTCTTCCTCGCACAGGCCGATCTCTTCCGGACCGGCGTTGTCCTGCTGGATATGCGGATGCCGGCGCTGGACGGTCAGGCAGTACATGAGGCGCTGCGTCAGCGCGGCAGCACCCTGGCGGTGGTTTTTCTGACCGGACATGGCGACGTACCTATGGCGGTAGAACAGATGAAACGCGGCGCGGTGGATTTTCTGCAAAAGCCGGTGTCGGTGAAGCCGCTACAAACGGCGCTGGAACACGGCCTGGCGGCCTCAGGCGAGCGGTTTGCGCGGCAAAAGAACGTGGACTGCTATCAGCAGCTAACGCCCAAAGAGCGGGAGCTTGCGCTGCTGGTGGTGAAAGGGCTGATGAATCGGGAGATTGCGGAGATAATGAACATTGCCGTACGCACGGTGGAGGTCCATCGGGCGAGGGTGATGGAAAAGATGCAGGCGGGGAGTCTGGCGGAGTTAGTCAGCATCTTACAGCCGATTATCGCGTGATTTTAATGATTCCGATGAATGAAGCGTGGAGAGCTCCCGGCGGGAACAAAAAACGGCGGTTAATATCAGAACACAAAAATTGGTAGGGAAGATGGAGATGAATGCAATTGCAAATGATATTTATTTTCATTAGTGTTTGCATTCCGTAAGCTACTGTAAAGAAAAATTACATGTCTACCGCATCCCTGAAGCAGGCCGCGCGCCTCGCGCTGGTCATTTCGTTTTCCCTGCATGCTCCCTCCGCCTCGGCTAAGGATTTCACCGAGCGGGACTTCCGCGCTCAGGCTCTCGGCCACGGCGTTTACGAGCTGGCCTATGATAACGGCCAGAAGACGCTCTACGCTGCCTCCGCGCCCTCGTTTGATAAAGATAAAACCGCGGGACTGGTCTTTCGACTGGCGGCGGATTCTCTGCGGATTGATGAGAAAATCGTTACCGAACGCCGCGCCTTCGCGCTCTCCCTGGATGAAGAAAATCACATCCTGTATTTGGGTAACGCGCTGGATGGTTCGCTAACGCTTCTGGATACGCTGACCAATAAGGTGATTAACACTATTCAGCTCAGCGATGATTCAGATCCTGCGAAACAGGCCCACGTCCGCGAAGTAGTGCTGGATAAACTAAACCAGCGTTTGTATGTGTCAGGGATCGGGCGCAAAGGCCAGGGCCTGCTCTGGGTGGTCGATACCCGCAAGCAGCAGCTGATTGACACGCTGAAGAACATCGACCCCGTAGGGTTTGCCGTTGATGCATCGGGCGAAAAAGTCTATGCGGTCACCGGCAACGGGGAGTTGGCTACCCTGGACGGCAAAACGTCGACGTTAATTTCCCGCGTGAAGGTCGATCCGGCTGACGCTGAGCACTATTTCCTCAATATCGCCCTGAACAGCGCCGCCGGAGTCGGATATATCGCCGATACCAACACCCGCGATGTGCTGGTGGTGCGGCTGGACTCTGGCAAGCTGGTCGATCGTATCGCTTCGCCAAACTCGGTCGCTGTGCTCTATAACGCCAAGCGCGAAGAAATCTACGTGACCCATCGCAACGATCGCTCGATTAGCGTCATCGATGCGCGAACCCATCGTCTCAAGCACACCCTCAAAACGGCGGCGATGCCCAACAGCTTGGTCCTTTCTGCGGATGGCGGAACGCTTTACGCCAGCGTCAAACAGGACGAAAAAAGCGATCGGCCTGACTACGTTCTCAAGATCGATCTCACTCAATTCTAAGGACTTTTTGTGGCGATGAAGACACGCATAGACGTGGCGATGGCGCTCGCCTTCGTCAATCTGCCCGCGGCAGCCTACGCCGCTGATGGCGCAGGGATAAATGAAGAACAGATGGTAGTGACCGCCACGGGATTCAGCCAGGAGAGGCGCGAGGCGCCGGCGACGATCTCGGTGCTCGATGAGAAGGCGCTGAATACCCGTTCCAATCAGAACGTCACGGAAGCGTTGCGCGAGATGCCGGGCGTGCTGGTGGGCAACGGCCACGGCAGCCTGGCGACCGGCGATGTACAGATGCGCGGTATGGATTCGACCTATACCTCGTTTATGGTGAACGGTATCAAGCAGTCTACCCGCGAATCGCGACCTTATGGGCATCACATTGGGTCTGAAGCCGCTTTTATGCCGCCGCTGGCCGCCATTGAGCGGGTGGAGGTGATTCGCGGGCCTATGTCATCGCTGTACGGCTCTGACGCTATCGGCGGTGTGGTCAACGTCATCACCAAAAAGGCGTATAACCTCGAAAAATGGACGGGGGTGCTGGAGGATAATTACTTCCTGCAGGAGAAAAGCGAATACGGCAATACTAACCAGACAAACGCCTTCTTTATGGGGCCCGTCGTACCGGGCAAACTCGGCGTCAGCGTGGGGGCTGACTATCTTGACCGTCGCGATGATGACAGCCCGACTCAAGAACGTTTTGTTAAGCATCAGGCGGGGAATCTGGACGCCACAATTTCTCTTTCGCCAACCGATACCCAGCTCTGGGATCTGAACGCCGCCAAAGGCAATCAGGAGAAAACCCATAACGATAAAGCGTGGTACTGGGGCTTTGACCGCGATGCGGTCTCGCTGTCACAGCATGCCTGGTACGGTGATGACCTGGTGGAGGTGAAGAACTTTATCAGCTACGAAAAGGCCCGCACGGAGTACCGCGTGCCCGGCATGGACTCGCAGTTTATCAAGCAGAATAATTTTGAGGCCAATAGCGCGAACACCTTTACGCTGGCCGATCACAAGCTGACGCTAGGCGTAAACTTCACGCGCAATGAGCTGAATGACACCTTTGGTATTGCGGACAAGCAGGCGCCCGGCGTCACCCCGGTGAGTAAAATCACCCGTCACGGCTGGGCGGTTTTTGCTGAAGACGCGTGGATGATTGTACCGGACTTCACGTTGACCACCTCTGCGCGCCTGGATCATGACAGCTATTTTGGCTATCACGTTACGCCTAAGCTCTACGGCAACTGGACCATTGACGAAAGCTGGGCGCTGAAAGGTGGCGTATCCGCCGGCTATAAAAAACCGGACCTGCGCCAGAACAACGCCGGCTTTACCAGCGTCTACGGCGCTTATCCCTATTCTGAGATTGGTATCGGCAACGACGATCTCAAACCGGAGCAGAGCATCAACACCGAGCTGGGCGTGTACTGGCAGCAGGATGCGCTGGCGCTCGACGCCACGCTTTTTCATACCAAATTTAAAGACAAAATCAGCGACCATACCATCTGTACCGCCTCGGCTACCCGGCAATGCCAATACAACGGCTATACCGCGGATAGCGTGTCGCAATACATTAACGTCGGGGATGCGGAGATCTACGGACTGGAGCTGAACGGCGACTGGCAGGTGACCGCAGCGCTGAAAGCGAACGCCAACTATACCTATACCCACAGTGAACAAAAAAGCGGTGAGTATAAGGGTTATGCGCTTAGCGATTTCCCCAGCAGTATGGCCAACGTTTCGCTGACGTGGAACACCGCTTCCGATCTTGAACTGTGGACCAAGGCGAGCTGGCGCAGCAGATCGCCGGATATCGGCAAGTCCAGCTCAACGGATGCCTATGCGCTGGTAGATCTAGGCGTGCGTTATCGCCTGAGTAAGCACGTCACGCTGATGAGCGGTATCTACAATCTGTTTGATGTGAACCCGGTTTACACTACCGCTTACCGGCAGAAGGCGATGCTGGAAGGGCGACGCTATAATTTCGGCGGCCGCGTGGAGTTCTGAAAATCGTGCAGGGGCCGAATAGCCCCTGCGATAACATGCAAAAAAAGCTCTCAGGGCCTGAAGTCCAGAACCACATGATTGAATGTCTGATAGGTTTTTTCATCCGGCGCGGGCGGAATTTTGGCTTCTTTCAGCGCGGACATTACCGCCGCGCATAACGCCGGATCGCCGCTCTCGACCGCTGGATTATGCACCGTCCCGTCACGCTGTAGCGTTAAGCGCACCGAGCATTTTTGCCCCTGCCAGGACGCCGGCTGGTCTATTTTCGCGAAGATAGCCCTCTGAACCTGCGTCAGATAGCGTGAGACGTTGGCCTGCGGTGATTGATCTGAACCCGTTTGATAATCGCGAAACATCTTATCCACTTCTGCCGATACTTTCGCGTCTTCGGCGCTATCCGGCGCAGAAGCACTACCCGAGCAGGCGGAAAGAAGTAAAGAGAGAGTGCAAATGAGCACCGGGCGGATTTTCACGGACATGGTAATGCCTCCTTGCTGGTGATGATGCGTTTCTGACGCGAGACGGTTATCCTCTGTTATTCCGCGATATTATTCAAACGCCGATCGCCTGGTATGCGCTTTAAAGTGACAGTGTCACTCATTCTTTGCCTTTGCCGCGGGCGGCTACGCCATCCAGTCGCGGATAATGTCTCCGTATAGCTGCTCAGCCTCCTCCAGCCGGCTGAGCAGGCAGTACTCGTCGGTCTGATGGGCCATAGACGGCTCGCCGGGACCGAGAATAATACAGGGTGGATCGGCCAACGCAGGCAGCAGCAGCGAGGCGTCGGTAAAGTAGGGCACCACGCGCGGTTCAATCGGCTTAGCGTGCAGCGGCTGGCAGCGCTGATAAACCTGTTTAATCCACGCATGATCCTCCCGGCTCAGTACGGCGGGCAGGTCGACCAGCGTGGATACCGTGACGCTTTCGCCAAGCAGCGTGGTCAAGCGCTGCCGGATAGTGGCGTGCTGTAAATTGGGCGCGCTGCGGATATCGACATCAAAACGCGTGCGGTCCGGCACGGAATTAATATTGAGTCCGCCTTCGATGCGTCCGACGTTGAGGGTGGGCTGCTTCATCAGCGGGTGCGCCGCGCCAGGGGAAAAATGCTGAATCTTACCCAGCGCATCCGCCGCAAGATAGATAGCATTTATCCCCAGCTCCGGCATCGCGCCGTGGGCGGTTTTTCCCCGCGTTTCGCAGCGTAGCCAGAGCGCGCCTTTATGGCCGATCGCCGGATAGTTGGCGGTGGGCTCACCGACGATCAGCGCGCCCACGTCCGGCAACGTCGCGGAGGCGATCAGCGCCCGTGCGCCGTCGCAGCCGGTCTCTTCTCCGCCGGTAATCAGCAATACCGCGCCGCGTCCGGAGAGGATCGTTTCCCGCTGATGAACGCAGGCGACGGCAAACGCCGCTATCGCCGCTTTCATATCGCTGGACCCGCGGCCATAAAGACGCCCGTCTTCTATCTGCGAGCCGAAAGGATCGTACTGCCACCGGGCATTTCCCAGCGGCACGGTATCCAGATGACCGGTAAAGGCCAGCGGTTTACCGGTCTTCGCCCCGGGCAGCCTGGCGATAAGATTGCAGCGTCCCTCGCCGAACGACGACAGCGAAACCGCAAAACCGCGATCGTTAAGCCAGTCGGCGAAGAACCGCATGCAGTCTGCTTCGCTGCCCGGCGGGTTGATGGTGTTAAAGCCCAGCAGCTGCCGGGCGAGCTCAAGGGTGGCGGCCATCAGCGACGTTCCGTCAGCCAGTCAAGGCAGTTAATCCACAGCTGGCGATAGCCGGGCCATTGAGCAAACTCTTCCGGCAGCCAGTGTGCCGACATATCGCTGGTCCACACCAGCGAGCGACCCTGTTGATACTCGCGAATGGCCAGCAGCGGATGACCGGTACCGGCGACCGTCGCCAGCAGTTTGCCTTCCGGATGCATTTCTACTTCGTTATAGCCCAGCAGCCACGGCCATTCGCCCGGAATATCGTTGAACAGGGCGTGGGATTCCGTCACTTCGGCATAGCAACCCTCCGGGGTTTCAATGCGATCGTCCCACGCCAGACAGCGGACCGGCAGAACTTTCTCCACCGCGGTATGGCGATAGCGCGCGCCGCCGTTAATCCCCTGGAAGCTGTAATAGCCGCCAATCATCATCAGCGAGCCGCCGCCGGCCACGTAGTCATGCAGCAGCGTCAGACGGTTGGCGGTTCGGCGGCTTTTCAGCCAGGTGTCCGGATGCAGCAGCAGCGTATTGGCGCCAATATCCGAAAGAATAATCGCATCCCACTGCTGCAGCGCTTCCAGCGTCAGCGGAAAGTCTGTCGCCGCCGCGTGGGCGGGCATATAGGTAATGGCGTAGGCACTGTCAGCGAGCGCGGCCAGAAAATCCGTTGCGCCGGTGTGCCAGGTGGCGGTGGCAAACTGGTCGAAGCCTTTAACGTGCGTTGAGGTGCTGGTCCAGGATTCACCGACCAGTAAGATTTTTTTCTGCATTATGACTTTCCTTTTATCCGCCAAAGACCCGTTGGGGATTTCCAATCATCAAGGTTTCAAGCTGTTCGCCGCTGACGCCGTGGCGCCGCAGGCGGGGAACAAAATGCTTGAGTATGTAGCCGTAACCGTGGCCGCCGTAGCGGGTGAGCATGGTTTTCAGGAAGACGTCCTGCGACAGCAGTATTTGCTGGATATAGCCGTCGTCAATCAGTTCGCGAATCGCGCGGGCGTTCTCCTCGTCGGAGGGCGACTGCGCCGACTCGTCGGCGTAGTAATAGCTCATGCCGATCATGTCGTATTCGAGAAACGCCCCGCGCTGCGCCAGCTCCCGCTGGTAGCGCTTATCGGCAAAGCTGGGATTCATATGGCACAGGACGGTATGGCGTAAATCGGCGCCTTCCTGTTCGAGAATATCCAGCACCCGATGGCCCAGCCGCTCCCAGCCGGGCAGATGGACCTCGATCGGCACGCCGGTCGCGGCGCTGGCCCGGCCCGCAGCGCGCAGCGATTTCTCCTCATCCGGGGTAAAGCGGCTCGAGATCCCGATTTCGCCGATGAGCCCGGCGAGCACGTCCGGTTTCTCCTCCGCGCCGCCCAGATCGTAAATCAGCCGTTCGGTCAGCTGTTCGACGCTGCTGGTTCTTACCCACTCGGGGTGCGAAGGTTCCAGATAGAGGCCGGTGCCCATAATAACGTTCAGACCGGTCAGGCGCGCGATGCGCGCCAGCGCGTTGGGATCGCGGCCGATACCGATATTGGTCGGGTCGACCACCGTTTCTCCGCCAAGGGCGCGATATTTCGTCAGCTCTTCAATCGCGACGTCGACGTCAAACAGCTGGCAGTTATCGCGGCTCATCAGCGGATTCAGCGACAGTTCGCCGAGGTTTTCCATTTTCACCGGCATTTCGGCAAGATGGCGATCGCTACAGCAGCAGGGCGGTACCCATTTGCCGGAGGCATCCAGCAGTATATGCTCATGCATCAGGGTAACCCCCATTTCGCTAATCGGCAGCGGGCCAAGCACCGTCATCACGTAACCGCTGCTGACGCCAAGCGGCAGCGGGGTGGGGTGGCGAAAAATTGATCCTTTCATCAGCTATCCTTTTGCCGCGGAGCGCGTGGGGTTGAGAATGCGGGTGTTCAGCCAGATCGCCAGCAGGATAATGGTGCCGGTGGCTATCTGGGTGTAAAACGGCGAAATATGCGACAGGATCAGCCCGTTCTGAATGACCGCAATCGACAGCGCGCCCAGCAGCGTACCGATAATGGTACCGAAGCCGCCAAACAGGCTGGTACTGCCAAGCACAACGGCAGCAATAACCTGCAGTTCAAAGCCTTCGCCCTGGTTGGAGGAGCCGCTGCCGAGGCGCGCGGTAATGATCATCCCCGCCAGCGCGGCGGCCATCCCGCTGATGATATAGACCTTCATGGTGACCGCTTTGGTATTAATGCCGCTGCGTCGCGCGCCTTCGGCGTTAGCGCCGATAGCGGTCACGTAGCGGCCAAAGCGCATATGATTGAGAACAATATGCCCGATAACCAGAATCATAATGCCGATCAGCGCGGGCATGGGGATACCGACTACCCACGCGCGTCCTATAAAGGTAAACAGGCTGTCAGCCGGAACCGGAATCGAGTAGCCCTGGGTGACCAGCAGCGCGATGCCGCGAACCACGGCCAGGGTGGCGAGCGTGACGATAAACGCCGGAATACCTTCATAGGCGATAAAGAAGCCGTTGATGGCGCCCACCAATCCGCCGAGCAGCAGGCCGCCGAGCAGTACCACCGGCCACGGCAGCCCCCAGTTATTCAGGGCGATAGCGGAAAGCGCGCCGACCAGCGCGAGGGTGGAGCCCACCGACAGATCGATACCGCCGGTGGTAATGACCAGGGTCATCGCCGTCGCGACAATCAGCAGCGGGGCGCTCTGACGGATGATGTTGAGCCAGTTGGTGCCGGTGAGAAAGTTGCTGGTGATCAGCGAAAACACCACGCAGCAGAAGACGAAAAATAGCGCGATGCTGACCACGCCGGAGTGGTTATGCAGCAGGCGGCGCGGCAGCGAATGCTGGATCATGCGGGAGCTGCTTAAGTTCATGATACTCATCCTGTTACCTCAATGTGCAGCCGCAGAGCGGGCGGTGAATTTTTCGCCCACAATCAGGTTAACGATATCGCTCAGGCTGGTGTCGGCCACCCGTCTGTCGGCGACGTTGGTACCTTCATACATCACCATGATTCGGTCACAGACCAGGAACAGGTCCTGCAGGCGGTGGGTAATCAGAATCACGCTCACCCCGCGAGCGGAAACGCGGCGAATAAGCTCCAGCACCGCTTCGACTTCCGCGACGGCCAGCGCGGCGGTGGGTTCATCCATAATCAGCACCTTCGGGTCAAAGGCCGCCGCGCGGGCGATGGCAATGGCCTGGCGCTGGCCGCCGGAGAGATTTCGCACCAGCAGCCGGGTATCGGGAATGGAGATCCCGAGCCCTTTTAGCATCTCCCTGGCATCGGCGTGCATTCTTGCCTCATCGAGGAAGGGGATACCGAGGAGTGATTTCATCGGCTCGCGGCCCATAAACAGATTGCCCGCGACGTCGACCGTGTCGCAGAGCGACAGATCCTGATACACCATCTCGATATGGCAGCGGCGCGAATCGGCCGGATTAGTAAACTGCTGCTGTTCACCGTCGATACGAATCGTGCCGCTGGAGGGGATCACCGCGCCAGAGAGCACTTTGGTCAGGGTCGATTTCCCCGCGCCGTTATCGCCCACTAAGCCCAGCACCTCGCCCGGAGCCAGCTCAAGGTTGACTCCTCGCAATGAACGTATCGACCCGTAGGTCTTGGTGATATTAATCATCTCCACCCTTGGCGGGGTAGTTTGTGGCTGCTGCATCTGATAACTCCCATCGCTGTTGCCGGGAAAATGTTCGCCATCCTGCGGGAGAGATGCTATCCGACACGGTTTACATGCTAGTAAACCGGTTTACCTGCGGAATAGAGCACTCGCCAGCACTGTCAGGACAAACGCTATGTAAGATATTTGTTCGCCAGTAAGAACATTGCAGCATCCATGCCAGGGCAGGAACAACACAGCAGCCCTGTGATTTAACCTTATGTAATAAATAGAGTTTATTCATTACGCTCCGGTAAACCGGTTTACTGATTATAGTGAATAAAATGTTAATTGATCGTTTTTTGCGCCAAAAGCGGGCGCTTTTGCGCCATTTTGGGACGTGCTTAACAGATCTTGATCGAGTCGCGGCCAATCCACTCTACCGGCAGGCGGGTTTCCGCCGGGATGTCCCGATCGTCGTTCAGCAGACGCATCATGATGTTCACCGCGGTGCGGCCCAGTTCCCGGGCGGGCTGGCGGATAGTGGAAATCCGCGGCTGGGTAAAATCGGCATAGTTGGCGTCATCGAAGCCGACTAACGATAGCGCCTCCGGCGCCTGGAGCCCGCTGGCGCGCAGACCGTCGAGCAGGCCGAGCACCAGATAGTCGCTGGCGGCGAAGACGGCGGTCGGGCGAACCGGCTGGCTGAACAGGGTCCGCAGCGCCTGCTGGCCAAACTCGCGCTGGTAGTCACCGTACATGACCCATTCGGGCGGCCAGCTCAGGCCGGCCTGCTCCATCGCGGTGCAGAAGCCCTGATAGCGCTCGCGTACGCTCATCAGCTTGTCCGGGCCGCCGACGAAAGCGATATGGCGATGCCCGGCGGCGATCAGCTTTTCGGTGGCGATCCGCCCGCCCTGGACGTTATCGGCAAACACTTTCGGCACCTTACTGCCGGGAATATCTTCATCCAGCAGGACAATGCGTTCGTGACGCTGGACTTCTTTGCGCAGCAGGCCGTTATCGGGGCGGTTGGTGGTGAACAGCAGGCCGTCGACCTGGCAGGTATCCAGCCAGCGGATAAACTGGCACTCTTTTTCCGGGTTGTTGCGGGTGATACACAGTACCAGGCTGTAACCGCTGGCAGAAGCGGCCTCTTCGGCGGCATCGGCCAGTTCGGCAAAGAAGGGGTTGGTAATATCGGGGAGCACCAGGCCGAGCGTTTCGCTGCCGCCTTTGCTAAGACGGCGTGCCAGGCTATTGCCGCGATAGTCCAGTTCGCGAATGGCGGTTTCGATGCGATCGATGGTGTCCTGCGGTAGCACAATACTGTTGTTCATATAGCGCGACAGGGTTGCCTTCGACAGCCCCGCCAGCTTTGCCACATCGGATAACAATACGCGTTTTATACTCATTTCCTGCGCCATTTCTGCCAGAATCGGCTATCTGTAACATAGTTAAGCGCGGTGGATACAGCAATTTCTCTGCTAACAATAACCGGAAATAAATGCTTGACAAAATTTAATCTGCGGAGAATTGTATAGGCAGTTTACCGCATCATCCGGGAAGTCATTCCCAAACCCGTTTAACTCATTCCAGTCGCGCACCGACACGGACCGGTTGCCGGAATGAAATTAAGCAGGTATCCGCCGAACGGTCGATGATTGTTCTGGCCATATAGACGATATTTGCCCGCCAAAAAATAATCCTTCTGCGTTCGCATGCGGCGCGGAACTCTGCTGGCTATCAACTATTCCCGACGAGGATACTGATGATGTTATTTCACACCGGAAAACTGCGTTTACTTGCTGTTGCCACCACGATGCTGGCATCAATGAGTTTTATTTCTGCCGCCGGCGCCGCCGGTCCGACTTATGCGCTGGTACAAATCAATCAGCAGGCCCTGTTCTTTAATCTGATGAATAAAGGCGCGCAGGATGCGGCCAAAGCCAGCGGCAAGGATCTAGTTATTTTTAACTCTAACGATAATCCCGTGGCGCAAAACGACGCGATAGAAAACTATATTCAGCAAGGCGTTAAAGGCATTCTGGTTGCCGCTATCGACGTTAACGGAATTATGCCCGCGGTAAAAGAAGCGGCCGCCGCTAACATTCCAGTGATTGCGATTGATGCCGTATTACCGGCCGGGCCGCAGGCGGCTCAGGTTGGCGTTGATAATATCGAAGGTGGCAGAATTATTGGTCAATACTTCGTGGACTACGTGCAGAAAGAGATGGGCGGCCAGGCGCGGCTGGGTATTGTCGGCGCGCTGAACTCGGCCATTCAGAACCAGCGGCAGAAAGGGTTTGAAGAGACGCTGAAAAGCAATCCGAAAATTACCATCGCTAACGTCGTCGACGGCCAGAACGTACAGGATAAAGCAATGACCGCAGCGGAGAACCTGATTACCGGCAACCCCGATCTGACGGCGATCTATGCCACTGGCGAACCCGCTCTGCTGGGTGCTATCGCCGCCGTGGAAAACCAGGGGCGCCAGAAAGATATTAAAGTCTTTGGCTGGGATCTGACGGCGAAGGCGATTTCCGGTATTGACGGCGGCTACGTCACCGCCGTTCTGCAGCAGGACCCGGAAAAGATGGGGGCTGAAGCCCTGAATGCGCTGAACGCTATCACTGCAGGTAAAACCGTGCCGAAAACCATTCTGGTTCCGGCCACGGTGGTAACCAAAGCGAACGTCGATACCTATCGTTCGCTGTTCAAGTAGGTCAGCGCGCGCCGTTCACGGCTAACAGAGCGGTGAGTTCGTGGCCGTCGGGAAACGCGCTGAGCGTCCCCCGACGGCTAACGGTAATGGCGGCAGCGCGGCTGGCGTGCGCCAGCGCCAGCGCATCCGGCTCGACGCCGCGCAGGATCGCGGACGCCAGCATCACCGCGAGGAACGTGTCGCCAGCGCCGGTGGTGTCTAGCGCCTCTGCGGGGACGGCGGGGCAAAACTGGCGCTGACCCGCCTGAACCAGCCAGGCGCCTGCCGCGCCCTGGGTTACCACTAAGGTTTTCACGCCGTAAGGCTTAAGCTGCTCGGCCTCGGATTCATTGACCACCGCGATGTCGATGAGCGGCCACAGATGGCAAAAGTCAGGATTGACAGGCGAGGGGTTGAATACCGTTGTCATACCGCGGGCTTTGGCGTACTGGAATAGCGCCCGGGTTTTATCCAGGGAGAAATTGCCCTGCTGTAGCAGAATAT
Source organism: Klebsiella sp. CB_Kp196 (assembly GCF_040061575.1). Classification (NCBI taxonomy): domain Bacteria; kingdom Pseudomonadati; phylum Pseudomonadota; class Gammaproteobacteria; order Enterobacterales; family Enterobacteriaceae; genus Klebsiella; species Klebsiella sp. CB_Kp196. Next base: position 84,557 of record NZ_JBEAFH010000046.1, read on the forward strand.
CGCCCGCGGCGGCCTCCGCCATATGCGGAATAATATCATCAAGGTTGAACGTATCGGCTGCGGCCGTCGTGGTAATGATGGCATTGTCGCCATCAGCGCTATTTAAAATAATCGAGGTGTCGCTATGTTGATTGAAATGGCCGTCGGGTAGTAGCGTCAGTGGTTCATTTTTTATCTGCTGACGGATCCACTCGCCGTTGCTGTCATTTCCCGTGGCGGCAATTAATCGTGTGTCGATTCCGCAGCGGGATAATATAATCGCCTGATTCGCGCCTTTACCGCCGATATCCTGCGAAACTTTAATGCCGTGAATGGACGCGCCTTTTTTCGGTATATCCGGAATGGACCAGGTTTCATCTACGGTAATATTACCAGTAACGTAAACACGCATAGTGTTCCCTTAACAGGATGGATAAGATGGTTTCTATCTCAGCAGAAAAAACGAATGCAATACAAGCTATTTTTTCACGTAATAAAGTTGTTATTGGTGTTATTCATTGCGATCCTTTTCCCGGCACGCCGAAATATCGAGGGAAATCAGTCTCCGGTATTGTTGAACGTGCGCTTCGCGATGCCGAAAATTATATTTCGGGCGGCGTTCACGGCCTGATTATTGAAAACCATGGTGATATTCCTTTTTCCAAACCTGAGGATATCGGTCATGAAACCTCTGCGCTGATGGCGGTGATTACCGAGAAAGTTCGCGAGCGTTTTGGTGTGCCGCTGGGCATTAATGTCCTGGCGAACGCGGCGATCCCGGCGATGGCGATCGCCCTGGCGGGCGGGGCCGATTTCGTCCGCGTAAACCAGTGGGCCAACGCCTATATCGCCAACGAAGGATTTATTGAAGGAGCGGCCGCTAAGGCGCTGCGCTACCGCAGCATGCTGCGCGCTGAACATATTCGCGTCTTTGCCGATAGCCACGTCAAGCACGGTAGCCACGCCATCGTTGCCGATCGTTCGATTCAGGAGCTCACGCGCGACGTGGATTTCTTCGAGGCCGACGCGGTAATTGCGACCGGCCAGCGCACGGGCGATAGCGCAACGATGGAGGAAATTGACGAGATCCGCGCGGCGACGGAGCTACCGCTGCTGGTGGGCTCCGGGGTGACGCCCGCCAACGTGAGTCAGATCCTCGGGCGGACCCAGGGGGTCATTGTGGCCAGTACGATGAAGGTCGATGGCGTCTGGTGGAACGATGTTGAGCTGGCCCGGGTGAAGCATTTTATGTCGGTCGCTCAGGCCGCGCTGGAGGATGCGTAATGGAAGCGTTTAGCGAACGCCTGCTGCGTGAACATCAACCGGCGTGGCAGGCGATGCAGCAGCACCGTTTTGTGACTGATATCGAACAGGATCGTCTGCCGACAGCCGTCTTTAACCGCTATCTGGTGTTTGAGGGCAACTTTGTCGCGACGGCAATCGCGATTTTTGCTCTCGGGGTTAGCAAGGCGCCGGGTATTCATCAGCAGCGCTGGCTTATTGGCGTCCTGAATGCCCTCGTTGACACGCAGATTGCATGGTTTGAACAGGTGTTATCAGAACGGCGGATAGCTCCCGCTGATTATCCGGACGATCTGCCCGGCGTGCAGCGCTTTCGCGACGGCATGCTGCGGACGGCCCGGCAGGGAAGCTATGAGCAGATCGTTACCCTGATGTTCGGTGCGGAGTGGATGTATTATTTCTGGTGCCGACGGGCGAGCGAACATCGCCAGAGCGATGCTGACGTGCGTCGCTGGGTGGAAATGCACGCGGAGGACGAATTTTATCAGCAGGCGCTCTGGCTGAAGAACGAACTCGACCGCTGCGCCATGGCGCTGAGTGAAAGCGAAAAGCAGGCGCTGTCGGCGCTTTACGGTGATGTGCTGCAGTGGGAAATTGATTTCCATCACGCTGCGTACGAGGAGTAGTCGTGCGCTAAACAAAGGGGTCGCCGAAGCGGCGCCCCCTGAACATTGATACTATGATTGGACGCATACTCAGGTTAATCACCGTTTCAGGGAAATCATGAACTATCAGGATGAATTGCAGAGATTATTGTTAAACGACCCGATAAGAATGAACGCGCTTTACGCCGTTCAGGCGCTGGAACTCAGCGATGGCTGGATTGGCGCCGGCTTTGTCAGAGATGCGGTCTGGGATCATCTGCACGGCTACGGGCAAAGGCCAGTTTCGGGTGATGTGGATGTTGTCTGGTTCGACGCGAAAAGCGGCAGCGCCGCCGACGATAGGGCGCTGGAAGAGAGGCTGAGCCAGCAATCATCCGCCTTTAACTGGTCGGTGAAGAATCAGGCCAGAATGCATCAACGTAACGGTAATAAACCTTATCACTCCACGGAGAATGCGTTGTTGTACTGGCCTGAAACGGCGACGGCTATCGCGGTCAGAATGGGACGTTCAGGGCTTATTGAGGTTATCGCGCCCTACGGGCTGGACGATCTGTTTGCACTCCGTCTGCGGCCCACGCCGGTATTTGCGCAGCATAAGCTGGCTATTTTCCGCCAGCGCGTCGCGGAAAAACGCTGGCTGCAGCGCTATCCAGGCCTGCAGCTGATTGTCCCGACCTGAGCCGTTTTCGCCATCACTGCGGGTTAACGCCTGATTTTATGTCATGCCCACTGGGCAGAGTACCGATTTTCCTGCCGTATCCGGGCAAATATCCTGCACGTTGACGCTTATTGATTATACTTTGATGGCAGGTTGTGCTGCTTCAGGCGGTTGCCGCTCTTGGGTAGCAGAACCGACATCCTGGAAATGGGCTTAGCCGGTCTGATGAATATTTGATCGTGAAACAGTAATGGAGGTATGGAACGATGGGATTATTAAATTTTGTCAAAGAAGCGGGCGAGAAAATATGGGACGCCGTCTCCGGCGGCAGCAAGGAAGATAAGGCCGACAAGCTGAAAAAACATATTGATGGTCTTAATCTGCCCGGTGCCGAAAAGGTCAATATTGATGTTGCGGACGACGGCACCGCGACGGTTACCGGCGATGTCGGTTCGCAAGAAGATAAGGAAAAAATTCTGGTGGCGGTAGGTAACGTCACCGGCGTTGGTCAGGTTAATGACAGCGTGAAGGTGGCGCAAAGCGGGGCGGAAAGTCGTTATTATACGGTGAAATCCGGCGACACCCTGAGCGCCATTTCAAAAGCGATGTATGGCTCCGCCAATGAGTATCAACGTATTTTTGAAGCCAACAAACCGATGCTGACGCATCCCGATAAAATCTATCCGGGCCAGGTGCTGATTATTCCGGCGAAGTAAGCGCTGAATTCCTTCGGCAGTAGCAGGCCGATGGAATTATCTTCAAGGCCGGCCAGTGACAATATAGGTTTTGTTGCTGGCTGGGGTTGTCCCAGGCGTTTTCCGGACGTCAACGAGTTAAATTCGGTGATGACAGGGATGCGATTATTGCATCCCTGGATCGTTGGATCAGAAGAAATCAATTCGCGTATTGATACCGACGGTGCGGCCCATATTAACCTGCGCGACGGCGCTGCTGCCGTTCATATATCCATAGGTACGGTAACGACGGTCGAACAGGTTATCGACATAGACGGAAATATTCATCCGTTCCGTCGCCTGCCAGCCAATGCTGCTGTCCAGGGTGGCGTAGGCGCCTTGCCGCAGCTGGTTGTCGCCATCGAAATAGTGCGGCCCCACCAGATTAACCGCCAGCCGGGGCATCAGTGCGCCATAGCGCGTATCAATCACGCCATTCACGCTGCTTCCCGCGCCGTAACGCGGTACGAACGGCACCCGGTTGCCGTGGTACAGCTCGCTGTCGTTGGTGAATTCGGAACGGATCATGTTGCCATTGATATCCCATGACCAGCCGGGGGCAAACCGCCATTTCGCTTCCAGCTCAACGCCGGTGGCGTCGGCTCTCCCCGCATTGCTTAAGGTCTGCATTCCGACCGGGCCAGAGTAGAGCTGCATATCTTTGGTGTGGGTATAAAAGGTGGCGGCTTGCAGCGTGACATCGGCGGTTTCGTAACGGGTGCCAATTTCATAATTGATGGATTTTTCCGCGTTGAACGGTTTGGCATCAAGACCTGCGGTAGGCACGATATTGTATCCGGAAGGTTTATATCCCTGGGCTACGCGGGTATACACCCGCCAGTCGTCGGTCAGCAGATAGCCTGCGGAGAGCTGTCCGAGCACCCGGTCGTCATTGCTTTTACCCTGGTCGCCAAATGGGTTTCCCAGCATGCTGCCGTGATACTGCGTGCTGGCTTTATCATGCGAGAAACGCACGCCGCCGCCGATGTCAAAACGTTCGGTTAAATGCCAGGTCAGATCGCTGTAGGCGGCAAGGGTTTCAGCGGTGGTATAGCCGGTGCTGCTTAAATAGGGCATCGTCGGCATATCGTAGGAGGAATTTAGCTTTTCGCGGGTGTTCTGCCGGTACAACCCAAATACCATATCCACGGTACGCGTATCGCCGAGGGTGGCGGCGCGTAGCTCCTGCACATCCTGGTTCCAGCGCTGAGGCATATTGACGATCAACGAGCCGGAAGGGAAGGTCCGGGAATAATTCTGCTGCTGCCAGGCGCCGATCAGATTGAAAACCCAGTCATCGGTAGCGTATTTACCGCTTAGCGTCTGGCTGTCAGTACAGCGCCGTAGGTACGGGTCCGGTGAACCCTCGCCGAGAGACAGCGTACGGCTCTTGAGATCATTCCATGCCACGTAGGCATCCTGTGTAGCGCGAGTGCATTCGCGCGAGGCGGAAAACCCCATTTCCCAGGGCTGGTCGTCCGGCGCCAGACGCAGTTTCACATTCCCGATACTGGCGCGGGTACCGCCTAAATCATCGCTACCGGTCGAGGGGTTAATCATCTCGCCGTCATCAACCTGGCGTAAAAGGGTCACGCTGCCGTATAACAGGCCATCCTGAATCGGGCCGCTCAGGTTGAGTTTGCTTCGATAACTGTCACGACTGCTGACGCCGCCTTCAATATAGCCGCGCGGCGTGCTGTCCGGCTGCTGGGTGACGATGTTAATGATCCCGCCCTGGGCGCTTTTGCCATATAAGGTGCCCTGCGGTCCTCGCAGCAGCTCCACGCTTTGCACATCGGTCAGCGCCTGGATGGTGTTGGTCGAAAGCTGCGGGACGCCATCGACATACAGGGTAACGGCGGGGTTATAAAAGTCCTGGGCCGAAGAGATGCCGCGTAGCGAGATCGTTGAAAAAAGCATGTTGCCGCTATTTTCAATATTCAGCCCTGGCAACACTCTGGGGAGTTTGTCACTGGCGGTAACGCCCGCGTCGCTTAACTCCGTCGCGCTGATAACGGTAGAAGAGACATTATTGGCTGATGCCGAGCGGGAAGACTGTTTGCTGGCGGTGACCACCAACGTGCTTTCGTCTTGCTGTGAGGTTTGGCTATGAGCAGCGGCCGGGAGTAAAAATCCCCCCAGAACCAGAGGATAAAACCGTGTCATTTTCATTGTTATGAATCCCTGAAAAACGGCGAGACGCCAAAATACCGATAATGGTGAATTGAAAATGATAACTATTTCTAATTGCACTGCTACCCGAAACGGGTTTATTTCCACCTGTTTCGGGTAGCGGGGCGCTTATTGGGCTGAATGGCGATAACGCTCAATGGCGAGCGCCGTCAGGCGCTTTTTATCTACCTTGCCGACGGCGGTGAGCGGCCAGTGGGTCAGAAACTCAATTTGATCGGGAATCTTCCACGCGCTGATTCCCATTCGGACCAGCTTTTGACGCAGCTGTTGATAGTCAGAGGGAGTGCGTTGCGCGATGATAAACGCGCATATCCGCTCGCCAAGCAGCGTGTCCGGCGCGGCGACCACGGCGCAATCCTTTACGTCTTCCAGACGCATCAGCACCGATTCCACTTCCGCAGCGGCTATTTTCTCTCCGGCGCGGTTGATCTGCTCTTTTATACGCCCCTCAACGTACAGATTTCCCGCCTCATCGAGCCTGACATTGTCGCCCGTACGGTAAAATCCTTGCGCGGTAAAGGCCCGCGCATTGTGCTCGGGAGCGCGATAATAGCCCGTAATAGTATAAGGACCGCGCGTTAATAACTGTCCCGTTTCGCCGGGCGCAACGTCGTTCTCCTCTTCGTCAACGACGTGAATTTCATCCAGGGGAGACATAGGGCGCCCCTGGCTGTGGAGAACGGTGGCCAGAGGATCGTCCAACCGGGTAAAGCAGAGCAGGCCTTCCGCCATACCGAATACCTGTTGCAGGGGACAATCAAACGTCGAGATAACCTGCTCAGCAAGCGTTGGGTCAAGCCGGGCGCCGCCCACCTGAATGACGCGTAGCGAAGAGAGATCGCTGTCTTCCCACTCTCTGGCCTGCACCCAGAGCTGCGCCAGCGCCGGTACCAGGGCGACGTGGGTCACGCCTTGTTCAGCGATTAAAGGCATCACCTCATCGCAGCTGGCGCTGTCGGTCAATACCACCTTTCCGCCGCAGGCAAGGGTTCCCAGAATACCGGGGCAGGCCAGCGGAAAGTTATGCGCCACGGGGAGGACGGCGAGATACACGCTCTGTGGCTTAAGGCCGCACAGTTCGGCGGAGGCGCTGAAGTTATAGCTATAGTCAGCGTGCCGTCGCGGGATAAGCTTTGGCGTCCCGGTGGTGCCGCCTGAGAGCAGCAGCAGCGCGGTGCCGGCAGCATCGGGCTGCGGCCACGCCTGCCGTTCGCCGCGCAGCGAGAAGAGCGGCGTAAAATCGTCGCCTTCGGTCTCACCTGCGACCAGAACTTGCCGCAGGCAGACGTGTTTGCGCGCCATCTGGCGGGCCAGGTCCGCGTGGCTTTCTCCGTGAATCACATAAGCGGCCGGTTGCGCCAGCGCGATCAGCGCGTCAATATCCAGCGCCCGCTGCGAGGGCATCGCCAGAACAGGGATAACGCCCAGTCTTAACAGCGCGAACAGCAGGATCACAAATGCGTTGCCGTTGGGGAGCTGGATAAGCACATGTTCTCCCGGACGCAAACCCAGCGAGTATAACCCTGCAGCAAGCTCATCGACCCGAAGATCGAGCGCGCTGTAGGTCAGCGAGCCTTTGGCATCAACGACAGCAGTTCGCGAGGGATAGCGAGCCGCCCAGTGGCGCAGCTGTTCAGCAATGGGGAAGGGATACTGTTTTATCAGAGAATCAAAAGAAGAATGCATGCGTCACCTTTCTGAAGTGCAGGACCGATTTTGCAAAGCGGTCGTCGCAGAAAATACGTGGGGAAAATGGTGAATAATCTGCGTAAAAAAGGCCCTGGATTGTTGCAGCAGATAAAAATGGTCGCCGTCAATCACCACCTCGCCTGCGATATGGTTCAGCCACGGACGCCAGGCCTCCATCTCCGGCCGGGAGGCTTCACGATCGCGGCTGCCGCACACGAGCAGAGCAGGCGTGCGCAGCGGCGGAAAATCGTCGAGCGAGTCGTAGTGATAGTGCTCAGTAGCGTAAAAATCAGCGCGCAGAAGAGGAAGAAATAGCGACAGTAGCTCCTTGTTTTCCTGTAGTTCAGGCGAACATCCGCCGATATCGATCAGTTCAGCGATAAAGTCGGCATCATCGCGGTCGCTGAGCCTGCGCCGGGAATGCAGATGAGGGGCATGGCAGCCGGAAATAATCAGCCCTTGCGGGGGAAGCCCCCGTTGTTCCAGAAGCCGGCAGGTTTCAAACGCCACCTGCGCGCCCATGCTGTGCCCGGCAAGTAAAAGCGGGGCGTCAGGCGATACGCTCTCTTCCAGTTCGTCCGCCAGCAGCGACGCCAGTTGCGTAATGCTGCTGAGCGGCGCCAGATGGCGCAGGCGATCGCGCCCCGGCCAGGTCACCAGGGAAAGCGCGATCTCCGCCATGGGGTGGTCTCGCCAGCGGCGAAACGCGCTACTGCTGCCGCCCGCGAAGGGGCACATCACCAGATGCGCCGTACTGGCGTTGCGGGCGGGCCATAACGGTATACACATGGCAGATTGCATCACCGGGACTCCTCATCGTGGCGGTAGAAAGCCGTTAACCGGTCGTGACGCGGCGGCGTCAGATGTCGGATCTCCGCATGGCCGGTCTTACGTAAAATCTGCTGCCATAAATGTGATAACGCGAGCTGATGAGCGGAGTGGCAGGCCGCCGGCAGATTTCCACCCGCCAGATGGCAGCGCAGCAGCTGTAGCAACCTGCCGACCCCCTCCGGTCCGGCGGTTTCACAGCAATCACGCCAGCTCAGGGGAGCCGCGCTGCGCGTCTGACCCGGCGGGTCGCGCAGGATCTCCGGCCTGCGGTAGAGACTACGAACATTCGCCTGATGTTCTGTGACAAACAGGCTGGATGACCAGACCACGGGGCCGTAGCTTGCCTCCAGCGAAAGATGACCTTCCGGCCAGCCCAGCAGCAAACGGTGCATAATCAGGCTGTGCATATCAGGATCGTCAGGATCGAGATAGCGCTGAAGTAGCAGACAGGCTTCTCCCGCCGGCCAGAAAAGTCTCAGACAGTGAAAGTCGCTAAAGCTACCGACCACTTCGCACGCCACGCTGGCGGCATCAACCTCTAGCGCCAGCAACAACAAATCCAGCGTGGAGTAGAGCAATTGTCGGCTGGTGGTTGCGTGAGCAACCGACGGCGCCTGATCCAGGCTGCGACGTAACCGCTGCGCATCCCCGAGCCAGGCGCGACCCGCACGCGCGTGCGGATAAAACGTGTTGACCCAATAGCAGCGGCCCCGTTCCTGCGCCAGCGCTTGTAAAGAACGGACGTCATCCGGGTGGAGGGGATGTTCCTGAATCACATGCACGCCGCGGGTCAAAAAGTGCCGGGCAAGCTTGGTTCCGCTCCCGCCGGCGACGGTTGAGCGCACGACGATACAGGCGATATCCGGCATCTCGGCGATCTGTTCCGGCGAGGTATACAGCGGGATTCCAAACGCACAGGCCAGCTCTCTCGATCGCGCGCTTCCCTGGGACAGAAGACCAACCAGTTCCAGCCCCTCCTGGGGCTGCATAAAGGCGTTGAGGTACATTTCGCCAAATTTAGCGCCCACAATCAGTACGCGTTGCTTAGGGGCGGCGGACGGCATCATAACGTGTTCTCCGGTTGCGTTGAGGTTGCGCCGAGCCAGCGCTTGATATGCTGCGCACAGGTCTGAACGTGGGGGGGATCCAGCATGATTTGCCAATGGCTGGCTTTAATCGCATAGCTGTCGGCGCGGTCTATCCAGGTTTGCCATTCGGTTTCCGCTGGCGTCCAGCGCGCGGGTCTCATCGCGGCATGCACGATGAGACAGGGGAGCGGAACGGTTTCGTCCGGCGTATGCTCGGTCAGTAAGCGCAGCAGATGCGCGATGTTGTCGATCCACGCTTCCGCCGCCTGTAGCGTCAGGTTTTGCGCCATCATTCCCGCCGTTCTGGCAAGGTCGATAAAATCGGCAAGCTGGCGGTCGGGCGTCAGCCGATCGAAATGTTCCGGCAGCGCCAGCGGCGTATCGCCTTCGGCTAACAGCCGCAGCAGGGCCGTCCGGTTTGCGCAACGAAAATCCTGTCGACACACGGGATCGATTAACGCCAGCCGTACCTGCTCGCCTTTGGCATCCAGGCGCTGCGCGGCGCCCGCCGCAAGAAAAGCGCCATACGACCAGCCCGCCAGAACATAAGGGCCGTGCGGCTGCTGGCGGCGGATACTCGCGACATACTCATCGATCATCCGATCAAGCGTGGCAAAACGCTGCGGCGATTTTGCCTGCAGGCCGAAAACGGGCATATTCAGCGCGCTGGCGAGCGGCAGCCAGGCGCTGATATCGCCGTCTGAAGCATGGAAAACAAACAACGTTTCGCCGCCACCGCCCTGGCAAATGGGCACAGGATTCTCCTCTGCCGACGAACAGGCCTGCAGATGGGCGCAGAAGTCGCTGAGCGTTGAATGGGTGAACAGATCCTGAAGGCTGGCGCTGGCAATTCCTCTGCGGTTCAGCTGCGCGACCATCCTTGTCGCCATCAGGCTGTCGCCGCCCAGCGCGAAAAAGTCGTGATGTCTGGACACGGGGCGAGACAGCAGCGTTTGCCAGAGTTCAGCGACCTGTTTTTCCAGCGCCGGATCTCCCCCGGAGCTCGGTGTCGATTCAGCTGGCGCAATCTGTGCGTCAGGTGGGGCCGATAGCGGAGTAAATAACGTTTCTCGCTGCCGGATCTGCAACGCGGGCAGGGTGGCGCCAAAACGCTGCTGCAGATAGCGGCTCACGGCTGCTTTATCCGGGCGATTCACCCCAGGCGAACGTGCGACCAGCAGATGCTGGCGCAGCGGCGACGATTCCTGCGGCGGCCAGGCCAGTTCGTTGGCAAAACCGGCCTGCACAAGCACTTCCTGCCATGCCGAACGGGTGAGCATAGGTTTTTCATCCCGGCGGCGGAAATCGCGGTATCCGCTTAACCCTTCGATAAAGCCGACGCTCGCCAGCTGGAATACGCTGTTTCGTTCCGTCGCTTCAACGATCAGCAGACGTCCGCCGGCTTTCAGCAACCGCTTTAATCGGCGCAACGACTGTACGACATGGCTGGCGTCGTGAAGCACGTTGACGGCAATAATCAGGTCGTAACCCGCCTCGGGGTGGGCGGTAAAATCCAGCGGCTGGTTGATATCGAATAAGGCGTAAGACACCCGCGATTCATCGTGGAAACGGGTTCGGGCGTCGTTGAGGAACTGCGCGGAGACATCCGTGAAGTGGTATGACAGCCGCGTGTTTCGCGTGGCCTTCAGCACCGGTTCCGCGGTGGCTGCGGTTCCGGCGCCCACCTCGAGGATCCGTTCTGCGCCGCAAAGGGCGGCAATCTGCGCGGTATAGCGATTCAGACAAGCGCTGGCGGGGTTTTCGCGATACAGCGCGTCGGTTACGCGCAACGACTCGTTGAACAGCAGTTCCAGCGGCGAACACTGCCCGGAGAAGAGGTCGTCGTGCCGGGCGATGCAGGCGTCAAGATACTGCGCCAGCGCCTGGCTCCAGTGGGTTTGCGGGCAAGCTTCGTGAGGTTCGGGAATTTCGCTGAGCGGAATGCGGCAGCGCCAGCTATCCCCCTCGCGCACTAACCATTCTCTTTCCGCCAGACACTGCAGCCACTGGCGTAGCAGGCGCCGGTGTGACGCTTGCGCGCCCAGCGCCTGTACTATTTCGCCAAATGGGTGGGCAACCTCCGGGGTGGTGAACAGACGGTGGCGATGTAGCGTTGCGGCAATCCCCTGCAGCGCACGCGCCTCCAGCCAGCGCCAGGTCGCTTCCAGCTCGTCAAGTTGCGTCTGTTCAGGCAACGGCAGCGCCAGTGAGGCGAGATCGTGCTCATCATGTAACGGCGCTGAGGGCGGTGGATCCTCGGTCATAACGATATCCAGGGTTAACGCGCCATTTTCGCTTAATTCCGCTCTGGCCTGTTGGATGCAGGGGTATTCCTGCGCCGCTTGCTCAATATCCCGCAGATCGTAGTCTGTCTGCGCGTTCAGCGGCCAGCGGCGGCGGGGAATGTGTTCGGCAATCCCGCTGTCCATGGTCTCCAGGACTTCAGGGGTGGCAATGGCGGCCTGCAGGATGGCGCAGTAGTCATTAAACATCGCTTCAGCCGCGCCCGGTTCCAGCACGTTATCCATGCAGTACCAGCTAAACGTCAACGCGCCATCGCTCTCCATCACCTGATGATCCAGCCAGACCTGCGGCGTTTGCGTAAAGACATAGCAGGGTTCGCCGAACAGATGACTCATTGCCCGGTCGATAGCCATTCCTTCCAGCGTCATCCCCAGCATGCTGGTAAACACCACCGGCATCAGCGGTTGACGCTGGGATCCGCGCTGGCGCCCCAGCTCGCGGATCGCCTCAACGCCGTTCACTTCGCTGTGCGCCATGTTTTGCCAGAGACGCTGCTGGGTCCGTTGCATCTGCTCCTGCAGCGTTAGCGGCGTTGAGAAGTTAAAATCAACCAGCGTGACGGAGGTAAAATCCCCGATCAACTGATTGATTTGCGGGTGGATCGGCTGGCGATTGAAGAACGTCAGGTTCAGCGTAAATGCCGTGGTACGGCTCCAGCGCTCAAGGGTGGCGGCAAACAGCGTGAGCAGCGCGGCGGAGGGGGTGACGCCCTGCTGCTGCCAGCGTTGTTTCGCCGCCTGCCACTCTTGTCTATCAAGCGTCGAAGTGAACGTGGTGAAGTGCGGGGTTTCCGGCGGAGTCTCCACCACCGGCAGTTCCGGAGCTGAAGGCAGTTGCGGCAGTTTTTCCTGCCAGTAATCCCAGGCATCGTGCCATGCTGTTGTTTGTCGGCGCGCCTGTTCAGCCATCACGTAATCGCGGAAGGTGATATCGAGCGGCGGCAGCGTTTCTCCGCGCCATACCTGGGCCAAATCGTCCATCATGACTTTAAAGCTCTGCACATCGAACTGCAGAAGATCGAGGTTCATGTGCAGGCGGTAGCGGCAATCGTCGATTTCGCTGACCACCAGCTCAAAGAGCGGCCACTGGTCGGCAGGTAAAACGCGATAGCTCAGTTCATGGCGCCGTTTTTCCAGCGCCTGGCACTGCTCTTGCGGGGAAAGCGCGCGCAGATCGTCGCGCGGGATACGATACGTCGGGGTTGTCGCCAGAACGCGCTGTTGTCCATCTGCATCCACCACCATCCGCAGCATATCGTGGCGGGCAATGAGCTGGTTCCATGCTTTCTCCAGTACGGCGAGATCGAACTCATCGTGGCGTTTATCCCATTCAAACAGCACGTGACAGGCAACGCCGCCATAGCCAATAAGATGGGTTCTGCCCAACCAGTAGGCATGCTGAATCGGCGTCAACGGGAAGGGCGCGTAACGCTCAGCGGCATCGTGCTGCAACGCTTCCGGCGGCGATACGGCAGGCGCCGTCTCTGCCTGAGAACAGATAAGCTGTGTGAGCCCGTGCGGCGAGAGATCCTGCCACGCCCGTTCCGCGTTGATGCGTACACCCAGGTCATGTTGAATATCGCTGCTGAGTTCAAGAAAGAGCAGCGAGTCCATTCCCAGCTGTAACAGATCCTGATCTGCGTTCAGCGAAGCAGGATCGTTCAGTCTTAGCTGCACCGCAATGCGATTTTTCAGCCATGTCATCACCGCCGCTTTATCGCTGATGCTACCGTGAAAAGCATGGTTATCAGCGGGAGTCGCGGCCGGAATCGCGGCGTGTTCTGTTGCTGCGGCGTTAAACAGAGCCTGCTGCAGCGGGGGCATTTTGTCGGTGAAAACGCGCATGGCCAGTCGCCAGGCGGCGCCGCGCATCACCGCTTGTTCAAGGTGCCAGCGCCCCTCGGCATCGCTTAACGCGCCCATGCCACGATCGGCAAGGGTCGTCAGCATCTCTGTCGTAGCCGCCCGGCCGCTTTCTCCCCATGCGCCCCAGGCGATGGAGAGCACTTTCGGCGTATCAAGGGAGGAGAACTGCTGGGCGAGCCCGTCAAGATAACCGCAGGCCAGCGCATGGGCGCTCTGGCCTGGCGCGCCGAGGGCGGCGGCAGCGGACGAGTAGAGAATCAGATAACGGGCGTCGTGGTTGCCCAGCGTTTGTAATAGCTGGCTTGCCGCCTGCGCTTTGACCGCGAAAACGGCGGCCAGCTGGTGGTCATCGAGTTCCTGCAAGGGCCCATCAGCCAATACGCCAGCGGTATGAATCGCTCCGGCAATGCCGCCGCTGGTCGCCAGCTCATCAAGAACACGGGCCAGCTCTCCGGCATCACCCACATCACAACGGCAGACGCGAATCTCCACGTCCGCTATGTCGCCTGGCCATGACGCATCCACGCGCGGCGCCAGTAGCGCGATGCGGCGCGCCCCTTTTTCTCTGAGCCAGTTCACGGCAAGGCGGCCCAGTCCGCCAAACGCCCCGGTCACCAGATGCCAGCGGTTATCGCCGGCAAACACCTTCGCCGGTAATTCGGCGGCGCATCCCGCGTTGGGCGCCAGCGAAGGGAGCCAGAAGCCGTTATCCCGGGCTGCAAGCCAGCGTTGTGACAATGAAACAGCGCTTAATCCTTGACGCAGCGTTTCCCACGAGGCGTTTTCAGCCATATCGATAGCGGCGATTAACCGTTCCGGCTGTTCGTTGGCCGCGACGCGAAGCATAGCCCACAGCGCGTGATGGGCCGCTGATAGCGCCTCATTTTCATCGATTTGCCACGCGCGGCGGGTGACGACAATCAAGCCGCCTGGGCTGGCGGTGAGGGCCTCTTTCACCTGCTTCGCTAACGCCAGCGTCTCCTCGCTCTCGTCGACAATCATCAGGACAGAAGGGGCCTGCGGATCGTGAAGAATGCCGTATTGCGCCAGCGCCTCTTCGTAGGCAAGGGTACCGGCGCTGAGGCGGAATACCAGCGGGCGGCTATTACTGTCGATGCTGAGGGGCCTCCAGCGCCAATGATAATGCGTCTGCGGCGCAGGAAGAGGCGCGTCGGGCGCCAGCGGCAGCCACTTGCCGTCTGGATGACGGGCTTCCACGCGCATCTCGCCGCGGGAAAAGGCTGCGTTTCGCCAGCTTAAGCGCACCTCCCCCAGCCATTGCGGGGCGGTAACGAGGGGCGGTTTCACGGGGGAATCGTCGCCGTGCCGCGCGGAGAGGCGCCGCCAGGCCTCCTGCCAGCGGGCGGTAAACCGTTCCGGCTGACCTGCGCAATCGGACCAGTCGGCGAGATAATCAGGGTTATCCGGCAACGTCTGTTCCAGCGCGGATTCTGATGACGTGGACATCTCCTGGCCGGGCAGGGTGGCGAGAATGATATGTTCGCTCATACCGGCGGTCGGGCTGTCGTCCTGCGGTAGCCACGCTACTTTGCTGAATCCGGCGCTTCGGCACTGCTGCTGCCACTGATGGGGGGTGAGGAAGAGCTCGCCTTCGCGGGCGTCGATATCCTGTAGCGGGAGGACCAGCGGGCCGAAAACGAAATCAAACAGACGCATTGGCTGGGTGATTTCGCGCATCAGCAGGCGCCCGCCCGGCTTGAGCAAGGGACGCAAATTATCGAGGGTTCGACCGATATGGCGCGTGGCATGGATCACATTAGCCGCGACGATAAGATCGTAAGACTGCGCCGCAAAGCCCTGAGACTGCGCCTCTTGTTCGAGATCCAGCTCGTCGTAATGCACAAAGTCATAGTCGGCGAATTTCTGCTGCGCACGGCGGGTGAACAGTGCGGAGATATCGGTGAAGTGGTACTCCAGCGCCGGTACGTCTTTGAGTTCAGGCAGCAGCCATGCGGTGGTGCCGCCGGTTCCGCCGCCGACTTCAAGAATGCGCAGCGGCTGATGGGGCTGACGCGCCTGGACGATACCCCGTACTACCCCGGCGGCAATCTGGTTGAAATAGCGGCCAAAGCTGAATTCCTGATATAGCACCTCTACGCCGTCGGAAGCGCCTTGCGGGAAGATAATCGCCACCGGCTCTTCCGCGCCGCTCATCATGTCGTATAACCGATCGCCGGCACGGGCGATGGTATCGGGGATAGCCTGATAACCTTCACAATAATCGGCGAGTTCCGTCAGCAGAATGTCCCGCTGCTGATGTTCAATGGGGCGGGCGCGGTAGTAGCGCCCCTCAGCGCAGCGGTAGTCGCCGTCGACCACGCAGTTATTTAGCAGGCGCTGAAGCAGCTGCTGGTAGCGGGGCATCAGTCGTCCATGGCGCATAATGGTGATGGCGTCCACGCCGTTATCTATCGCATCGCCCGTACAGCGTTGTACCAGCCGATCGACATAGATGGCGTGCAGTCGCGTGGCGCACTGTTTAAGCGCCTCCAGACGTGGGAGTTCGAGCGCTGTCGCGGCGCTGTTGGCCACCGCTAATCCAGCGGCAAGCACAGCATCGGCAGAGCGCTGTCGCGGCGCTGTTGGCCACCGCTAATCCAGCGGCAAGCACAGCATCGGCAGGCTCACAGGCGGAGGTGGCGCGTTCTTTCCAGTAACGCTCGGTCGCAAACGGATAGCATGGCGCGGAGATACGTTGCCCACCGCCTGCCAGAAGATCGGCCCACGGTAAGGTGACGCCGGCCGCGTATAGCTGGAGAAGCGCCTGATTCAGGACAGCGCTCGCCTCCTGTTTACGCCGGGCGCTGGCTATCCAGTAAGCGTCATCGCGGTATTCGCGCTGTCCGGAGGCAATCAGCTGGGCGTCGGGCCCCATTTCAACAAAAACGCGGGCACCGAGCTTGCGCGCCGCCTGAATACTCTGAATAAAACGTACCGGCTGGCGCATATGGCGGCGCCAGTAATCCGCCTGGTTGAGCGTCGCCTCGTCAATGAGTTCGGCGGTAAGCGTGGAAATCAGCGGTATTTGTCCCGGCTCGGCGAGCAGACCCGCGCAGGCCTCCTGGAAGCGATCGAGTATTGGTTCAAGTAAAGCGGAGTGCGCCGCGCCGGTTACGCTCAGGCGACGATAGTCGATCTCGTGTTGCGAAAGCGCGGCGCAAAACTCCGCGATACGGGCTTCCGGCCCGGAAAAGACCGTATGCCGGGTGCCGTTGTTGGCGGCGAGATCCAGCTCGAACTGACGGGCCAACGGCATCAGCGCCTCTTCTTGCGCAAATACCGCCACCATCGCGCCGCTTGCGCACAGCTGCATCAGCGCGCCGCGCCGACATACCAGCGGCATGACCTGCTCAATGGTATAGTGTCCGCAGACAACGGCAGCGGCAAATTCGCCGACGGAGTGACCCATGGCGAAGTCGGCCTTCAGTCCTTCAGCGCGCCAGTGGGCCGCCATCGCGATTTCGAACGCGACAATCGCCGGCTGGGCCCAGGCCATATTGTCAAGCTGCGCTGAATCGGGATTAAACATCGCTTCCCGTAGCGAAGGCGTGAGCATGTCACGACAGGCGGCAAAACAGCGCTCCAGCGTATCGGCAAACGCCGTTGAGTGCTGGTACAGAGACTGACCCATAGTGCGCCAGTGCGAACCCTGCCCGGTAAACAGCCACACCTGTTTGCCGCTGGCGCCGTGGCCGCTATAGACCGGCGAAGTCGATTTCGCGCCAGCCCAGGCGCTGAGCGAGGCGGCGGTGTCATGATTTAATGGCGCCGCCAGGCGGAAGGGAAGATCGAGACGGCGCGCGCGTAATGCCGTGAAGGCCAGATTGTTGGCATTCGAGTTCTCCCTCAGCGCCGCGGCATAGTCCGCTGCCAGCTGCCGCAACGCGGTGTCGCTGGCGGCGCTGAGCAACAGCGCGGAACTCTTGCTGCCGTCATCCGCGGCGGGGTAGCTTATGTTGAGTTCGTCGGGCAGCGAAGCGACGATCATATGGCAGTTGGTGCCGCCAATACCGAAGGAGGAGACGCCCGCGTAGCGCACTTCGTCCTGCCACTCCTGCGCCGTCACCGGCACGGTAAAGGGGCTTTCCTCGAGCTTAAGCGCCGGGTTTGGCGTGTGAAAATTCAGCATTGGCGGAATTTTTCCGCGACTGACCGCCAGAACGGTTTTCAGCAGTCCGGCAATGCCCGCCGCGGTATCCAGGTGACCAACGTTGCTCTTCACGGAACCCAGCGCGCAGCGCTGTTGCGGCGGGCGGGGAGCGTAGACGTTGCGCAGGGCTTCTATTTCAATCGCGTCTCCCAGCGGCGTGCCGGTACCGTGGGTTTCAATGTAGCCGATCTGCCTGTCGTCGATGGCCGCCAGCATTAACGCCTCTTCGATGACCGCTTGCTGTCCTGCCACCGACGGCGCGGTATAACCCACTTTTCTGTTTCCGTCGTTGTTGACCGCGCTGGAGAGGATCACCGCGATAATTGGATCGCCTGACAGCAGCGCGTCCTTCAGGCGACGCAGCACCACGCAGCCGAGACCGTTGCCGGCCCAGGTGCCCTCTGCCGAGGCGTCAAAAGGGCGACAGTGCCCATCGGGAGAGAAAATCATCCCGGGCTGGTAGCGGTAACCCGCCTGCTGGGGGAAGGAAAGCGCCACTCCGCCGGCTACCGCCATATCGGATTCGCCTGCGCGCAGGCTTTCGCAGGCCAGATGGACCGCAACCAGCGAACTGGAGCAGGCGGTCTGTACCGATAACGCCGGGCCGTGCAGATTGAGTTTGTAGGCCGCGCGGGTGGCTATATAGTCCTTGTCATTGCCCATCAGAGACTGCAGGCCCTTGACCTGTGCGACCTCTGTCACGTTCAGGGCTTCGCGGCCGGGATAGGTGCTCATCCGCGAAGAGGCGAAAACGCCGGTCTTATGGGGGACGGCGCCCGGGGCGTAACCTGCATGCTCCAGCGCATGCCAGACCGCCTGTAAAAACAGGCGCTGCTGGGGATCTATCGACTCCGCTTCCTGCCGCGAATAGCCAAACAGGGTGGCATCGAAGCAGTCAGCGTTGTCTAAAACCGTTCCAATATTGACGTAACAAGGATCGTCAATAATGGCGGTATCCAGCCCGGCGGCCAGAAGCGCTTCGCGCGTAAAGCGTCGGCTGCATTCGCGGCCTTCCAGCAGATTTCGCCAGAAGGTTTCGCCATCCGGCGCTTCAGGAAAATGGCAGGCGTAGCCGATGACTGCGACAGGTTCGCAGTCCGGGTAGCGTTGAGCGATCGATGCATCAATGGAATCTGCTGTTGGCGCAGAAGAGAAGCGCAAGTTATCCATAATCGGTCCCGTTTCCTAAAATTGACAAAGTCAGTGGCGCGCCATGCGTTAGCGATGGCGTCCGGGAAAAGTCAGTTTGTTTCGCGTCAAATGCGCCGCTGACGACGGCGAACCGGCCGCACGCGTTTGGTTTTCTCCTCCAGGGCTACGCCGGCGAGATAATTGGCCAGCGCGACAGGAGAAGGGTGAGTGAACAGGTCAAGCAGCGTCAGGGTGGCGAATTCGTGACGTTGTAACAAGACGTGCAGCTGCACCAGATTCAGCGACGTGGCGCCCGCCTCAAAAAAGTTCTCTGCGGGTGCGACAGGCTCGCCAACCACCTCGCGAAAGGTGTCGCAAATCAGGCTGACGCTGCTCTTGTCCGCCGCGATCCGCGGCTGAGCGCGCTCAGGGCGCAGCCGGCGGGCGCGTCGCTCCGTGACCTTAAGCGGGGGAACCAGGTCGGCGAGCGGCAGCTGCCAGCTGCTGTCATCCTCCGCCATTCGGTTAAGCAACGCGCAATACTGTGCAAACTGGCGCTCCACCTGCCCGTCAGGAAACAGGGCGGCGACAAAATCCCAGTTAAAGCGCAGTTCCCCTTCGGATTCATAAACCTGGTGATCGAGCCAGACCTGCGGCGTCTGGGATATACCCCACACCGGTTTGAGCAGATTGCGCCGGGCAAGGAAGTTATCCTGCTCAAAGCCCAGCGCGCTGGTAAAGACGACGGGCATTGGGACAGCCGGTACGTTTTGCCGCCGCGCCAGTTGCCGCATCACGCGTATTGCCGACACATCGCGGTGGTTGAGGCTCTCGCTTAGTCGCTGCTGTAATAACCGCGCGCTTTGCAGCCAGCTCTCGCCGGGATGCCAGCTCAGCAGCATCAGCGAAGTAAAGTCGCCCAGGATCTGGTTGATTTGCGGGTGCAGCGGTCGTCTGTCGAAAAGCGTAAGGTTAAGCGTGAAATCGGGCTGTGCGCTCCATGCAGCAAGAACCGTTGACCACACGGATAACAGTACGGCCGACGGGGTGAGATGAGCGTCAGCCGCCCGCTGTTTCAGGCGACGCCAGCGCGCGCTGTCCATTGCCCCATTGAGCCGTGCGAAGCGCGGCGTCTCAACGTCCTGAGGCAAGCAGCGTAGCGGTAACGCAGGTGCCGGAGGAATATCATCAAGCTGCGTTTGCCACCATGCCAGAGAGTCGGGATTGGGCGTCCGCAGCGCGGGTTGCTGCAGATAATCCCTGAAGGTAACGGGAAGCGGCGGCGGCAGCTGCTGCGGATAGCGATAGCCGTGTTCCAGCTCTGACAACAGGATCTGCATGCTCAACCCGTCAAGCAACAGGTTATCCAGACACAGCCACAGGCGGGCGGGCATCCCGTCGACGAACCCGACCTGGAGATCGAATACCGGCCAGACTTCAGGGTTGAGAACCTGATGCGCCAGTCTGTCGCGTACCTGCTGCGCCTCTTCGGGGCTGTGCAGGATGTGCGCGGGTATCACCCATGGGGGAGTCTGTTCGAGAACCCGCTGTTGTCCATCCCGCACCACGGCGCGCAGCATATCGTGGCGGGCGATTAACCGGTTCCAGACCTTCTCCAGCCGGTGAATATCCAGATCGGCAATTTCAAATTCAACAAAGAAGTGTGAGCCTACGCCGCCAAGGGCAAAGCCCGGCTGACGCCCGACCAGGTAAGCCTGCTGCACATCAGTCAGCGCGAAAGGCCGGTAGCGTTCTTCAGGGGAGTGGACAAAGGGTTGTTCAACAGGGAGGTCGGTTTTACGCAGCGTGGCGGCAAAATCAGCCAGCCGGGGGTGATTAAACAGGTCGCTTAATCGTGCTTCATAACCCGCCTGGTGGAGCTGTCCGATCAGCCTGGTGGCTAGCAGGCTATCACCGCCATGCTGGAAGAAGTCGGTTTCTCTGCTGACGGCGCCCATCGACAAGAGCGGCTGCCAGATGACGGCAACCTGCTTCTCAATATCGTCCAGGGGTAAATCCGCTTCAGTCCGGTTTTCAGCTTCCGGGGTATGACAGCGCTTTAGCGTCTGATAGTCAATTTTGCCGTTCGCCGTCAGCGGTAAGGCGTCAAGTAAGAAGATCCGTTTCGGTACCATCCACCCCGGCAGACGTTCGGCGAGAGCGGACTGCAGCTGACGAGGATCGCGGCGTACCTGGCTAACGGGGCATTGTACGAGGAAGCGCTGCAATCCCTCGACTTCATCGCCGTGCTGGCAGTTGAAAGCGGCGGCGGTAAATATCGCCCCCCAGTCAGCGCTATTGTGAAGTAAGGCTTCGGGCTGACCATCGGTTAACAGAAGCGTGCTGAGCAGGGCGGAGGGCGTTAACTGACGAAACTCCAACACGTAGAGCAGCGCGCCTGGAACGGCCAGCTGCTGTAATGCCGCGAGGAGCCCGGGCTCTTCCGGCAGCAGACGATGCAGGGCGTTATTCAGCCAGATAATGTCCGCCGAATGAGCATGCGCCGCCAGCGTGTCTGCACTCCAGAGGGCCAGACGGGCGTCAGACCACGGTGCAATCCGCTGTCGGGCGCTCAGCAGCAGCTCCTGGCTGTGCTCAAGCCCGACATACTCAATCTCGTCAGCGCTGAGCCGGGTTAGCAGGCACTCTGCGGCGCGGGCGGTGCGGACACCCACCTCTAGCAGGCGTACCGGGCGCTGTAAACGCCGGGAAAGCTGTTGACAGATTGTCGCCAGTTCCTCGATATACAGGGCGCTGGCCGGATGGTCGAAAGCCAGACTTTCCGGCGACCACCGCGCATCGTTCAGTAATGACAGTTCGTGGCGAGCGCCGCGAAGGATCTGCGTTAAGGTGAGGTCATGCCCGCTGAAAGAAGGAGGGTCATTCTCCGGCGCTTCCCCCGCACAAACCTGATAACCCTCAGCGGCGGGCTGCAGCCGCTGTTGGGTCACGAGAAAGGCTAACCAGCGTTCCACCACGGCCCGCCAGCGAGGCTGGATAGCGAGAGCATTCATCAGGGGAAGAGGATCGGCGCCAGGAGTTTGACCCGGTTTCAGTTTTAACAGGCGATGCTGAAGAAAATCAGCGACCTGGCCGGCGGAGATTTCCGGGGGGCAGACGCAGCAGGGCAGCGTTCCGGCAAGCCCGCGCCAAGCCTGGGGCAGCGCCGGGTCCCGATGATGGGTAACACAGAAAGCCGAACCCTGAGGCACAACCCAGGCCGCCAGGGTCTTTTCTTTTTCGCCGATCGCCACAACGGTTGACTGTTTCACTCCCGCCAGCTGGCTGAGCGCGCTTTCGATTTCACCCAGCTCGATGCGATATCCCCCGACTTTGACCTGCTTATCGCGACGACCGAGGAACTCTAACGTACCGTCTGGCCAGTAGCACCCGAGATCGCCGGTGCGATACCAGCGCGCGTTCGATTGCGTTACAAACTGCTGCTCGCTGCGTACAGGATCGTTAAAGTAGCCTTCCGCGACCCCGATACCGCCAATCCACAATTCGCCCGGAACCCAGTCCGGGCAGTCCCGGCCCAGTTCATCCACCACCCGGTAACGTTGGTTGGCCAGCGGAAAACCATAAGGGATGGCGCGCCAGTGGTCGGGGACCCGGTTAATTTCACAGGCGTTAGACCAGATAGACGCCTCGGTGGCGCCGCCCATGGCGATAAACTGTCCCTGGGGGCGGAAGGCGTGATAGCGGGCAGGAAGATCGAGGCCGATCCAGTCGCCGGAAAGCATGACCGCCCGCAGTTTCTCCGGCGCGGCGTCGGCGAAACCTTCACACCAGGTCAACAGCATATCGAACAGCGCCGGGACGCTGTTCCAGAGCGTAACCTGATGACGCTGGATCAATTCGCACCATGCGCGGGGATCACGCCGTTGATTTTCCATAACGATAACCAGCGAGCCGCCGGCGCTCAGAACGCCAAAAATGTCGTAAACCGATAAATCAAAATGCAGGGCGGAGAGGGCCAGCACTCTGTCTCCGGGACCCACCTGGTAACGGCTATTGATATCGCAGCAGGTATTCAGCGCTGCACGGTGAGAAATGACCACGCCTTTCGGCGTGCCGGTCGACCCGGAGGTATAGATAATGTAGGCCGGCTGCGTCGGCGCGCGCGCCGCCTGGTCGGCTAGCGGCTCCGCCTCAATGGCCTGCTGCCAGGTCAGGTGGGGAATATCGTCTGACCAGGCGCTGGCGTCGTGCTGGCAGGTGAGCACCAGCCGGACGTTGGCGTCAGCGTAGATTTTCCCGCGCCGCGCGGCGGGCTGGTCGAGCGAAACCGGAACGTACACCGCCCCGGACAGCAGCACGGCGAGGACCGCAACCAGCTGTCCTGCGCCTTTCGACATTGTAATAGCGACATTGTCGCCGGGCTGAACCCCGCACGCGATTAACCTGCCAGCGCAGCGGCGCGCGTTCTCGGTCAGCTCACGATAATTCCACTGATAATGCGCGTCCGTTACCGCCAGCGCCTGCGGTTGCCGGAGGGCGATGCGGAAAATGCCTTCATGCAGCAAGCCCTGAGGAACGGGGGCGTCGGTTGCGTTAACCCGTTGACGTATCTCCCGCTGGCTTTGGGGCATCCTGTCCGCGAACGACTTCTTCCAGGCGCTTTCATCATCGCAGAGTTGGTTAATCAGCTGGCAGTAGGCGTTGAACAACGTCTCGACCAGCGCCGGAGGGAACAACGCGTCATTGCTATCCCATTGTAGCCAGACCTCGCCCCGATGCTCGAACGCCAGATGATCTATCCAGACCTGCGGCGTCTGCGAGATGCCCCATTCCGGTTCGCCCAGCGGCGACTCGGCGCGGCTGCTGTACAGGGAGCGCCCCAGATTGCTGGTAAATACCACCGGGGCGCCGTGGGGATGGCTTTGCTGGCGTTTGAGTTCACGAAGGAGCTCGACTCCGGACCAGTGGCGATGCTCCCAGTCCTCAGTAAACGTGAGCTGGTTTTTACGCGCCAGGTTGCTGACGGTATCGCCATCGCAGGCGGTATCCAGCAGAAGAATATTGGTGAAGTCGGCAAGCATTTCGTCAACCGCCGGGTGCAGCGGCTGGCGGTCAAATAACGTGATATTGAGCAGCAGCCGCGTCAGGCCGCCCCAGCGCCCCAGAACGGCAGCAAAACAGGTCGCCAGCGCCATTGTCGGCGTCACGCCATTCTCACCGGCCCGTTGGCTAAAGGCGTTCCAGCATGTTGTCGGGACAATCATGCGGCGTCGGGTATTACGGACTTCACGCAGCGTGGCGGGTTCGCAGGCTAGCGGTAAAACCGGCGCGGGTGGCAGCATCGATGCTTTCGCCAGCCAGTACGCGCGCGCTTTGTCGAGCAGCGGCTGATTGATCTTCTGCTGGTGCAGCAGATAAGCGCGGAAATCATAGCGGGGGTCGCCGGGCGGCAGCGACTCTCCGGCCAGCAGGGCGTTAAGTTCATCGAAAAACAGCGTAAAGCTGGAAGCATCCATAATCAGCAGGTCGATATTGACATGGAGGCGGTGGCGATTGTCCGGCAAGAGCGTCAACTGGAAATCAAAGGTTTCGCCCATTTCCACGCGTAAAAGACGGTGGCTCAGGCGCTGGCGCAATGTTTCCAGATAGGCCTGGCGGCTTGCCTCGTCGGTCTGGCGTAAATCATGAACGGTGACGCCGTTCCAGTATGGCTGCGGTAGCCAGACCTGCTGCCCGTCGGCGCGAAAGGCGATATGCAGCATCGGATGGCGTTGCAGTAAGATCGTGATGGCCTGCTCCAGCTTTGGCGCCGTCAGATAATGGCCGGCAAACTCCTGATACAGATGGCAACCGACGCCGCCCAGCGTCTGTCCGGGCATTCGGCCCGTCAGATAGGCATGCTGTACCGGCGTCAGCGGGAAGGGGATACCCTCGCTCATGACTGGCCACGCCGCGTCCGCCGGGGAGCTTGCATCATCCGGTTTTTCACCCGAACGGCTGCGCATCAGCTGGCGCCATGCTGCCAACGTGGGGGCGGCATACAGCTCGCGAAGGGTGAGGCGGTAGCCCTTTTTACGAAACCAGTGTAACCATCTCATTAATCTTATGGAGTCCAGGCCCGCCTGGATCAGATTGCTCTCTTCCTGTAACTGCTGCGGCGCTACATTCAGTTCCTGTATTAACAGTTCGCGTAATTGTTGATAATCGGCCGCTTCGCCGTTGTCCGATAACAGCGGATCCTGAGAGGGGGCGCCAGAAATCATTCTTCCTCCTGATGGCACGTCATACCAAAAGTATTGCTTATATGAGAATAATTATTATTAACAATTGAGTGCTACCCGAATCGGGTTTATTTGTGCCCGTTTCGGTTTACGGTCGGCAAAAAACAAGGCCCGGATGGCGAATCCGGGCCTTGTTAACGGAGGAGTTTCTGGGGTAAGCCCTAGTTAGATCAGACGTTTGAAGGTCGACGGGGTGACGCCAAACTGCTTCTGAAATGCGGCGGAGAAATGGCTGGCGTTGGCATAGCCTAGATCCGCCGCCACCGTCATAACGGAAGTATTGCCATTGGCCAGCCGTCTTCTTGCCTCCTGCATGCGTTCAGCCTGAAAAAGACCATAGACGCTGTTGTTGAACAGAACGCGAAATCCCCGCTTAATTTTAAGCACGCTTAAACCGGACTCTCTGGCGAGTTCGGTGACCCCCGGCGCCTGCGTCAAATCGGCCAGCAGCAGATCCTTTGCCCGCAGCAGTTTCTGGCGTTCCATCGGATTGAAGTGGCAGGAGGAACAGCTGGCGTCCTCGCGATGTTCATCCAGCACCAGGCTGAGCATCACCAGACTTTGTCCCTGTAGCCATAACGTCGACGGTTTTTGTTCATGACTGAAGCCGCCGTGCATCCGCATCAGCGCGTGCCGCAGGGCCTGAGCCGTTAGGTGAGTTTCGGCATTACAACGCTGCTGCTGGCAACAGCAGTGGGAGTCGATCTTATTTTTAATGACCGAGCTAATATCCGGCACCCACAGCGCGAGGGCTTCAGGGCTGAAAGAGAGCGTAATGCTCTCGAACCGGCCGCAGTAGGAGGCGCTGCCGCGGCAGTCTGGCGTATGGGTAATGTAATGACGATCGCGCGCGAGTTCCCAGTCGGTGTGGCGGCTGAGTCCCTGGATCGCAAAGCGCGATGTGCCTTCCAGAATGCAAGAGAAGTTAATCCTGCCCAGGTCGTCGTGCAGCTGCAACGTCTCGGGCTGAGCAAAGTGGCCCCGCCAGAGCAAAATATCCATACCTTCCTGCAACGAGCAGCGCAGCAGCTCACACTGGGCAGGAATAGTGCCGTCGTTCGCGGGTTTTCCAACCACTAGCTGGTGAATAGAGATGGCAGATTGCGTTTGTGGTGACTCCGTCATGACCGGGTTATCTCCCTGTGGCTTAGACCAATGCGGGTATAAATAGAACCGAATGGGGTAGATGAGTAATTGATAATGGTTATTATTCACATTAATTCCCGGAACGCCACCTTGAAATAGTGTTTTTGGCGTCCATAAAAATTCATCAGGAAAATCAGCTACTCCCATGTCATCTCACTCATCCAATACTGAATCGCTGTCCCGATTTCCTCTTTGGCAGGTGATTACCCCGGTTCGCAGGAAGGTGCTCCTGGCTATGGCGCTGGCGGGGCTGGCGGCCTTCACCAGCCTGGGGGCGCTGCTTTTTCTGGCATGGTGCCTGCGCGATCTGCGCGGGGCGCCTGACATCATCCCCGTCTGGCCGCTGAGCGGCGTAGTCGGCTGCGTGATAGCGACCTTTATCCTGCGCCTGCAGGCGTTCAATACCTCTCATTATGCGGCTTTCCATCTGGAGAATATTCTGCGCAGCAGATTAGCCCGCAAGACCCTACAGCTTGCGCCGGGCGCGTTACAGCAAATGGGCAGCGGATCGGTGGCGAAAGTAATGCTGGATGATGTGAAGTCGTTACATATTTTTGTTGCTGACAGCACGCCGCTCTATGCCCGCGCCATAATCATGCCGCTGGCGACTGTTGTTCTCGTATTCTGGCTGGACTGGCGACTGGCCATCGCGACGCTGGGGGTACTGGCGTTTGGTTCGGTGGTGCTGGTACTCGCCCGTCAGCGCTCGGAAAACATGGCTCAGCGTTATCATCAGGCGCGTGAACGGGTCAGCGCCGCGGTGATTGAGTTCGTACAGGCCATGCCGGTGGTGAGGACCTTTGATAGCGGCAGTACCAGCTTTTTGCGCTATCAACATGCCCTCGAAGAGTGGGTCGATGTGCTCAAAAGCTGGTATCGGCAGGCCGGATTTTCAGCGCGCTTTTCATTCTCAATTCTGAACCCGCTGCCGACCATATTCGTTCTTATCTGGTGCGGATACGGCCTGCTGCACGCTGGCAGTCTCGATTTTATCGCCTGGGTAGCCGTTTTACTGATAGCCAGCGGAATGGCCGAAGCGGTAATGCCGATGATGATGCTTAATAACCTGGTCGCGCAAACGCGTTTAAGCGTTCAGCGTATCTATCAGGTTCTCGCGATGCCGGAACTCTCGCGCCCGCGAGCCGATCGACAGCCGAAAGAGGCGAGTATCACCTTTGAGCAGGTAAGCTTTCATTATCCGCAAGCGCGGACTGGCGCCGCGTTGCAGGAGGTGAGCTTTCACGTTCCTGTCGGGCAAATTGTGGCGCTGGTAGGGCCAAGCGGCGCCGGGAAAAGCACCGTGGCGCGGCTGCTGCTGCGTTACGCCGATCCCGACAAAGGCCATATTCGTATTGGCGGCGTGGATCTGCGCGATATGCGGATAGAGACCCTGATGAAGCAAATCTCGTTTGTGTTTCAGGACAACTTTCTTTTTGCCGACACGATCGCCAATAACATCCGTCTGGGTGCGCCGGATACGCCGCTGGAATCGGTGATAGCGGCGGCCAGAGTGGCGCAGGCGCATGAGTTTATAAGCGCGTTGCCGGAGGGTTACAGCACGCGGGTCGGGGAACGAGGGGTATTTCTCTCCGGCGGGCAGCGGCAGCGCATCACCATCGCCCGGGCGCTTTTGCAGGATCGTCCCATTCTGGTGCTTGATGAAGCGACGGCGTTTGCCGATCCGGAAGGTGAAGCGGCGCTTATCAAAGCCCTCGCGGCGGCCATGCGCGGCCGGACGGTCATCATGGTCGCGCATCGTCTCTCCATGGTGACTCAGGCCGATGTGATATTGCTGTTTTCCGACGGTCAGCTCCGGGAAAGCGGGAGCCACGGGCAGCTGTTGGCGCAGGGTGGCCTGTATCAACGGCTATGGCAACGCTATCAGCAGGCGCAGCAGTGGGCGCCGGGTAGAACGCAGGAAGAGGCGGTGCAAAATGAAAGACACTAACCCGGCGGATAATCTGGCCTGGCGCGCGATCTGGCGCCAGCTTATCTCCAGCGTGGGCAGTCAGGCGGGAACGCTGCGGCGCAGTCTGGTTGCTCTGCTGCTGGCGGCATTGATGCAGGGGATCGCCTTCGCCTGTCTCTATCCGATCGTTGATGCGCTGCTACGGAATGAAGCATCGCGGCTTCTTCACTGGGCTTTGGCCTTCAGCATTGCGGCGTTGGTGACGCTGGCGCTCCGCTGGTATGGGCTGGGCTTTGAATACCGCGGGCACCTGGCGCAGGCCACCCATGAGCTGCGCCTGCGCCTGGGCGAACAATTACGCCGCGTGCCGCTGGAGAGGCTCCAGCGCGGCAGAGCGGGCGAAACGAACGCCTTGTTGCTGGGCTCCGTGGATGAAAACCTCAATTATGTGATTGCGATAGCCAATATTTTACTGCTGACCATCGTCACGCCGTTGACGGCGTCGCTGGCGACATTGTGGATCGACTGGCGGCTGGGGCTGGTGATGCTGCTGATCTTCCCCTTGCTGGCGCCGTTTTATTACTGGCGCCGCCCGGCGATGCGGCGACAAATGCAGACCCTGGGCGAAGCGCACCAGCGGCTGAGCGGGGATATTGTTGAATTTGCGCAGGGGATGATGGTATTGCGTGCCTGCGGTAGCGATGCCGATAAAAGCCGGGCGCTGCGGGATCATTTTGATGCTCTGGAAAACTTACAGACCCGCACTCACCGCCAGAGCGCGGGCGCGACGATGCTGATCGCCGGCGTTGTGGAGCTGGGACTACAGGTGGTGGTGTTGTGCGGAATTATCTGGGTGGTCACGGGCACATTGAACCTCGCCTTTCTGATTGCCGCCGCCGCGATGATTATGCGTTTCGCTGAACCGATGGCCATGTTTATCAGCTACACCTCGGTGGTGGAACTGATTGCCAGCGCCTTACAGCGTATTGAGCAATTTATGGCGATCGCGCCGCTTCCCGTTGCCGAACGCGGGGAGATGCCGGAATGTTACGATATCCGCTTTGACAATATTCATTACCGCTATGACGACAGCGGCGATCCCGCGCTCAATGACCTCTCTTTGACCTTTCCGGCGGCCAGTATGAGCGCGCTGGTGGGCGCTTCCGGCGCAGGTAAAACCACGGTCAGCAAACTGTTAATGCGCTATGCCGATCCGCAGCAAGGGCGGATTTCTATCGGCGGCGTCGATATTCGTCGCCTGACGGCGGAGCAGCTCAACAGCCTGATTTCCGTCGTTTTCCAGGATGTCTGGCTGTTTGATGACACATTGCTGGCGAATATCCTGATTGCGCGCCCGCAGGCGACCCAGCAGGAAGTGGAAGAGGCCGCCCGCGCGGCGCAGTGTCTTGAATTCATTACCCGCCTTCCTCAAGGCTGGCTGACGCCAATGGGCGAGATGGGCGGACAGCTATCGGGCGGCGAGCGCCAGCGGATTTCCATTGCCAGGGCCTTATTGAAAGATGCGCCAATCGTCATTCTTGATGAGCCGACCGCCGCGCTGGATATCGATAGCGAGCTGGCGGTACAGAAAGCTATCGATAACCTGGTTCACAACCGGACGGTGATTATTATCGCCCATCGCCTGTCTACCATCGTCGGGGCCGGAAACATCCTGGTGATGGAGGAGGGCAAAGTGGTTGAACAGGGCACCCATGCGCAGCTGCTCTCTCTTCATGGGCGTTACCAGGCGCTGTGGCACGCGCAAATGGCCGCCCGCGTCTGGCGCGCCGAAGGGGGGTCCACGTCAGAGGAGGTGGCGCATGAGTGACGTTCCGTCGAATGTGAAACCGCTGACGTTAACCACCGGGCGGGTGATTTTCGCCATTGCCGGCATCTATGTGACCCAGAGTCTGGTATCGGCGCTCTCGATGCAGTCCTTGCCCGCGCTGGTGCGCGCTGCTGGCGGATCGCTTGCGCTTGCCGGGGCGACAACCCTGTTCATGCTGCCCTGGGCGCTGAAGTTTATTTGGGCGCCGTGGGTCGAGCGCTGGCGGCTACCTCCTGGCAGCCCGCAGCGCCGTTCCCGCATGCTGATCCTGCGCGGGCAGGCTGCGCTCGCGGCGATCCTGGCGATTGCCGCCGCGATTGGCGGGACAGGGCGAGAAGGCGGATTGCCCGAAACGCTAGTCGTCGCGCTATTTGCGCTGTTTATGGTGGCAGGTACGGTCGCCTCCACTATTGATATCGCCAGCGACGGTTTTTGCGTCGATCAGCTGACCCGCGCAGGGTACGGTTGGGGAAACAGCGTGCAGGTCGGCGGCAGCTATCTGGGAATGATGTGCGGCGGCGGGGTGTTTCTGATGCTATCGGCGACCGTCGGCTGGCCTGCGGCCATGCTGATGATGGCGGCGCTGATCCTGGTCTTATCCGTACCCCTATGGCGCATTGCCGAACCAACGCGCGCAGCATCTGTTCCGCATGTTCCGGCACTGGGTTATGCGCTTAGAAGGCGACAGGCTCGTCTGGGCTTAATGCTGGTATTGATGCTGAATTCAGGCATGCGGTTTGTGCTGCCTCTTCTGGCGCCGCTGCTGTTGGATCATGGTCTGAGCATGTCAGCGCTCGGCGCGCTGTTCAGCGGCGGTAATATTGCGGCGGGCATAGCCGGAACGCTGGCGGGTGGATTGCTGATGAAATACCTCTCACCCGGCAGAGCGCTGTTTGCGGCTTATGGCGTGCAGGGCATCGCGCTGCTGGCGGTAGTGATGACGCTGCTGATAGCGCCGGGTCCTCTACTGCTGCCGATTCTCCAGGGGTTGATCGTTGTTCAATCTGTTTCGCTGGCCTGCGCGTTGGTCTGTCTTTACGCCACGCTGATGGCGCTTTCTTCGCCTTTGCAGGCCGGTGTCGATTTTACGCTCTTTCAATGTACTGACGCCGCCATCGCCATTCTGGCCGGCGTAGTCGGCGGCGTTGTCGCGCAGCGCTTTGGCTATGCGGCCTGCTTCCTGTTTGCCGGCGTATTCACGTTGCTGGCGGCGTGGATTGTTTCTATCCGACTGCGTTCGGCAGAAGAACTGATGACAAGCTCAATTGATTGATCCGGGAATAACACAGAGAGGTAAGGGATGAAAATCAGTGAATTTTTACACCTGGCGTTACCAGAGGAGCAATGGCTGCCGATGATTTCTGGCGTCTTACGTCAGTTCGGAGATGAAGAGTGCTATGTCTATGAGCGCCAACCTTGCTGGTACATAGGTAGAGGATGCCAGGCGCAACTGCAGATTAATGCCGACGGCACCCAGGCGACATTCATTGATGATGCCGGAGAACAAAAGTGGGCGGTAGATTCGATTACCGACTGCGCGCGTCGTTTTATGACGCATCCGCGGGTAAGAGGATGCCGGGTATATGGCCAGGTTGGGTTCAACTTTGCGGCTCATGCGCGGGGAATGGCCTTTGATGCCGGCGAGTGGCCGCTGCTAACGTTAACCGCTCCCCGTGAAGAACTTATTTTTGAGAAAGGAAATGTTACCGTTTACGCGGACTCCGCCGACGGATGCCGCCGTCTGTGCGAGTGGGTAAAAGAGGTCGATACGGCGACACCATGCGGGCCAATGGTTGTGGATACCGCCCTGGACGGTGAAGCGTATAAACAGCAGGTTGCGCGCGCCGTTTCGGCGATCCGCCGCGGCGATTACGTTAAAGTCATCGTCTCACGCGCGATTCCTCTGCCAGCGCGAATTGATATGCCCGCTACGCTGCTATATGGACGACAGGCCAACACGCCCACCCGTACGTTTATGTTTCGCCAGCAAGGACGCGAGGCGCTGGGTTTTAGTCCGGAACTGGTGATGTCGGTGACGGGAAACAAAGTGGTCACTGAACCGCTGGCGGGCACCCGCGATCGCATGGGCGATACGGCGCATAATCAGGCAAATGAGAGGGAGCTGCTGCACGACGGTAAAGAGGTGCTTGAACATATCCTCTCGGTCAAAGAAGCCATTGCCGAACTGGAGGCGGTTTGCCAGCCCGGCAGCGTGGTGGTCGAGGATTTGA
The DNA here is from genome assembly GCF_040061575.1 of Klebsiella sp. CB_Kp196. NCBI lineage: Bacteria > Pseudomonadati > Pseudomonadota > Gammaproteobacteria > Enterobacterales > Enterobacteriaceae > Klebsiella > Klebsiella sp. CB_Kp196. The sequence goes on from NZ_JBEAFH010000046.1 coordinate 116,463, forward strand.
TGTCGGTTCGCCAGCGCGGCAGCGTCCAGCATCTGGGGTCTGGCGTCAGCGGCCAGCTCGCGGAAGATAAGGATGCCTGGGATGCGTTTACCGTGCTGTTTCCGTCAATTACCGCGTCAGGTATCCCTAAAAAAGCGGCCCTCAACGCGATCATGCAAATTGAAAAAACGCCGCGGGAGCTCTATTCAGGCGCAATCCTGCTGCTGGAAGATACGCGCTTCGATGCGGCGTTAGTACTGCGTTCCGTGTTTCAGGATAGCCAGCGCTGCTGGATACAGGCGGGGGCGGGTATCATCGAGCAATCTACGCCGGAACGCGAACTGACGGAAACCCGGGAGAAATTAGCGAGCATTGCGCCCTATTTAAAGGTGCCCGCGTGACGGTTATCGACCCTGTTTAAGGTTAAAAGTGCCAGTAAGCTGGCACTCTCTTTTGCCGGGTTCAGGCGCTTATTGTGCGTCGGCCAGCGCCAGTTCGGCTTCTTGCTGTTGCGTGTTCTTACGCTGTTGCTCAAGCTCCAGCGCGCCGCGATGAGAGAGGTAGCAGAACAGAATGCAGCAGACGATCCCGCCCATCAGCAGATAGAACCCGCCGTGCCAGCCCATTTTATCCACCATCACGCCAAACAGGCTGGTGCCTAACGATGCGCCAAAGATGTAGCTCATAAATCCGCGCAGTCCCACGGCGGAGCCGACGGCAAAGCTGGGAACAATTTCCATGGTCTGCACGGAGGCCAGAAACTGCGGCACGTAGATCAGGCAGCCCACGATCGCCGCGAATACCGTCACCATCAGCAGGGATTCGCTTTTCCAGTAGCCGATCAGGCAGACAAAAATCAGCGCCATACAGATCATGGCAAGCGGCATGCGCCGTCCTTTGAACAGCTTGTCGGAGAGCCAGCCCGCCAGCAGGGTCGACGGAATCGCCGCCCATTCAAAGAACAGGAACGCGACGCTCATCTGCTCTTTGGAAAAATGTTTCACCGTCAGCAGATAGATAGGCAGCCAGCTGATCATGCCGAAACGCACCATATAGACAAACACGTCCACAAGGGAGACATACCAGGCGTTTTTGTTGCGCAGAACGTAGGTGCAGAAGATCTGGAATGCGCTCATATTTTCCGGCGCTTTTACCGCGTGTTTAGCGTTAAGCACGACCTTTTCTTCCGGCATCATCTCTTCCAGCGCAGGCAGGCCTTCCTCGCGCGGCGAACCTTTACCCAGCGCCAGTACGCTGATGGCGAACACCACCGCCACGCAGGCCGGGACAATGTAGCTGGCGCTCTGCCAGTGCTCGGTACCGAGAATCGCAAACGCGGCGCCGACGATCGGGGCGACAATCCCGCCGCCGACGTTATGGGAAATGTTCCAGAAAGCCCCCACGCGACCGCGCTCCCGGCGAGGGAACCAGTTAGCGATGGTGATAAAAGAGGGGCCGACGCCCATCCCCTGAAACAGACCGTTCAGAACGACCAGCGCAGCGAAGATCCAGAATGCGGTGCTGAACCCCAATCCGACGTTGACGATCGCGCACAGCACCAGGCCGCAGGCCATAAAGACTTTCGGGCTGGCTTTATCCGCCAGGCTGCTCATAACGCCTTTGCTGATCCCGTACGCAATGAGCATACAGCTGCTGAGCAAACCGATCTGGGTGGCGCTCAGATCTAACTGCTCTTTCAGATAAGGCGTGGATAAGGTGAAATTGTTGCGCACAATATAGTACGCCAGATAACCCAGAAATACGCTTAGCAGCGCCTGCATGCGGTAGCGGCCATAAGTTGCCTGAATTTTCTCAGCCGGCACTTTATTTGCCGATGGCCCTTTTTTTAATATTGATAACATGTCGTCACCTGTATTTTATATTGATATGAACATCAGGAGTATTCGGCATGAAGAGTGAAATAAGTGGTCAGAAAACTCAAATCGTCGAAATGGGTCAAAACTGACTCAAATTAATGAATTCAGGGGTTATTTTTAACGCATTGAGCATCAATGAAATAGCGAATAATTAATTTCCCGCTAATTTTATGTCAGGCGTGTGCGGATATTAACAAATTCCACATTCATTATCTGGTAATGTTTGCTGATATTCCCGGCGGCCAGCGCGGCTATTTCGAGGCTAGCGGTGATTAATCCGCTAGAAGTCATAAACGGGTAAGTTTTGTCTCAACGCTCTTTTTTCGGTATTTCAATATTTATGAACGGGATCACAAACATGTTTCTGCGGTGGAGTCGGGCGCCCGGCAAAACGCTCTCGTTGCTGCTGCTGGCCGCCGGATTCAGCTCCTGTGCGGCGCAGGGGAACGAACTGGTGATGGCGACAACATTTTCCCCCAGCGCCACCGCGTGGATTATCGCACGCTGGCAAACGGAGCCGGGGTCGGTGATGATTCGCACCCTCAACCGCACCAGCGCCTCGCTGGAACAGCTGCTTGATACGGCAAATGCGGAGAACGTTGATCTGGTCCTGACCTCATCACCGATGCTGCTGCAGCATCTTCAGGAGCATCAAAAGCTGGCGCCGTTCAGCGGCGCGCCGGCGGCCAGTCAACGCCTGGTGCCGGAATCCATCCGCGCCACCTCCGTTGCCGTGGCGATGTCGGGGTTTGGCTTGCTGATTAACCGCTCGGCGCTGGCGACGCGGCATCTGCCTGCGCCAGCGGACTGGGACGATCTCACCGATCCCCGATATCAGGGGGCGCTGCTGATGAGCAGCCCGTCGCGCTCGGACACTAATCATCTGATGGTGGAGTCGCTGCTGCAACAAAAGGGCTGGCTTAAGGGATGGCAAACGCTGCTGGCAAGCGCGGGAAATCTGGTGACGATTTCATCCCGCAGCTTTGGCGTGGCGGATAAGATCAAAAGCGGGCTGGGCGTAGCCGGTCCGGTGATTGATAACTACGCCAATCTGTTGCTGAACGATCCGCACCTTGCCTTTATCTATTTTCCGCAGTCGGCGGTGTCGCCTACCTACGTTGCGGTGCTCAAAAATAGCCAGCACGCCAGCGAGGCGCGGCGGTTTATTCGCTATCTGCTGAGCCCGGAAGGCCAGCGGATCCTCGCCGACGCGAATACCGGGAAATACCCGGTGACGCCGCTGACGGCAGGCAATCCACGGGCGGCGCAGCAGGCGGTGCTGATGAATCAACCGCCGCTGAACTATCGCCTGATCCTTAAGCGTCAGCGCCTGGTTCAGCGGATGTTTGATACGGCGATCAGCTTTCGTCTCGCCCAGCTGAAAGATGCCTGGCGAGCGCTGCACAGCGCGGAGGCTCGCCTTAAGCGTCCGCTGCCCGAGATACGCGCGCTGCTAACCGGCGTCCCGGTCGATCCGGCAAGCAGCGAGGATGAGGCCTGGCTGGCTAAGTTCGATAATAAGAGCTTTGCGGAGCAGCAAATGATGGAGTGGCAGCTCTGGTTTCTCAACAACCAGCGGCAGGCGATCAATAAACTGGAAGAGCTGAAATGATGGCCCGTTCCATACTGCAACGTCTGCGGCAAATCAGTATCAGCAGCAGCCTGCGCGGGGCCTTTCTGATGGGCGCGCTGCTGACGCTGATTGTCAGCAGCGTCAGCCTCTATTCATGGCATGAGCAAAGCTCGCAGATACGCTATTCGCTGGACGAGTATTTTCCCCGCATCCACTCTGCTTTTCTGATTGAAGGCAATCTCAATCTGGTAGTCGATCAGCTGAATGAATTTCTGCTGGCGCCGAATACCACGGTGCGCCTGCAGCTGCGTAACCAGATTATTCAGCATCTGGATAAAATCGAGCGGCTGAGCCAGGGCTTGTCGCCCGCGGAACGCCAGCAGCTGGCGGTGATTTTACAGGACAGCCGCGCGCTGCTGTCGGAGCTGGATCGCGTGCTCTACAACATGTTTCTGGTACGCGAAAAGGTGGGGGAACTCTCGGCGCGTATCGACTGGCTGCACGATGATTTTACCACTGAGCTGAATTCACTGGTGCAGGACTTTACCTGGCAGCAGGGAACGCTGCTCGATCAGATAGAAGCCCGCCAGGGCGACGCGGCGCAGTACCTGAAGCGTTCCAGAGAAGTCCAGAATGAACAGCAGCAGGTCTATACGCTGGCCCGCATTGAGAATCAAATCGTTGACGACCTGCGCGACAGGCTTAATGAACTGAAATCCGGAAATGATGACGGCATGCTGGTGGAGACGCATATCCGCTATCTCGAAAACCTGAAGAAAACGTCGGATGAAAATATTCGCGCTCTGGACGACTGGCCGAGCACGATCACGCTGCGACAAACGATTGATGAGCTGCTGGAAATCGGCATGGTGAAAAATAAGATGCCGGATACCATGCGCGACTACGTGACGGCGCAAAAAGCGTTAGTGGACGCCAGTCGCGCCAGAGAAGCCACGCTGGGGCGCTTCAGGACGCTGCTTGAAGCCCAGCTTGGCAGCAGTCATCAGCAAATGCAGATGTTTAATCAGCGTATGGGACAGATTGTCCGCGTGAGCGGCGGGTTGATTCTGGTGGCGACGCTGCTGGCGCTGCTGCTGGCGTGGGTGCTGAATCATTATTTCATCCGCTCGCGGCTGGTGAAACGCTTTACCGCGCTGAACCAGGCGGTGGTGCAGATTGGTTTAGGCCGGACGGATGCCACCATTCCGGTTTATGGCCGGGATGAGCTGGGGCGTATTGCCGGTTTGCTTCGCCATACGCTGGGTCAGCTTAACGCGCAAAAACAGCAGCTTGAACAGGAGATTGGCGAGCGAAAAACGATTGAGGCCGATCTTCGTGCCACCCAGGACGAGCTGATCCAGACCGCTAAACTGGCGGTGGTGGGTCAGACGATGACCACCCTGGCGCATGAGATCAACCAGCCGCTGAACGCGCTGTCGATGTATCTGTTTACGGCAGGACGGGCGATTGAGCAGGGACAGACGGCGCAGGCGCGGGCGACGTTAAGTAAAGCGGAAGGGTTGATTAACCGCATTGACGCGATTATCCGCTCGCTGCGTCAGTTTACCCGCCGCGCTGAACTGGAAACGCCGCTGCATCCGGTTGATTTGCGTCAGACGTTTACGGTGGCGTGGGAACTGCTGGCGATGCGCCATAAGCCGCAGCAGGGGACGCTGGAGATACCGGATGAAACCGTCTGGATCCGCGGCGATGAAGTGCGGGTTCATCAGGTGCTGGTCAACGTACTGTCGAATGCGCTCGACGCCTGTCCGAACGCGGCGAAAATAACGGTGAGCTGGCAAATCCACGGCGACACCCTGTGCGTGTTGATTGCCGATAACGGTCCCGGCTGGCCTGCGGCCTTGCTACCGTCACTGCTGAAGCCGTTCACCACCAGCAAAGATGTGGGGCTGGGGATTGGGCTGTCGATTTCTGTTTCGCTGATGACGCAAATGGAAGGGACGCTGCGCCTGGCGTCGACGTTAACGCGCAATGCCTGCGTGGTGCTGCAATTTAATTTAACGGATGTAAATGATGTTGAGTAATGAGTGTTCGATTCTGCTGATTGATGATGATCGCGACGTGCTGGATGCCTATACGCAGCTGCTTGAGCAAGCGGGTTATCACGTCCACGCCTGCGATAACCCCTTTGATGCGCGGGCGTGGGTGCAGAAGGACTGGCCCGGCATTGTGCTGAGCGATGTCTGCATGCCCGGCTGCTCCGGCATCGATTTGATGACGCTGTTTCATCAGGATGACGAGCAACTGCCGATTCTGCTTATCACCGGTCATGGCGACGTACCGATGGCGGTGGATGCGGTGAAAAAGGGGGCCTGGGATTTTCTGCAAAAGCCGGTCGATCCGGGTAAGCTGCTCTCGCTGGTGGACGCCGCGTTGCGCCAGCGGCAAGCGGTGATCGCGCGTCGCCAGTACGGCCAGCAAAAATTACGGGTTGAGCTGATCGGGCGCAGCCAATGGACGGAACAGTATCGCCAGCGTTTACAGCAGCTGGCAGAGACGGATATTGCGGTCTGGCTTTACGGCGAAGCGGGAACCGGGCGTATGACCGGCGCACGTTACCTGCACCAGTTGGGGCGTAACGCCGAAGGCCCTTTTATCTACTGCGAACTGACCGCGGCCAACGCCCATAAGTTGAATGAGGCGATCGCGCAGGCGCAGGGCGGAACGCTGGTATTAAGCCACCCGGAGCACCTGACTCATGAGCAACAACATCAGCTGGTACAGGCGCAGAGCCATGAGAAGCGACCTTTTCGCCTGATTGGTATCGGCAGCGCGTCGCTAGTGGCGCTGGCGGGCAGTAGCCAGATCGTGGCGGAGCTCTATTACTGCTTCGCGATGACGCAAATTGCCTGCCTGCCGCTGTCAAGGCGGCCTGATGATATCGAGCCGCTGTTCCACCACTATTTGCAAAAAACCTGTCAGCGGCTGAATCATCCCGTCCCGGAGGTGGATACCCATCTGTTAAAAGGGATGATACGTCGGGCGTGGCCGAACAACGTCCGCGAACTGGCGAACGCCGCCGAACTGTATGCTGTGGGGGTATTACCGCTCGCGGATACGGTGAATCCGCTGATGCACGTCGGCGAGCCGACGCCGCTCGATCGACGGGTTGAGGACGTAGAGCGGCAGATCATCACCGAAGCGCTGAATCTCCATCAGGGGCGCATTAATGAAGTGGCGGAGTATCTGCTTATTCCGCGTAAAAAACTCTATCTCAGAATGAAGAAATATGGCCTGAGTAAAGAGCACTACAAGGGCTTTTAGCGAAAATTGAGGGGGAGGGTGTCTATTTCCTTGCCCCTGATTTTTTGCGTTTTATTAATCGTATGACAAATAGTGGTTGTTATCTCTGCACGTGAATTATATAAATATCCAGCACGTTAAGTACACCCATACAAATAATAACGTATTAAAAATGATACTTTAAAAAATAATAAGATTTCAGTACTAATTTTGATGCGTTAAAAGGTGCCACTATAAATCAGGTTATGTGATCGCTGTTAGTGAATCAGCATAGTTGCATTTTATAAAATAGCCAAACAAACACAGCGTTTTTATTACCTGAATCAGAGTCAAATTAATTTGACCCTACTCTATATTACTGAGGCCATATTATGGAAACCGTTCAAAATACCCTCGTTGCTCGCGAGAGCAGCGGCTGGAGAAAAAGTGATACCGTGTGGATGCTGGGCCTGTACGGTACCGCAATTGGTGCAGGGGTGCTTTTCCTGCCAATTAACGCCGGGGTCGGCGGTTTAATTCCGTTAATCATCATGGCCATTCTTGCCTTCCCGATGACCTTTTTTGCCCACCGCGGTTTAACCCGTTTTGTCCTGTCGGGCAAAAATCCGGGAGAAGATATTACCGAAGTGGTGGAAGAACATTTCGGCACCGGTGCAGGTAAGCTTATCACGCTGCTTTATTTCTTCGCTATTTATCCGATTCTGCTGGTTTATAGCGTTGCTATTACCAACACCGTCGACAGCTTTATTACTCACCAGCTTGGTCTGGTGTCTCCGCCGCGCGCTATTTTGTCGCTGATTTTAATTGTCGGCATGATGGGGATTGTCCGTTTTGGCGAAAAAATGATTGTTAAGGCCATGAGCGTGCTGGTGTTTCCGTTCGTGTTCGCGTTGATGATATTGGCGCTGTATTTGATCCCGCAATGGAACGGCGCGGTACTGGATACGTTGTCGCTGAGCAGCGCTTCGGCAACGGGAAATGGTCTGTGGATGACCCTGTGGCTGGCCATCCCGGTCATGGTCTTCTCCTTCAACCATTCGCCGATTATCTCCTCATTTGCGGTGGCTAAACGTGAAGAATATGGCCAGGACGCCGAGCGCAAATGCTCCCGTATTCTGGGCTTCGCCCACATCATGATGGTGCTGACGGTGATGTTCTTTGTGTTCAGCTGCGTACTGAGCCTCTCCCCGGAAAACCTGGCGGAAGCGAAAGCGCAGAACATCTCCATCCTCTCATATCTGGCGAACCACTTTAACGCGCCGGTGATAGCCTGGATGGCGCCGATCATCGCGATGATTGCGATTACTAAATCCTTCCTCGGCCACTACCTCGGCGCGCGTGAAGGCTTCAACGGCATGGTGATTAAGTCACTGCGCGGAAAAGGCAAATCGATCGAAATCAACAAACTGAACAAGATCACCGCGCTGTTCATGCTGGTGACCACCTGGATTGTTGCCACCCTGAACCCCAGCATCCTGGGGATGATTGAAACGCTGGGCGGCCCGGTCATCGCGATGATTCTGTTCCTGATGCCAATGTATGCCATCAACAAAGTACCGGCCATGCGCAAGTACAGCGGCCACATCAGTAACGCGTTTGTGGTGGTGATGGGACTGATCGCCATCTCCGCTATTTTCTTCTCTCTGTTCAGCTAAGTTTTCAGCGCCGCCTGTCACCGGCGGCGCATCCGTTTTGCTATGTAACCGCGTGGGTGCCATATGATTAGCGTTTTCGATATTTTCAAAATCAGCATCGGGCCGTCCAGCTCGCATACCGTTGGGCCGATGAAAGCGGGAAAACAGTTTGTTGATACCCTGCAGGAAAAAGGCCTGCTGCATAAAGTGACTCGGCTGGTGGTGGATGTGTATGGTTCCCTCTCATTGACGGGTAAAGGTCACCATACCGATATCGCCATTATTCTTGGTCTGTCAGGGTATCTACCGGATACCGTTGATATCGACGCCATTCCGGGCATTATTCGCGATGTCAACACCATGCATCGTCTGTTTATTGAAGAAGGCCAGCGCGAGATACAGTTCCCGGTGGCGGAATGCATGCGCTTTCACAATGAGTTTCTGCCGCTGCACGAAAACGGGATGAGCATTACGGCGTTTTGCGATGGCAAAATCGTCCACTTCCGGACTTACTATTCCATCGGCGGCGGTTTTATCGTCACGGAGGAAAACTTTGGTAAGAACCTGGAGGCGGAGGTTGATATTCCGTTCCCGTTCTATTCTGCCCGCAACCTGCTGGCGCACTGTCAGAACAACTGCCTGTCGATTTCCGCCGTGATGATGAAAAACGAGATCGCCCGCCACGGCCGGGAGACCGTTGAGCAAAATATGGCGAAAATCTGGGAGACCATGAGAAACGCCATTAACCGGGGGATGAATACGGAAGGTATTTTACCGGGGCCGCTGAAAGTGCCGCGCCGGGCTTCTGCGCTGCACCGCGTGCTGGCACCGCAGAGCCAGTCGATTACGCCACTGAGCGCGATGGATTGGGTCAATATGTTCGCCATGGCGGTGGGGGAAGAGAACGCGTCGGGCGGGCGAGTGGTAACCGCGCCGACCAACGGCGCCTGCGGCATTGTCCCGGCGGTACTGGCCTATTACGATCGTTTTATCAAAGAGGTGACGCCGGAAATCTATATGCGCTATTTCCTGACGGCGGGCGCAATAGGCATTCTGTACAAGATGAATGCCTCCATTTCCGGGGCAGAGGTCGGTTGTCAGGGTGAAGTGGGCGTGGCCTGCTCGATGGCGTCAGCCGGACTGGCCGAGCTGCTGGGTGGCAGTCCGGAGAAGGTGTGCATCGCCGCGGAGATCGGCATGGAGCATAACCTCGGCCTGACCTGCGATCCGGTGGCCGGCCAGGTGCAGGTGCCGTGCATCGAGCGTAACGCGATTGCGGCAGTGAAGGCGATAAACTCGGCCAGTATGGCGATGTACCGTACCAGCGATCCGAAAGTCTCACTGGATAAAGTTATCGAAACGATGTTTGAGACGGGCAAAGATATGAACGCCAAGTACCGTGAAACCGCCCGGGGCGGTCTGGCGATTAAAGTCGCGGTGTGTGAATCCTGAGCCCCCTAAAAACCGCCTGCCTGAGCCGCAGGCGGTTTTCTCTTCCCTGGACTTTAAAATCGCCTGAAGCCTGTTATTTTTTCTCTCCGTCGGACGGCGTAAAAGACCACACCACGCTGTTAGAAGCCGATGAGGTGTACCATTCGTTAATCGTGGCGTCAGCCTCGTTGGTCTGGGCAGCGGCGGGCAATTTCTCTTTTGGCTGATGCGTTTTTTTCCGAATACGGATACGGGAAGGGGTTTCGGCATTGAGCTGCGCCTTAAATGTACGCATGTGCGAGTCAAATAAAATCGACTCCAGCTGATGCAGCCGATCGAGACCGCGCAAAATACCAATCAGCGTACTGAGGGTAACGGATTCGCCTAATTCAACGCGTTTAATGGTTGCCGCGCCGACCTGAGCGCGTTCGGCCAGCTCAATCTGTGACAGGCCCAGCTGTATACGCGTTTCTTTAATTCTTCGGCACAGTTCAGAAATAATTTCACTGTCGGGCATGGTACTGAAACGCATCTTAATTCCTCTACTGCGTAATAAAACCTGACTAATTATTTAGCAAGCCAATTTATAAATAAAGCGAATAATTTCTCTTTTGCGATAGCGGCGACAATGTTTTTTGCCAATGCCATCAAAGAGTTGGGTATAGGGTCGCTCCTGCGAATCCCGCGGTTTCAGGCGCCGAATAAAGAGGCTTCGGATCAATCGCCTGGGGCGATACTCCGTGGCGCAGGGATGAGCCTCCGTCTCTGCCATAATGCAATTACGGCGAATTATGGTTATATATATCCCTTTCTGCGGCCCGGTTTCGCCGCAGCCACTCTTACGGATGATAACGATACGCCATGAATCTTCGTGAAAATATTGTGAGCCAATTCAGCCTGCTGTCGCCCGAACTCCAGCGCGCGGCGGAATTTTCCCTGCAAAATGCCAACCAACTGGTGGTGCAATCAATGCGCGCCTTCGCCGCGGAAGCCGGCGTTAAGCCTGCCACGCTGCTACGCCTGGCGCAGCGTCTGGGCTATAACGGTTGGCGGGAGCTGAAAAGCGCATTTATCGACGATCTCGGCTTAGGAAATGATACATATGTATCTAAGGCTGAAAAATTGATCGCCAAAGGGACGCAGCCCGCGCTGTACGAAGAGGTGTTCCTCGCGCATCAGGCCAATCTGGCATTCACTCAGGCAGAGAATCAACACGCTATGCAGCAAGCGGTTACGTTGCTGGATGAAGCGAAGCAGGTCTATATTTGCGGCTTCCGCGCCAGCTTTCCTATCGCCTGGTCGTTGTTTTATGTCTATCGATTGTTCAATCGCCAGGTGTCGCTGATTGACGGGCTGGCCAGTAATATCGAAGTCTTCACCCGTGAGATCAACGCGGAAGACTGCCTGCTATTGACCAGCTTTTCTCCCTATTCCCGCGAATCTCTCGACGTTCTCAATGCTGCCAGGCAGGCCGGGGCACGGATTATCGCCATCACCGACTCTCCGGTTTCGCCGCTGGCGCAAGCGGCGGACTGCACGTTGCTTTTCTCCCTCAGCAGCCCCTCTTTTTTCCCTTCGATAGTGTCCGGTATGGGCGTCGCCGAGTGTTTGCTGGCGATGCTGGTTGCCCGCCACGGTAGGGAGGCGGTGAATAAAATTGAGAGCGCAGAACGTTATCTGCAACGCTCCGGGGCGTATGTGATGCCCGATAAGTCCTGATAAATGATTCATTTGCTTTTATCATAAGAAAATTAAATACATTTGAATCATTATTGAATTGACGAGATTCAAATGGATCCTGCAAGATGCTTTCAACTTACGCGAAAGCGATTTCTTAAGCAGGATAAAAGCATGAGTCAAATCATTCACCGCAGCCTCCGTACCACCCCGGCAGTGGCAGTCAGTGCCCAGGGCGCTTACATCACCGATGCCAGTGGTCAACGCTATCTGGACGCCTGCGGCGGGGCGGCGGTTTCTTGTCTGGGTCACGCCCATCCGGATGTGCTGGCGGCGATGCACCGGCAGATCGATCGGTTGGCCTATGCCCACACCAGTTTTTTCACTAGCGATACGGTGGAACAACTGGCAGAGCAGCTTGTCCGCACCGCGCCCGGTTCCCTGAACTATGCCTATTTCGTCTCCGGCGGATCGGAAGCGGTTGAAACGGCGCTGAAGCTGGCGCGCCAGTATTTTGTGGAGATCGGGCAGCCGGATCGCACGCTATTTATTGCCCGTAAACAAAGCTACCACGGCAATACGCTGGGTGCGCTGGCCGTTGGCGGTAACGAGTGGCGCCGCCGCCAGTTCGCGCCGCTGCTGATGGATGTGGTGCGCGTGTCGGCCTGTAATGAGTACCGTGACCGTGAGGCGGGTGAAAGCCAGCAGCAATATACCGAGCGCTTACTTGGCGAACTCGAAGCGGCAATTCTGGACGCCGGGCCAGAAAAAATTATCGGTTTTATCGCCGAAACGGTGGTTGGCGCAACCACCGGCGCAATGCCGCCTACGCCGGGTTATCTGCAAGGCGTTCGTCGGCTGTGTGATAAATACGGCATTCTGTATATCGCCGATGAGGTGATGTGCGGCATGGGCCGTACCGGCACGTTGCACGCCTTTGAACAGGATGGCGTTGTCCCTGACATCGTGACCATCGCAAAAGGTTTAGGCGGGGGTTATCAGCCCATTGGCGCAGTGCTGGCCAGTGAGCAAATCGTCGCCGCGCTGCAGGCCGGTAGCGGAATGTTCCAGCATGGTCACACCTACATCTGCCACCCGACCGCCGCAGCGGCTGCGCTGGCCGTGCAGCAGGTTATCGAGCGAGATCGTTTGCTCGAGCAGGTGCAGCAGCAGGGCGCGTATTTGCAGCAGGCGCTGCATGATGTGCTCGGCGGATTACCGTATGTCGGTGATACGCGCGGTCGCGGTTTGTTCGCCGGCGTGGAGCTGGTATGCGATAAAGAGCGCAAAACGGCATTCGATCCGCTGCTGAAGCTGCATGCGGCTATCAAAGCGCAGTGCATGGCGCACGGGCTGCTGGTCTATCCGATGGGCGGAACCATTGATGGCCAGCGGGGCGATCATATTCTGATTGCGCCGCCGTTTATTGTCAGCCGGTCAGAACTCGATTTCGTGGTGGATACCCTGCACAAGGTCATCAGCGAAGAGACGCATAAACTGATGAGACGTCAGCCATGAACCGTTTACCTGCGCTGTCAGAACAGCAGTGGAGCGATGAACAACGCCAGCTTGCGGAGGAGATTATCAACGGGCCGCGCGGCGCGCTGCTGCCGCCGTTTGAACCGTTGTTGCGCAGCCCGGAACTGATGGCCCATGCGCAGCGAATGGGGGAGTATCTGCGCTACCGTAGCGCGCTGGGGCAGCGGTTGTCGGAACTGGCCATCCTGCTGACCGCGCGTCACTGGTCGCAGCCGGTTGAATGGGCCATTCATGCGCCAATAGCCAGGGAAAAAGGGATCCCGGCGCAGGCGGTGCAGGCAATCAATGAACGGCGTCAACCAGAGACGCTGGCGGCTGATGAATGGGTGGTTTACCATTTTTGCCAGCAGCTGCATCAGCATAAAAAAGTCAGCGATGATATCTGGCAACAGGCAATCGATCTCTGGGGGGAAAAGGGTGTTGTCGATCTGATTGGCATCAACGGTTATTACAGCTTTCTTTCAATGATTATGAACGGCGCGCAGACGCCAGTACCCGACACCAGGGATTTTATTCTTCCCGCATAAATAATTCGCACGCCTTCATTTTTATATCGCGTGCGAATGTAGGGATACTGTTTTTATTCTCAACGCCAATATCAGTTTTAGGGTATTGCGTGAAAACTCCTGTCTGCTGTCTTAATTACGCTGAGGATTATTATGTCTGCATTATTGAAAAAATTAAAGATTACCCTGGCACTGGTTGCCTGTTCGGCGAGTTTTGCCGTCATGGCACAAGATAAATTATTAGTCGGTGTGGATACTGCCTTCGTTCCCTTTGAATTTAAACAAGGCAATAAATATGTTGGTTTTGATATCGATTTATGGGAAGCCATTGCGAAGAAAATGAATGTCAGCTACGAATTACGCCCTATGGATTTTGGCGGTTTAATTCCTGGGCTGCAATCGCGTAATTTAGATGTGGCAATGGCCGGGATCACCATTACCGATGCCCGCAAACAGGTCGTTGATTTCAGCGAGGGTTACTACGATGCGGATCTCTTAATGGCGGTGAAAAGTGGTGATAATTCCATCACCAAATTCAGCGAACTGGCCGGTAAAAAAGTGGGGCTGAAGCAGGGCACCGCCGCGGCCAGTTTTATGAAATCCAAATATAAAGCCAACTATGTCGAATTCCCCAATATTGATAACGCCTATCTCGACCTGCAGGCAGGCAATCTGGACGCGGTCGTTCACGACTCCCCGAACGTGCTCTACTACGTGAAAACCGCAGGTGGCGGTAAGGTAAAATCGACCGGGGAAACGGACAGCATTCTGCCGCAGAAATACGGTTTTGCCCTGCAGAAAAACAGCAGCCTGACGCCGAAGGTCGATGCCGCGTTAAAGGCATTACGCGCGGATGGCACCTACGACAAGATTTATTTCAAATGGTTTAACAAGCAACCTAAATAATCCCCGCCGGGCCGGGTAACCCCGGCCAGAACCGAGAGTAATAGACTGCATTATGAATTTCGAAACGAAATATATATGGGAATCCCTGCCGTTATTATTACAGGGGCTGCAGCTGACAATATTGATCTCTATGGTCGGTTTGGCGGGCGGCTTTATCATCGGTCTGCTGGCAGGAATCTGTCGTGCACTGGGAGGCGGTATTGCGAAAACGTTATCATTAATTTTTGTCGAATTGATTCGCGGTACGCCAATTATGGTACAGGTGATGTTTATCTATTTTGCCTTGCCAATGATTCTGCCTGTTCGTATCGACCCTATCACGGCCGCGATGGTCACCATTATTATTAACTCCGGCGCGTATATTGCGGAAATTACGCGCGGCGCAATTTTGTCCATCAATAGAGGATTTAAAGAAGCCAGTCTGGCGATGGGATTATCGCAGCGCGCAACGCTATGGCATGTGATTATGCCGCTGGCCCTGCGCCGCATGATCCCGGCGTTGGGCAACCAGTGGATTATCAGCATTAAAGACACCTCGCTGTTCATTGTTATCGGTGTCGCGGAATTAACGCGGCAGGGGCAGGAGATCATCGCCGGGAACTTCCGTGCCCTTGAGGTCTGGACAGCGGTAGCCCTGATTTATCTTGCCGTCACCCTGTGCCTGAGCTTTCTGCTGAAGCAACTGGAGAAAAGGATCCATATTTTATGAGCATGGTTGAATTTAGCGCGGTCGCTAAACATTTCGGCACCACCCAGGTGCTGCACGATATCAATCTGAAAATTGATGCCGGTGAAGTGGTCGTGATTATCGGTCCTTCAGGTTCAGGTAAATCGACGCTGCTGCGTTGTATCAACAAGCTGGAAGAGATCTCCTCTGGCACTTTGTTGGTTGCCGGAATGCACCTGACCGATCCTCACGTAAACGAGTGCGAAATCCGCCGCGAAGCGGGGATGGTATTCCAGCAGTTTCATCTGTTTCCGCATCTGACGGCGCTGGAAAATGTGATGTTTGGGCCTATTCGCGTACGCAAAATGAGTCAAGCGGCAGCCCGCGAACAGGCGCTGGCGCTGCTGGAACGTGTCGGCCTGGGCGAACGGGCCGAGCACTATCCGTCGGAGCTTTCAGGCGGCCAGCAGCAGCGCGTGGCTATCGCCCGCGCGCTGGCGGTGAAACCGAAAATGATGCTGTTTGATGAGCCAACCTCTGCGCTCGATCCGGAGTTGCGCCATGAAGTATTAAAAGTGATGCGTTCACTGGCGGATGAAGGGATGACGATGGTTATAGTGACGCACGAGATTGGCTTTGCACGCGATGTGGCCTCTCGATTGATTTTTATCGATGGTGGAACCATTGCTGAAGATGGCCCACCTGATATCCTGCTGAATGCCAGTAGCAATCCGCGCCTGAAAGAATTTTTACAGCACGTTTCCTGAACATAAGTGAATCCATCACATGAAGAAAATCGACATCAGTGGTTCCCCGTTTGAGATTGGCCTGCGCCTTGGCGAGCTTGGCCGTGAAGCATGGCATCAGAAACTGATGCTCACGTCATTGTGGCAAACGGTGATGACCCTGCAGGCATCCCCTGAGACCCGGTTAATGCGCGCTGAGGTGCAGCGGCATTATCCGCACATCTGGCAGGAGCTGGAGGGGTTGGCGCAGGGGCTGGAGGCTACTGTTGATCAGGTCTTTGCCTGGAACTGCCGTGGCGATCTGGTGCGCTCAACGTCGGATGGCTGTACGACGGTGGCCGGGGTAAACGCCGCAGGCGAGCGGATTATCGCGCACAATGAAGACGGTTTTCCTCAGTTACGGGATGAATGCTTGCTGGCTACCATTACCCCGAGTCGCGGTCTGAGCTTTACGAGTTTTGCCTATCCGGGGTCGATTTGCGGCCACACCTTTGCGGTGAATGAAAAAGGTGTCGTTAACACGGTGAATAACATCCGTGCAGTGCATCGTCCGCAGGGATTACCGCGTCAGATCCTGGCTCGCGCCTCGCTGAATGCGAACACCCTCGACGAGGCCATCACTATACTTACCGGCCAGCCGCGATCCGGGGCGTTTCACCATACGCTCGGGCAGCTGGGCGATACGCGGCTGTTCAGCGTTGAGGCCACCGGTCAAGGCTGTTCCGTTCTCCCCCTGACGACGGTAACCGGGCATGCCAACCATCTGGTGCATGCGGCACTGGCTGGCGTTGAGCAGATCGTTACCGACAGTTCAGCGTCGCGGCAGTTACGCCTCGTGCAGTGGCGGGAAACGCAACCTCCGTTTGACGCCGCGGCGGCAAAAGCCATTCTCTCAGATACCCATGACGCCGAACTGCCAATTTACCGGCTGGCTGCCGACGATCCGGATGAGGAGAACACCCTCGCCACGGCAGTTTTCACCCTCGATGCCAACCACGTCAGGTGGCAAATTTTCGACATTAACCGCGACGATGCTAAATTTCAGGGAGAAGTGCGTGGGTGAGATAGCCGGTCGTCAGTCATAAAGGGCAGGGTAACGGCGTTCGATAGTACCGTCCGGATACTGCCCGATATAGGCGTCTTGAGCGATGTCCTGAAGCGCGGTGTCCGGAATTTCAGGTTTGTGTCTCTACCGAGAGGCGTTCGTAGGTAGAGCAGGGAAGCCAGCCGGGTCAGCGCGGCACAAACCGGCGCACCGTTATGCCATTATACTATCTGTAGCGCTCGTAGGTCACACGCCAGCCTTCACCTTTATCGACAGGCGACAGTTCAAGTTTATTTCCTGTTAAATGAAAAGCGCGCTCCATTTTTTGACCAATTAATCCACTGGCAAGTGCAGAATTCACCGTTAAGATGAAACGCCCGGCAACATCGTCAATTTTAATATCACCATAAAGTGCTTCATAACCGTTTACCGTATAGGCGGAGTCAGGTACTGTTTTGTCCGGATTGCTTGCTTGCGCAGACAAGGTTCCGGCATCGGTGATAATAAGTTGTCCGGTGTAAGGTATCTCTTTCAATTCTTCACCAGTCCCGGTTTCAAATTTGACCATTTTCCACGCGCCAATCAGGGCAGACTGGTTGCTGTCTTTCCCTGATAAGGCACCTTTCTCTGTACAAATCGGCTGGACATTATTGCCATTGGCCATGACGGGTATAACACGGGTGGCCATAAAAAGAATGACCGCAACCTTGATGTAAAAACGCATATATATTCTCCATTGTTTTATGATTAGAAATGTGAACGGCTGATTATAGGATTTTTATTCCTGTGACCTTTTGAAGATAGCTGAGTAGCGTATTCTGATGAGCGATATGACTAATTCTCCTTGCCGCTGATGCGATCATTCGGCTTCGTCCCGAATTGGGTGTGGGAATGCATATTCACTGTTGATTTTTACAATCAGAAAACTGACCAGGGCCAGTATCAGAATGACCCAAGGTAAACCATTGACGCCGGGTCCCTGAAGGATAATTCCTCCGGTAATCCCCCCCAGGGCAATCGCCGCGTTCCAGCTCACCACCGTCATGGAGATCGCTACATCAGCACCATCTTCCGCAGCATCGGCAAGTGCGGTATTCAACAGCGTTGCAGCACCACCAAATGTCACACCCCAGACAGCGCTACCTACAATAAGAATGGCGGGTGTATAAGAGAACAGCCCCAGGAATAATGAGACGATGGAAAATATAGCCAGCGATGCCAGTACCATTTTACGTAAATGGCTATCAATTATTTTTCCGGTAAAGATAAGACCCGCGAGAGCGGACAGGCCAAAAATTAATAAAATACCGTCAACATGGCCCCCCATACCTGATAATGACGAAAACGGTGCGATATAGGTGTAAAGGATATTGTGTGCAAGCATCCAGGTCAGTACGACCGCGAGAACCGGCCTGACCCCCGGGGTCGCCAGTACTTTCCTGAACGGTATTTTTTGATGTTTTTTCTGCCCCGCAGAGTCCGGAACGCTGAGATGAATCCATATCATTAGTAACAGCGAAAGTACTGACATAATACCGAACGTCAGGCGCCAGCCAAGATAATGCCCAAGCCAGGTTCCCAGCGGAACGCCTAGTGAGAGCGCCAGCGGTGTCCCAGCCATGGCTATCGCCATAGCCCGACCCTGATGAAGCGGGGCAACAATTCGGCGTGAGAACCCCGCCAGCAGGCTCCACGCCAGTCCCGCAGCCGCCCCGGCCCCCAAACGCGCTAACAGGGTCAGGTAAACATTTGATGAAAGTGCGGTAATGGTATTAAAAATGAAGAATCCCGCTACGGTCATTAATAAGACATATTTCCGATTCCACGACCGGGTAACGATAGTTAACGGAATAGCGGCAAATAATGACCCGAGGGCGTAGACGGTGACCCACTGGCCTGCGCTAGCCAGCGAAATATTCATTCCCTTACTGATTTCTGGCAATAATCCTGCGGGAATAGTTTCCGTCATGATGCAAATAAATCCGGTCATCGCAAAAGCCATTAATGGCATATAGGGAAATGTGTCTTTCATTTTCTGCATTCTGCAATACCGTTAATGTTTAATTAAGCCTGCCAGGTGCGCAGGCTTAGCGCCTAATAGAGTAGATTGTTAGTCAATTAAAGTGCCATGTTCAGTATTGTTTCCGCCACTTCAGCAGTAATTTTTCCATGTTCACCTAATGCGATGTGCCCATGTTCTTTTAACTTGCCAATAACAGCTGAAATATCTTCCGTTCCCAGACCATAATCAGAAAGTCGGGTTTTAACGCCCATCAGTTCAAAAAATCCCACGGTGGCATTGATAGCCTCATCGGCCATTTTTTCGCTATCAGACTCAGGAATATTCCAGACACGCGCACCGTACTGAGCCAGCTTTTCTGCTTTTTCCTTTTTGCACAAGCGCCATAGTGCAGGCATAACGATAGCGAGGGTACGGGCGTGGTCGATTCCGTATAATGCAGTAATTTCCTGGCCAATCATGTGAGAGGCCCAGTCAGTTGGGACACCTGCGCTCAACATTCCATTCAGGGCCATCGTCGCAGCCCACATGATGTTAGCTCTGGCGTCGTAGTTCTGGGGATTTTTAAGGGCTACTGGTCCTTCTTCTTTCAGCGTGCTCAGCAGTCCTTCCGCCAGGCGATCCTGCACCTTAGCGTTAACCGGGTAAGTGATGTATTGCTCAAGAACGTGGACAAAGGCATCAACAACACCGTTTGCGGTTTGTTGTTCAGGCAGCGTGTAAGTCATTTCCGGTTCGAGCACTGAAAATTTCGGCATAACGTAAGGGGAGGTGAAAAAGAGTTTATCCTGGGTGGTTACCCGATTAATCACCGCCGTGTTATTCATCTCTGAACCCGTGGCCGCCAGGGTCAGCACGCATCCAAAAGGGAGAGCTTGTTTCACCACGCCGCCATAACTCTTGACGATCTCCCATGGATCATTTTCGTAGAGGGCTGCGGCGGCAATAAATTTAGTCCCGTCGATCACTGAACCGCCGCCCACGGCCAGAAGAAAATCAATTTTTTCTGCTCTGACAATCTCAACGGCTTTCATCAGGGTTTCATAATGAGGGTTTGCTTCTACACCGCCAAACTCATAAACCAGGGTGTTTGTCAGGGACTCTTTTACGCGTTTCAATATACCGTGTTTTATAACGCTGCCCCCGCCATAGACAATCATGACCTTTTTACCCTGCGGGACTTCTTGTGCTAACGCAGAAATTTGATCGCGACCAAAAAGAATTTTTACCGAATTATGATAGATAAAATCTTGCATAATGATTACCTCATTTTCAGAATTAAAAGCCGTCACTACAACGAGGACATATTCACGTCGTGGAATATAAAGTACCATTTTGAATTTTATTTATTAATCAACATAAATTTCACTTACTTGTGAAATTTATTTGATAATTAATGACAGGCTGGTACGCTGACGTCTCCAGTAGGGACCGAGGAGGAGGAATCGTGTGGATGAATTAAAGGTTTTTTTAACAGTGGCCAGGCTGAAAAGCTTTACTAAAGCCGCAGCTGAAATAGGTGTGACACCCTCAGCCATCAGCCACACGGTGAAATCTCTTGAGGAAAGGCTTGGGATCCGCCTGCTGGCCAGAACCACCCGCAGTATCTCCACTACGGAAGCAGGTGAAAGGCTCATTAACGAAGTTGGCCCGTTAATGGAACAGGTTGATGATGCTATTAGTCGGTTGAGTGAGCTTAGGGAAAAACCCACTGGCGTCATACGCCTCACGGCGGCAGATGATGTTATCCAGTATTTGATCCGTCCTGTATTACCGGACTTTCTGAGTCGCTACCCAGATATTCAGATTGAAATCGGCATTGACTATGGATTTACAGATATTGTTGATCAGCGTTTTGATGCCGGGATTCGCCCGGGCGATGTTCTGAATAATGATATGATTGCCGCAAAAATAAGCCAGAACTGGCGCCAGCTTGTTGTTGCTGCACCAGATTATTTTAAGCGTTATGCTAAGCCCAGGAAGCCGCAGGATCTTTTGAACCACAACTGCATTAACGTCCGCTATTCTGATACGAGTGGATTGTACGCCTGGGAATTCGAGAAAGATGCTCAGAAATTCAGTCTGAAAGTCAAAGGGCAATATATTGCGAACAGCACGATTCATCAGCTCGATGCAGCATTAGACGGGCTGGGGATTGCCTATATTCCCGAGTATGTTGCAGATGGATATATCAAAAGCGGCAAGCTGATTGCTGTTCTGACCGAGTGGTGTCCATATTTTGACGGCTACCATATTTATTATCCTCACCGCCGACAGGATTCTCCTGCGTTTATGGCTTTTCTGCAAGTTTTGCGCGACAGGTACAATAATGGAATAAGATAAATTTATGAGTAAAGGATTATGTCCACGATAAGCACCTGGGTCGATTTCTGAGAGGCGGCCATGAGGGTAGGGAAGCGCCGTCCCGTCAAGTCAGCGTAATGCTCTGCCAGTGTTACAACCAATTCTGATTAGAAAAACTCATCGAGCATCAAATGAAACTGCAATTTATTCATATCAGGATTATCAATGCCATATTTATGAAAAAGCCGTTTCTGTAATGAAGGTGAAAACTCACCGAGGCAGTTCCATAGGATGGCAAGATCCTGGTATCGGTCTGCGATTCCGACTCGTCCAACATCAATACAACCTATTAATTTCCCCTCGTCAAAAATAAGATTATCAAGTGAGAAATCACCATGAGTGACGACTGAATCCGGTGAGAATGGCAAAAGCTTATGCATTTCTTTCCAGACTTGTTCAACAGGCCAGCCATTACGCTCGTCATCAAAATCACTCGCATCAACCAAACCGTTATTCATTCGTGATTGCGCCTGAGCGAGACGAAATACGCGATCGCTGTTAAAAGGACAATTACAAACAGGAATCGAATGCAACCGGCGCAGGAACGCTGCCAGCGCATCAACAATATTTTCACGTGAATCAGGATATTCTTCTAATACCTGGAATGCTGTTTTCCCGGGGAGCGCAGTGGTGAGTAACCACGCATCATCAGGAGTACGGATAAAATGCTTGATGGTCGGAAGAGGCATAAATGCCGTCAGCCAGTTTAGTCTGACCATCTCATCTGTAACATCATTGGCAACGCTGCCTTTGCCATGTTTCAGAAACAACTCTGGCGCATCGGGCTTCCCATACAATCGATAGATTGTCGCACCTGATTGCCCGACATTATCGCGAGCCCATCTATACCCATATAAATCAGCATCCAGGTTGGAATTTAATCGCGGCCTCGAGCAAGACGTTTCCCGTTGAATATGGCTCATAACACCCCTTGTATTACTGTTTATGTAAGCAGACAGTTTTATTGTTCATGATGATATATTTTTATCTTGTGCAATGTAACATCAGAGATTTTGAGACACAACGTGGTTCCCGCCATGTGAAAATCCGGCCAGACCAACATCATTCTGGTGCTCCGAAAGAAGGGATATTCGCCGCCGTGACCAGCCTGAAGCGGGTCGCATAATCTTTGGCAGCTTCGTAGTCGAGGAACATGGCATCGAGCGTGCCAATAAATTTTGAGCTTGATAGGATTTTGATGTTATGCTATGGAAAAGAATTATTTACAGGTCTGGAGGTAATTTATATGACGCCAAAAGAAATACTTAGCCAATGGGTTGACGCATTTAATAATGCAGATGTAGAAACTATTTCAGAATTATATGATGATAATGCAATAAACCATCAGGTAGCCAATGAGCCAGTTATTGGGAAAGAGGCTATAAAGAAAATGTTTGAACAAGATTTTTCTTTTCCAGAAATGGTTTGTATAGTTGAAAACATTTTCGAAGATGGACAATGGGCAATTTTAGAGTGGCGTGCCCCATTAGGTTTGAGGGGTTGCGGTTTTTTTCAAATAGTAAATAATAAAATTATATTTCAAAGAGGCTATTGGGATAAGCTATCTTTCTTAAAACAGCACAATTTACCTATTGAATAAAATTCATATATACCTTATATGAATAGCTTGCAAATTTCTTAAAGTGTGCATTAAGGGAAGCATAATAACTTCCCTTAACCAATCTGTGGATTCTTTACACCATCGTATAATGTGATCCTGCTTTTCCAGGTAGCCGCGGGTGGCCTCAAAATAGGTGAATGTCGATTCCGGTTTTACAAATCGAAGCTACATCAGGTGGCTCGTCGCGTCGTCGACGTATACCAGTGCGGTACAGGCGGGTGCTCGGTTCTGCTTAGTGCCCCGATTAATGCAGGAGAGTTATGAAAGCGAAGGGTTGTTGCGTTTAGTAGAAAGGTTACGCCAGTAATCCCGTTGAAGGGGAAGGGCTTAAACGGGAAGGATGACCGCACACGCAGTTTTATGAGTAAAGTTGAAAAAGCCCTGATAAACAGGGCCGTGTTTCAATGAGGGAAAACAAACAAAGGGTAATAATCAGGGCATCCATGCTTAGCGCATGGTCAGGCCACCATCAATCGAAATTGACTGACCTGTTACGTAGGACGACGCATCACTGGACAACCAGAGGACCGCATCGGCGATTTCTTCCGGATTACCATGACGCTGCAACGGAACGGCTTTCACCATGGCTTCCAGAGCTTCCTTCTGGCCCGAAGCGACCATCGCATCGACCATTGGCGTCCAGATAAGACCCGGACAAACTGCATTCACATGGATGTTCCGGCCGGCGTATTCAAGTGCGGCACTCTTGGTCAGGCCAAGCACACCGTGCTTCGCGGCGTGGTAGTTTGCACGTTCTGCGCCGCCCACAATTCCGCCGATAGAAGAACAGTTAACGATGACACCACTTTCCTGCTTGCGCATCTGCTGAAGTTCATACTTCATGCATCCCCACACGCCCCGGAGGTTCACGGCATTAACGCGATCAAAGTCCTCCACGGTGGCGTCCGCGATTTCAACAAGTTTATTCTGTACACCGGCATTATTAAAAGCGATATCCAGATGGCCGTAAGTGGAAACAGTGAACTGAACCATCGCTTCGACTTCATCAAGGTTTGCCGCATTACAGGTAAACGATTTAGCTTCAAAACCACGGGAAATCAAATCATTTGCGGCCTTATTTACCAGCTCTGAATTAATATCCGCTAACACAACGGCAGCGCCCGCTTCGGCATAAGCTCGTGCAGTTGCAAAGCCAATACCGGACGCGGCACCGGTGACCAGCGCAACTTTATTTTTCAGTGAAAGATTCATAATTTTTTCCTCTTAATATTAAGTCAGCAGAATGACCATCCGATTAATTCAGGCCTTCATTCTGCTTGTTCACATATACCTGCGTGAGGTTATGATTAAAGGTTTTTGCTAAAGAACTCTGCCAGTTTATTTAAGGCAGGGTTAACAAATTTTGGCTTGTCATATAAATCAAAATGTGAAGCGCCTGGAATAATAACCAGCTCCTTCGGCTCTTTCGCTCTGTCATAGGCTTGCTGGCTGAATTTTCTTGTTTCAGCTTTTTCTCCGGCAATTAACAGCACCGGACGGGGGGAAATCAAATCTATATGCTCCAGTGGATAGTAGGCCATATGGAGTCCGGTGCTCGTGACGACATAACGGTTATTGGCATTCGGATGCGCGCCTCTCGGCGTCAGGTAATAATCGGTCGCCTCCCGGACAAAGTTAGGCGTACTGGCATTTAACTTATCCCGGGAAGGCAGCAACTGCTGAACCAGCACCGGCACACCGCTGGCCTCTTTGTTCAGTTGTTCATCCACGCTTTGCATTAACTTCGTTCTGTCGCTTGCCGTAACCGGCAGGCCTTCAATACCGTTGCGGGTCGCATCGCCAATGTCGTAAGTGACGACACCGGCAACAGCCCTGACGCGTAAATCATTCTGCGCTTCGTGCAGCGTATAGCCTCCACCGGCACAGATCCCCAGAGTACCAATGCGGCTGGCATCAACCTGCTGCAGGCTGGCAAGATAGCCTATGGCGCTGCGGATATCCTGTACGCGATCGGACGGATTTTCCAGGTCACGCGGTAATCCTCCGCTTTCACCATAATGCGAGGCATCGTAAGCCAGAGTAATAAATCCGCGCTTTGCCAGCTGCTGTGCGTAAAGCCCGGACGTCTGTTCTTTCACGCCGCCCCAGGGATGAGAGACTACGATCGCCGGATATTTCCTGGCGCTGTCATAATCAGGCGGAAGATATAAATTACCCGCCATGGTGATGCTGCCATTTTTAAACGTCACTTTTTGCGACCCCAAAACATTGACGCCCTCCGCAACAGTTGAAGGGATTTTTTGTGCAGCCAAAACAGAACCTGCCATCAGCATTGAAGCACACAAAAGAGAAATCTTAATTAAGGGCATAATATTACCTCATTAATGATGATTATCAGGAGGAGTCACCGGAGACGCTGAAAGCAAAAAGCGGACGGCGTTGGATATATCAGAATCCGGTTAAATTTCTTATTTCAGGTGTTCAGGCCCCGCCGGAGAATATCAATTCAGATATAATCTTCAGACAGTCAGATAAAAACATTTATTGAGAAGTAGCCAGTGGTTAATAATGTACATGACGCGGGCTCAGTTAACCACCCAGCCTCGTTTCTTGCATTCATAAATGAAATTCATTAATGTCCGTGATATCTTATCCACATGATCTGGAGACACTGTCGTCGTCCGGATGGACACACAGCCGGTGAGAGTGGAAGATGGCAAGAGAAGGCTTCAGTGAATTAATCGCACTCATAGCAGTTGCCCAGACGGGCAGTTTTACTCGTGCAGCGGCTCAGTTGGGAGTCACACAACCAGCTCTCAGCGCAAGCATACGCGGGCTTGAGGAACGGCTGGGAGTGCGTCTTGTACTGCGCAGTACACGAAGTGTTGCGCTCACGATGGCGGGTCAGCATCTCGTCGATCGTCTGGTACCGGAGTTTGATCAGATCACGAATGAGCTGGAATCGCTCAATGACTTACGCGACAAACCTACTGGAACACTGCGCATTACCGCCATTGACTACGTGATACGCTCGGTTCTGTGGCCCCGGCTAACCCCTTTTCTGAAACAGTATCCGGACATTACCGTTGAGCTTATCAGCGAGTATGAAAGCGTTGATATTGCGGCCCGGGGATATGATGCCGGCGTCCGGTTTGGGGCCGATCTGGCCCAGGATATGATTTCCGTTCGCATCAGTACAGATGTTAAGAATGCGGTTGTTGGTTCAGCAGAGTATTTTACGCGCCACCCGATCCCGCAACATCCGACCGAACTGAGCCAGCACAGCGGGGTACGTTTACGCATGTCCACGTACGGCGGGTTGTATGACTGGGAGTTTGTTGAGGGCAAGCGTGAGTTCAGCGTCAAAATCAACGGGCCGGTAATATGTAATAACGTTTACGACATACTGGAGGCAGTCAGACGGGGTTTCGGTCTGGCTTATCTACCGCTGGATATGGTACAGCCATTGCTTGACAGCGGAGAACTGGTTTCTGTGCTCCAGGAGTGGTGCCCTCTCTGGCCAGGGCTGCACCTTTACTACCCAAACCGGCGACAGCATTCCAGAGCCATGAGCCTGATGGTGGAGGCTCTCCGCTTTCATGCTAATGACTGAACCGGACGTCACTTCAGCCCTTAAAACCAGAGCACTGGATAACCACTTCATGTTATTAAACAGATTTTCTCCAGAGAACAGGTGACGAACCATGTCAGGCGAAATATTCCGGGATCTTATCGCATTTATTACCATCGCCCGGCACAGAAGCTTTACCAGAGCGGCCGCTGAGCTTGGCGTTTCGCAATCAGCATTAAGCCATACCATTCGCAATCTGGAAGAGCGGATCGGGCTGCGTCTGTTGATCAGGACCACACGCAGCGTTTCCCCGACGGAGGCCGGAAAAAGGTTGCTGGAACGCGTGTCGCCCAGGCTGGACACGATTGCCAGTGAGCTGACCTCCATCAGGGATTTGAGCCGCACCATTGCGGGCACAGTGAGAATGACTGTCTCCGATTTTGCCTATAAGGCTTTTGTATGGCCACGCCTCAGCGAAACGCTGCGCCATTATCCGGACGTCAGGCTTGAGCTCTCTCTTGATGCAGCGCTGACCGATATTATTACGGAGAGATTTGATGCCGGTATCAGGGACGGTGATTCGCTTGGCAAAAATATGGCATCTGTGCGTATCAGCCCGGATTTACGTTATTCAGCAGTTGCCTCTCCCGGTTATGTTCAGGATAAAGGACTGCCGCCTTCACCCGGTGCTTTGGCTCAGTATTCCTGTATTAATACCCGCTTTACGCCTGGGGGAAGCACAACGCCATGGATACTGAAGGAAAATGAAACCGGGCAGATTTTCCGGCCTGCGGGCCATCTGGTCTTTAATTCATATTATGCTGCGATGGATGCGGCGCTGGCGGGTTACGGAATTGCCTTTTTACCGGAGATACTCAGCCAGCCATGGCTGGATGCAGGAAAACTTCTGCCGATCCTGCCTGAATGGTGGGCAGAACGACCGGGTTTTTATATTTACTATCCGGGTGAACGTCAGCTGTTGCCTGCGCTCTCCATGATTGTTGAAACGCTGCGATATGAGCCGCCAGTATAATGCCATTTCTGCTCACAACCGCCTGACCTGGGAAGCAATGGACGGCCAGTCGCTGAGATTTATTCTCCGTTGGCTTTCTCCGTCTGCGCGAGGGACCATCTCCGGTAGGGAGTGCCTGCGAACGGTTATTATCGCGTTTATCCTGAACAAGCTTGATAAATTCAAGTGTCCGCCCGAGGTGTTTGTTGTCCACGATAGCACCCAGGTCAATTTCCTGAAGGCGATCATAGGTGGAGTAGGGAAGGACGACTCCGTTTAGCCGGAGTTCTTTCCGGCCATCCGGGTAATGCCAGACCTCTATGTATTTCCCGATGGCTTTGCGACTAATTTCACTGTCTTCAATAAGATAGAGCACTTTGTCATACTGAACCGTCAGAGATTTTGAAACGCGGCGCGGTTCCCGCCATGTGAAAAAGGCAGCCAAATCATCATCATGTTCGAGTGGCCGATGCACATCAAAGTCATGTCGGGGAACTTTGGCAAAGCGCCGGTTATATCTGGATCAACTCACCACAACAGGCAAGACGATAGCGTGGCTGCTGAATTTTCGGCGCACGTTGTTTGCGGGGGATCCAGAGACCGGCTTTGACCATGAGTGAACGGACGGTCTCTTTGGACAGGTGAACATCGTGCAGTTCTGCGAGTTTCACACATGCAAGCGTCGGCCCAAAGTCGGTATAGCGATCTCGGATTATATTGAGCGCGTACTGTGCAAAACCATCAGGCAGCTGGTTATTTCTGGGTTTTCCTCGACGGCGGTTAGTCATACCAGGCGGGCCAGATTCACGGTAACGCGACAGAAGACGCCGGCACTGACGAGCGGAGATACCCAGGCGCTGCGCGGGCATCTGCGTTGTCAGGTGCCGGTCGACAACATGGGTTAACTTCATCTAAAGTAAAAAACTGCGCTGAATGGGCCAGAGCAGAATCTTTCTGGTGGCCACTGCCAGCGGGAACGGATGTTATCCCGGTTGCTCTGCTTCAGGTGATGGCAGTAATAAAATCTGCATAAATTTTACTCCCCTTCGTCTTAACTCACTGCGATGATTATGGTTTTGGAGATTTAACTTAAGGAAAGATGATGAACATACGTTATCCGGTACGGAAAGCCGACGGACGGGACTATAATTACATTAGGATGGATGATGAAAAAGGTGGTTTTGTTTTTTGCTATTGTATCTTTCTCTGCTGTGGCTGGTATTACTGACATCACGACAAAGCCAGTTGCATTAACAGCGTTGAAAAAAAACAGTGCTCAATATATTGATATTTGCAAAACGGTCGATGATTTCTGTAAAGACGGGACTTCTATCTGGAAAGAAAAAAATTCCAATGACATCTTTTATTTAACCACTTCACATCTTCAGTTAATGAAGATAAAAAAAGAAGGTGATGTGTATTCTAAAATAGTTTCATGGGATTTTACTAAAGAAGCTAATAATGAGGATATTCCTGATGATGAACTTACCAAAAGCGATGTATATATATATCCAGCTTTATATCCTTTAAGTAAAGTAAAAACGGCCGTTGCGTTAGTATCGAAATGGTCAACAACTTATTCCGGAGGTGGGCGCGAGGAAGAATACGCAAATTTCATAATGATTAATGATGATGGTACATATCAACCAGCCTTTAAAAATATTCCATTTTCATCAAGAGAAATGATAAAAGCTTGCTTTACCGAAGATGATTATGCAAAACAATCACATTGTCACGATGAGAGTTGGAGCATCTTAAGCCTTAAAATCACCGATGATTCGAAGGATTATTACTCATGGAAGTTCATAACAAAATCATATAATTGGCCTGCATTTAAAGAAAAGTCATCGACTCAAGTAAGTATTAACGAGAGCATTGCATATCCATTCCAACCGCAGCCACAACATAACAAATAACCCCCCATCCTTATGGGATGCGCATAATGTAGTACGCATTATAATAAGCAGGCCGCAGCGAAGCGGCCTGCTTACACAGAACGTTATAGTGCAAACCTCAAGTCTCAAATGGATCTTTTACAGAAAGTCATCGTCCGGTTCTGGCTCTCTTGCCAAAAATCTCCTCTGACTGCGACTGGAGTTGCTTAAGCGCTTCGAGCATGTCGTCGTTATTCAGTGACCGCTGGGATTTTTTCCCTTCCTGTCTGGGCCGTCGCCGGGAAGGGCCATCACCAGAAGGAACGGACTGAGAGCGCGTGTTATCTCGTTTGCTCTGCACCAGACTGATAAATTCCAGAGCACGGCCAAGTCGTTTATTATCCACAATTTCGCCCTGGTCGACTTCTGACAGCCGGTCATAGGTAGAGTAGGGAAGTGTCTCACCATTCAGGCGTAACTCTTTACGACCATCGGGGTAGTGATACACGTCGATGTATTTACCAATAGCACGGCGGCTCAGCTCGCTGTCTTCAATCAGGTACAGCATTTTATCGTACTGTATCGTCAGCGATTTTGAGACTTTGCGATGTTCCCGTACTGTGAAAATAAGATCCAGATCTTCGTCATGTTCAACCACACGATGCACGTCAAAGTCATGTCGGGGCTCTTTGCCAAAACGACGGTTATAGTCAGCAATATAGGCTTCAGCAAAGGCATTTGCAGCCTCCATTGAGTTGATACCCTGTAACCAGCGCCAGCGGTTTGCCATGCTTATCAATATAATGGCGTGTGGCTTCGAAGTAAGAAAACGTGGACTCAGATTTGACGAACAAAAGCTCCATGATTTTACTGGTTGCATCATCAACGTGTACAGGCTGGTCCTCGGCCTTCAAACCAGTCATGATCGCAGCCATCGATTTGTATCAATCCGCCCGTACACGGACGCCGGTAACGTGGCTGAGGGATCCTTGCGGCGCGTTGTTTGCGGGGGACCCATAAACCAGCCCGGACCATAATACGCCGTACGGTTTCTTTGCCGAGAAACTCCGACATTGTCTGTCGCTGATACCGAGGTGTTCAGCTGCACGACGCGTGGTCATACGACGTTCGATAACGTCCTGGATAATCTTGACCCGGTTGATCTCTTTCAAAGTAAACACTCCTGAGCTTTCTGCGCTCATGATATGCCTCCCGGTAGTTTAAACGGACCAGTGAAGCTTACCATAACGCGGACATCTGAATTGAGCTACAGGCGGACATTACTATTGAGCCCCTACAACCTATGTCAAGGCTCAATTGAAATGTCCGTTATCCAGCTCAATTAAAATGACCACTT